>CAYPBU010000187.1:0-1516 GCA_964409045.1 uncultured Anaerolineaceae bacterium | reverse complement strand
GCCAGCGGTTACTTCTTCCTGCTCGATCGGTTCAATCACGAGCCGGCTTCCTAATGGACGCATAGATATAGACATAAGGTTCCTCCGTTATTTGCTTTTAAGAATTAGCACTCCTTAAGATTGAGTGCTAACTTATGATACGCAGTTGAGGGCGGGAAGTCAAGACCGTGTAAGCAATTCTTACGAAATGCTTATGTTTTTTGACCTTGGGCTTCCCCTGGGGGAAGCTGGATCCTGCCGTGAAACGGACAGGAGACTGAAGAGGGTCTTTCTGCGTAATCTTTTCGTAGGCCGGATTCCGTAGCCTGCCCTGGGGCTCGTTTCTCCAAGGTTCAATCCGGCAATATTTCGTACGGAGGGGGCTTGCTCCCTCCGCAATATATGCATACGCAAGTTAAGCGGCTGGACCAAGGCCCAGCCCTACGTAGGACCTCGCGTCACATCGTGCCCTGTGGGTATCGTCAGCCTCTTTTGCGTGGCGATCTGCCTTTCATTTTTCAACCGCAACAACTGCAGATCGCCACGTCGCCTTGCTCCTCGCGATGACGACCGGAAAAACAAATTGCAAGAATTGCAAGAATTGCAACGTTTTTTGACGGCGCACCAGGGCGTAATGATTGCAAATACGGTTTTTAAAGTGCATGTTGCAAAATAATTTTTGTTGGTATATAATAGCACATATGTTCTACAATTACAAGGGGAACGTCGTAGGGAAAGGGCACCTGTGCCCGCAAAGCAGGGTATGCCCTTTCCTCAAACGATTTGGTTGACGCAGGCGTCAACCCTACAAGAGAACAACGGAAAGGATCCTAATTGGAAGAGATTGATTTCAAAAATGTGATCACCGCTGCGGAGTTGGTGCGGCGGCAATGGCGGCCGCACGGCTGGCTCCTGTGGCAGATGGTCCCCCAGGGCGGCATCACCCTCCTGGCCGGGGAGACCGCATCGGGCAAGACTTTCCTGGGATTGGACCTGGCGCTCGGTGTTGCATCCGGACGAGGCATAGCGTGGGATATGGATTTGTGGGAAATGGAAAAATCCGCACAGCCGTTAATCCTGAGCCCTCTCCCAGGAGAGGGTCGGCGTAGCCGGGGTGAGGGTGAGGGTTGTCCATCACGTCCCTCATCCACCGCAAGCGGTCCCCACCTGCCCTGGCTCGCCATGGGTTCCCCCAAGGGGAAGGCTGAAGGACAGCAGGATCAAGAGTTATTCTCTCCCATCGCAAGTGGTGGGAGTTTACGCAACGACACTCTCCCCCGCGTGCCCTCCGTTTCACTACGGTCACAGGTCGCGGACCCTCCCTCAAGGGAGAGCTATGTTGGGCTTCCCCAGGTCGCAGATCCGTGTAGCGAAGCGAAAGGGAGCGAAGCTGGATCCCGCCGTGAAACGGATGGGAGACTGAAGAGGGGAACTTATGAACCCTCATCCATCGCAAACGATGAGAGCTTAAGCCCTCCCTCGGTGTATAGACCGGAGACATAGGTAACAAGTGTTCGGACACATAGGTTACACATTG
>CAYPBU010000186.1:0-1537 GCA_964409045.1 uncultured Anaerolineaceae bacterium | reverse complement strand
CTCCATTAAGGCATGATGAAACAGGTGGCTGCCTGGTTGTAACCCACACCGGAACCGCAAAATACTACGCGCATGCCGGAAGTAATCTTGCCCAGCTTGACGGCGTCATGGAATGCGATCGGCAGACAAGCAGAGCCCATATAGCCCCATTTGTCCATCACGTAATGTGCCTTCTCGACGGGTAAACCAAGGTCTTCCATTACGATTTTGATGCTGTTCACATTCACCTGGGTGAAGATGATATGATCGATCTCGCTCAGTTCAAATCCGCCATTGGCAGCGCATTCACGCACGCGCGCAGGCCACCCCTCGTGGTTGACCGTTGCGGGGAAAGGCGTGACCAGTTTCACCTTGGTGCGTCCAGCTTCAACGCTCTCAACCGTGGCAGGCTCATAAGTGCCGCCGGAGTAGATACCCCAGTTCTTATGGTAGGAACCATCGGCTTTGATCGAGGAGGACACAAAACCGGGTTTATCCGAAGCGCCAACAACCGCCGCGCCAGCGCCATCGCCATAAAAGAAAGCAGTGACATCATGCTTGTTGTCGGAGAGTTTGTGCATCATATAAGCACCAATCACCAGGATGTACTTAAGATGAGGATTGGTGGCGATCAAACCGGCTGCCTGTGTTAGAGCGGTTGGGAAGGACGCGCAAGCGCAACCGACATCCCATGTGCCGGCATTGACACAGCCAAGCTTGAATTGGGTCACAACCGATGTCGCCGGGGTGATGTAATCCGGGCTGTCTGTGCCCACGATCACCAGGTCAATATCCTCAGGGGTCAGACCGGCATCGGCAATGGCTGCTTTGCCTGCCTCTGTAGCCAGGTCCGAAGTCGCCCAGTCATCCGGGGCATAAAAGCGGGTTTTGATACCGCTGTTGGTCTCAAACTTGCCAACAACCTCTGCCAGCTTGGGGCTGACCTCACCCATCCACCCTGCAAAGGTTTCATTGGTAATTTCATTCTCAGGGATGTATATCCCTGTTCCTAAAATAGTTGCGTAACGAGTCATATTTTTTGTCCCTTCAGTTGAAAGTTGTTCTTCGTATTTGGCGAAGGAACAACTAAGAACCCAAAACGATCCCGCCGTCCACACTGATGACTGCACCATGAACATATGAGGCTTCGTCACATGCCAACCAGGCATAAACATTGGCGATCTCTTCCGGCTTGCCGAGGCGCTTCAGGGGCGCGTTCGCAGCCATTCCAGCCAGCACATTCTCGGGCATCTTCAGGACCATTTCAGTCAGGATGAAACCGGGAGCCACGGCATTGACACGGATCTGGTATTTACCCAGTTCTCTCGCCCAGGTCTTGGTCATGCCAATCACACCAAATTTGGTTGCGGCATAGTTAGTCTGACCAAAGTTGCCATACAACCCGACCACGCTGGAGGCACTCACAATCGCGCCGCCGCCCTGTTTGATCATGTAAGGCACCACAGCCTGGGTGCAGTTGAAAACACCCTTTAGGTTGACCGCGATGACAGCATCGAAGGCGTCTTCGCTCATCTGACCAACCACTTCGCCTTCCTTA
>CAYPBU010000185.1:0-1547 GCA_964409045.1 uncultured Anaerolineaceae bacterium | reverse complement strand
CGAAGAAGAACTGGACGACGTCGTCAACCTGAAGAGCGGCGTTGTTGGGCGGCTGTTGAAGTCGCTAAAACCATATTGGCCTCAGATGCTGCTCTCGGTGATCGGCATCGCGCTGGTTTCCTATCTGGACGCCTACTATAACATTCTCAACAAACGCATCATCGACGAAGGCATCGTGCCCAAGGATCTGCCTGTGATGATCGGTTTGTTCCGCAATTATATTATTGTGGTGCTCGCGCAGGTGGTCGGATTCTTCATCATGATCTACCTGATGGGTCTGCTCGGAGAGCAGCTGCGCTATGATTTTCGCAAAAAGCTCTTCCACCATCTGCAGAGCTTATCCCTCTCATACTTCAGCAAAACCCCGCTTGGGTGGATCATGTCGCGCGTCACTTCAGACACCGAGAAGATGGCAGATTTGCTGACCTGGGGCGTATTGGATACGGTCTGGGCAATCACAAATATCAGCTTTGCGGTGTACTTCATGCTTCAATTGAACGCCAAGCTGGCTGTGATTGCCATACTCTCGCTGCCTGTGATGATCTTCGTCTCGTTTAAATTCCGCGTCAAGATCTACCACCACTACCGCCAGTCACGCAAGGCGAACTCAAAAATGACTGCCTCGCTGAATGAAAATATCACTGGCGTCCGAGTGGTCAAGGCGCTGCGCCGTGAGTCGAAGAACCTGGATGACTTCAAAGTCCTTTCCACCCACATGTTCCAGGAAAGCTATCGTGCTGTGTTGCTTTCTGCCATTTACCTGCCAACGATCCAGACGATCAGCGCGATCTCATTGGTGCTGATCCTCTGGCAGGGCGGGGTGCAGGTGGCAGGCGGAACGATTACCATCGGTGTCTTGCAGGCGTTTATCTCGTACATCATGTTCATCCTCTGGCCTATTCAGGACCTGGCACGCGTTTATGCTGAGATGCAAAATGCGATCGCCTCCTCCGAGAGAGTGTTCTCGCTGCTGGACGTAAAACCAGAAATTCAGAACCGGGAAAACTTGTTGACAGTGGATTCTCTGGTTGGCGATGTGGAATTTGAGAACGTCTCTTTCCACTACGAAGATGACGAACCCGTCATCAAAAACCTGACCTTCCTGATTCCCCAGGGGCAAACCGTGGCGTTGGTCGGGACAACCGGTGGCGGAAAAACCACCATTGTCAACCTTTTATGCCGCTTTTACGAGCCAAGCGAAGGCGTGATCCGCATAGCTGGTCACGACTACACGCAGTATCCCCTCGAGGACATTCAGTCCCGCATCGGAGTCGTTCTGCAAGTCCCGCATCTTTTCTCGGGCAGTGTTCGCGATAACTTGCGCTACGGACGGCTGAACGCGACCGATGAGGAGATCGAACAAGCCGCAAAACTGGCTGGCGCGCACGATTTCATCGTTGGTTTGGAGAAGGGTTACAACCAGGATGTTGGTGAAGGCGGCAATCAACTTTCCGTTGGTCAAAAACAGCTCATCAGCATCGCGCGTGCCCTTTTGGCAGAACCTGACATCTTCGTGATGGACGAAGCAACCAGCTCGGTTGACACCC
>CAYPBU010000184.1:1343-1557 GCA_964409045.1 uncultured Anaerolineaceae bacterium | reverse complement strand
CAGGCTGTACCCAAATTCAACGAAATACTTCAGGTCGCGGGCGAGGGTGCTCGGGTCGCAGGAGATATAGATCATTTCGTGTTACAAGCAGGCTTGGAATTTCCCTCACCTCCTCACTAAAATTGGTCAAGCACAATATTTATATACTACGTCATAAGGATTTGAAACGCAAATCGATCACAAATTGACCGCGCAGAAGAATACTTTTCGGTAC
>CAYPBU010000184.1:0-1311 GCA_964409045.1 uncultured Anaerolineaceae bacterium | reverse complement strand
TTAATTTATCAGCAAGTTTCATACCTTCCATAAAGTTGTTTTCATAAAATATTGTGTACCGTCAACAGGACCTTTTTTTTTGGAAAACTGACTTGAGAAACCTGTTCAATTATGATATTGAAATAGCTAAGCAGAAATCAGTGCCGGTATTAAAGCTGATAATTGTCATTACGCTGGGTCAGCATTATCACGCCACACATTTACCTATGTTAATCGCAACTGTTCGCCACGTAAATATCTTGGTTCCAGTCCCTTCTCTTTGTATTTGATAATAGAAGTTCACAGAAAACACAATTTATCAGTCCTGATTGCCTGATAAAAAATTTGAGTCAAGTGACTCTCTTAACCAAATACTATTATGTTGATTCTAGTTTAGAACAACATTGTCATCCATAAATCCCGGGTGAAGTAAATAGCCAGTCCAACAGCTAAGATAATTGCTATTATCCACCAGAAATCACATAAAAATGAAATAATACCTTCCCACCATTTTTTTTCCATATCAATCTCCTAAGAATCAATTGAATTTAGGTCGTTCTTCCTCCGGACGATAGACCCTGCAAAATTTCCCAGGACTAACGCAAGGAGTAAATCAAAACCCATAAAAAACAAACTTAATAAAATGCCTAATCCGGAAAAAAGACCTGAATCGTCCTGGATAACACTTCTTGCAATAATGTAAAACCAATCGACAATACTAATTATTAAGGAGGCAGACCGAGAGGCATTCCCGAGCCTGCTTAAAGGAGTATCCGTAAACAAATCCTGTTTGTATTGTTTGTTTGCGGCGATCATACCAACAAAAAAATAGAGTGGAATTCGTATGAACCAGAATATCATATCCCTGCTTGAATTCCAATTATTGGATGCATCCGATATTATGTGGATAGCTAATAATAATAAACTGAAAATAACTCCAACGTTTAAACTCAGTTTTTTTTGTTCATCTTCCTGCATAGTTATTTTTTCCTATCAACCGTGAGTTTTCCAGCTTTCTGGTGGTTTTACTGGAACGATTGCATTCCTTAGCGACTGCACCAATAAAGAGAGTGCTTGATCAACATCAATAAAACCATACCCAGGAGGTAAATTGTCTGCCAGCCATTTTCCCATGCCCGCAACCTTCGCAAGATGTGTTTCGGTGTTGTAGCTGGTTCTATGAAATTCGATCACTTTCTTTTTTAGGTCAATAATGACGTAACTAGCTAATGAGCATCCATCCCTTGAGTATCCTACAGAACCCGGGTTGATCATTATGTAATTTGAATCTTGACAATCTCGCTTGATGTCGATGATTCCATTAGTATTTAA
>CAYPBU010000183.1:0-1566 GCA_964409045.1 uncultured Anaerolineaceae bacterium | reverse complement strand
CGAGGGTGACCGAATCGCCTGCAGCACCAGCGTAGTTTTGGACAACAATATAGAAAGTGTCGGGCTGGTTGTAATAGACAAAATCCTTGGGCGCGTTGATGTATTCCAATACCGCGCCAGTGGCACTTGTAGCCACCAGGTAATCGTCCGCGGTGAACTCGCCATCGGCAGGATAGTCATAATACAGGAACATATCCAGATCCGCTGAAGTTGAAGCGGTAATTTCAGCTACCAGGCGGATAGTGTAGGCTGGGACCGTGATCTTCTTGACAAAGATCTGGGAGAGATCATCCAAATAGTCACTGGGTGTAGGATCTGGGTCAAGCGTGAAGGTTTCCAACTCTGCTTTGGTAAGGCCGGCACTGAAAGTATTGGCACCAGTCAACTCAACAGCCACTAAATCATTGAGAGTTGCAGCATCCGCGTCGCGGTGTGTGTCAAACTTGACAATTCCAGGAATATTGCTCGAGGTAGGCAGAACTGCCAGAGGGATGTGAACATCGGCAATTGGTGCGCCAGCCTGTAGATTGGTGACAACAACGTCATCAATCCACCAGGCATCGGCACAATCACCTGTGTATTTGAACGCCACATAAATATTTTGACCAGCATATGTTGAAAGATCAACTAATACAGAAGCCGTTGACCATGCATCTTCAGCTGGTGCAACTGGTTGTGTAAGTTCGACAAAATCCCCATCTGCAGGGTCGTTTGAATCGGTCGAAACCAGGATGCCGTGGTAGAAAAGGTCAGCAACCCAGTCTCCACGTTGAACAAAATTAAGGCTGGTTATGCCGGTCGCTGGGACCAAGATCTGAGGAGTAACCAACCATCCTTCTTGATCAGCAGTGCAGCTAAAGGAATGTTTTGCAGACGCGGGAGCGGAATTACTTTGTACTGTATCCCTGACCCAATTGGTAGCGACAGCATCGTAATCATAGATAGCCCAATCAGTCGGCGGGAATGTTTCTGAAGTAAAGTCTTCAGAGAGCACAACAATAGGATCTCCTCCTCCAGCAAACGTGCTGTCGGTCAGGAATTCGATCGAGGCAAACTGCCACTCATCGCTTGGGAATGCAGCAACATCCGCTGTGAAGGTGATTTCCTGCTCAGCCCCGGGGTTGATCGAAAACGTTGCAGGAGCAACAGTAACCCATTCCGGTGCAACAACAGTATAAGCTGCGGGCAGATCTGCCACGCTGGTAAAGGTACGCGTCCAGGTGCACTCGCCAACGCACTTGCTGCTGTAAAGGCTGGCAAGGTTCAGGCTCGCAGGAGTGCCGTCCAACGTGGGATCGGCTGCTTCAAAATTGGCAACGGTTTCATTCATCACCAAGCCAACCATTGCGGCATTTTCGAGCGCAACACGTCCAGCGCCTTCATCCTGCGGGGTAGCTGGGCGAATAACACCTTCGATAGTAAATCGATCAGCCCTCAAACCATCTTCTGCGGTCATCATCATAGCTGAACGAATTTCCATGGGGGTCCAATTAGGATGCAAAGCCTTCATTAGCGCGGCAGCGCCGGCATTGTGCGGGCTGGACATGGACGTACCCTGATAGAGCT
>CAYPBU010000182.1:0-1600 GCA_964409045.1 uncultured Anaerolineaceae bacterium | reverse complement strand
TTTAATTGCTGATCATCAATGTTACATATTACGTATAAATGAAGCGGAGTTACGGGTTGAATTTCGTTTGATGATGTCTTCAAAAATTTCCTGTTCGATTTCTGTGAGTTTTCTAATTGAGCTTAGTTGTTTGAATAAGGCGGAAAGAAAGATTACAATTGTTGTTAGTCTTTGCTGTCCGTCAATTACGCCAAATTTTTTGTCTGGCTTCTCTTCAAAGAGAAAGTGTCCGAAGTAGTAATATGATTTTGTTGAACTCTTGTTGTAGTCCTCCAAGTCTGATAAAAAAACATTAACCTGTTTAGGCATTTTGCTTATTTCAAATTCTGTGTCCCAAGAATAGGCACGTTGATAAGTCGGAACAAAAATTCTGTTCCCTGCTAACATTTGTTTGATTGATGTTGATGCTTCCATTTTATTAATTTATCTTTTTATTTAAACTGCTTGTCTGCTTTAAACATGTTACACAAATTCAATTAATTATATCATTCAAGGAAATTGGCGGAGTTACTACAGCTTGCTGCATTAAGCGATAAAACAATTTACCCCTGAATGTTGATAGCTTCCTGTTGAATCGAAAAGCATATTCATCTAAATAATATGGCAAATGCTTTGGCGAAACATTCCCCTGATGAGTTCCATTTAGCCAACGTTTTACGAGAGAATCGACCATATGTACATGAGGTAATAATTCATGAGCTTCTTGCCCACTACCTGAAATGATTTTTTGTTTATGCTCATAGTTCGTTGAGTGAGATAAAAAGCTATAACCACTCCAACCATCAGTAATAACAAGACTTCCATGTTCAATATTGTCTTCAATAAACTCTTGAAGATTATCTCCCGATGCCTCGGCAATACATCTAAATCGAACTCTGCCAATTTGCTTTCCGTTGCATTCAGTAGCTACTACAACTAATGTTTTTGTCTCTGCTCTCCGGCCTTGTTTCCCTTTGCCTATTTCTCTCCCACCAATATATGTTTCGTCAACTTCCACATCACCTGTAAGCTTATCTCGCTCAGGTCGCACCATTGCTCTACGTAGCTTATGTAGCCATGCCCAAGCAGTTTCATATGAGCCAAAACCCATAAAGTCTTTGAAATTACTCGCGCTAACCCCCGTTTTTTGTGCGGCAACCCACCACATTATATGAAACCAAAGTAAGAGAGGTTTTCTTGTGCCATGAAATATAGTTCCTGCGGTAACGGATATTTGATTACCACAATCAGGACATTCAGCCACCTTTCTTTTATTAAGATAATACCTGGTACAATTACACTTTGGACAACTAAACCCTTTTGTCCAACGCATAGAAAATAGATAATCCCAGCAATCATCTTCAGTTCGGAACCTTGATAAAAATTCTTGAAAATCCTTTGGATAGTTCTCTATCGACATTTTTTTGGTTTCAAATATACAATTTATCCTAACATGAGCGAAGCAGACAAGCAGTTTATTTAAATTGCTTGCTCTTATCAATTTTCAGCGTTCCCCGTTTTTTATGCAATTATAAATACTGTATTCGTCAAATAATGTTGTTGACTATTTAACATCAAAGATAATTACAGACTATGACAAGGGATGGCAGAGGTGAAATAA
>CAYPBU010000181.1:0-1658 GCA_964409045.1 uncultured Anaerolineaceae bacterium | reverse complement strand
GTTCCCTCTCACAGTTCCTATCTTGCGGATGATTTTGAGGTCGATGGAACCTGGAAGATTAATAGCATTTTTGTGCCCGGCGATGGTGTTTCAGTCTTCGATTCGCTTTTTGACGCAACGGCGCTCACCTGGCAAATTTACGCGGATGACGGCGGCATTCCTGCCGGCGATCCTTCCGGGGCCGGTTCTCCTCCAGTCTGGTCCCTTACATTGGCACCTTCAGATCCCAAAGTCACCATATCTCCCGGTTACTCCGGATACCCTTCTAATACGCTCCTGCAGCTATCAAGTCCTCTAAAATTAAGTTCCGGGCATTATTGGCTGTTGTTTTACCCGACCATGAATGCTTCGCAAGGAGGATATGGTCTTAAACCAGCAGACACAAATAATGGAGGGATCGCGAAGTTTATCAATCCAAACGGCGGCTTTGGCTTAGGTACGGAGTGGCAGGACTGGTATGTGGTCGGCGCACCAACCCACGACTTTGCCTTTAGCATTGGCGGCACTACAGGTCTCTCGTGGAAGGGTCTATCCGCAATAAACACTCTCGGACGTTCCCGACCTGCAGCGGCTGCGGTCAATGGCAAAATCTATCTTTTCGGGGGTGAGGTCAGTGGCGGAACACAAGCTGACAAAGTTGAGAGGTACGACCCCGTAACGAACGCCTGGACGATCCTTGGGGGTGTGATGCCTTCCCCAGCCAGCAACATTTGCGCGGTCGTGATCGGAACGGATATCTACATCCCGGGTGGATACTTAGCCTGGTCTACATATTCAAACGCTCTGCGGATTTTTCACACTTCAACCACCAGCTGGTCAGTGGTGACCACTGACCCAATGCCAGCGGAGTTATCGGGAATGGGCTGTACCATATTAAACAACAAACTTTATGTGGTCGGTGGAAACACAATTGACGGTGCACAAGCATCTGCGTATATCTATGATCCAGCGGCGCCAGCCGGCTCAAGATGGTCAACCATAGCTTCATTGAACACTGCCAACGCAAACATTGGCGTAGTGACAATTAGTGGAAAAATCTACGCCCTGGGCGGTCTTATATGCCCAACTTGTGTCGAAGTTTATGATCCAGCTGACGGGGCGTGGCATGTGGTCACCAGCCCGAAAACTCCGAGAGACGGAGCTGGGGTATATGCCATTGGAACCAATCTTTACGTTTGCGGTGGAGGCTGGAGCGCTTATCATGACACTTGTGAGTCTTACGACACCAACCAGGGCAACTCTGGGACTTGGAAGGCGCATCCATCAATCATGATTGATGGCAGGCGGACTTTTGGCTACACAAATATCGGACCTGTGATGTACGCGATTTCCGGGTATAGGGGCACCTATCTACAGACAGCTGAACGCTGGTCTTTTGAATCCTACTTACCCGTAACAGTCAAGTAAGTATTGTTTTGCACAACAAACCGTCCTATTCAGAATAACAGAATAGGACGGTTTGCTTTCTACGTGGATCTACAGTCCTACCATCCCATTTTTTGCACAATTGCACCTCTTAGTGATCAATATTCCAGCCTGAACCGTTTATGCTTTATAATTCTGGTTAATAATCCATTAACCCAACTCTTTCATGGAGGAAAAATGAAAAAGTATTTGCTGTTAGCGGTGGCCCTTGTCTTAGTGGGAGCCATGCTGGT
>CAYPBU010000180.1:0-1660 GCA_964409045.1 uncultured Anaerolineaceae bacterium | reverse complement strand
GTTTTTACTCAGGGGGAAGTCTTGATTATTCCGTACTGTTATCTGCAACGTGCTTTGCCTTGCGGCTCAGCACTCCCAAACACAACCAGTCAAACATCTGTTTTGGAACGTCCAAAACGCACACCCAAAATAAAAGTTCTCACGCGAGAACTGCAGAAGTATATCACTGATTGTATTTCCCGGGTTGGGCTCGTACAAATTGGTGGAAAGCGCTTTTCCTCTTCCAGGAACTATCTGTTTGGCTGGATCGCGCCTGTTTGGCGTCCATCTTGTGATCTTTTCCACTGCAAAAAAGGCATCATCAACTTTGAATGCAAGTGTTCAAGGGTATTTCTTACAATTTGTATATAGTTTGTATAGTTTAAAGTTGAAGTCGAATTTTGTTTCCGATATAGTTAATTAATTAGTTAGACCAAACTCGTTTTCGTTCACTTTTTCATGTCATCAATCGTTCAATCTAACGATTAGATTACTTATTGCAAAAATCAGTGCCACTGATCCGCCTTTACAACTCAGGAAACCAAATCAATATCGATTTTTAAAAGGAGAATAATGAGAAGAAACAAGTTTTTGGCAATTTCCCTTGTTTTCAGTGCGGTCCTGATCGCTTTCAGCGGTCCCGGGATCGTGCAAAACGCGTTCGCCCAATCCCAAAATCCACCTGCCTTGAATTCGCAGGGGGAAAATCCCCCGCCCGAACCGCTTCCCGATGTGCAGATCATCATAGACGGTGATGCGCCGCCAACTGATGAATACATACCTGATGGCGAGGTGCCGATGCAGATCGAAGGGCTCCCAACTCCTTCACAGCATTTCCTGTTTGATTCCGATAGTTGGATTGGGTCCATCCCCCATGGAGTCCAGTCGAATTCACTGCAGGGCGGCAAAAGCACCCAAGCATTGGTCTTACATGACAACGGTCCGATTGTCACACATCCCGGCGCTGGTTACAACGGCAACGATGCTTCCACGCTTCAGAGCGCATTAGGAATGGGTATTTTAGGATTCAGTAATTCGACTGCCACTGGTTTCAAATTGGCAGACGACTTCACCATACCTCCAGGGAACGGCTGGGCGATTGATAACATTACGTTTTATCCTTATCAGACTGGCACTTATAGCCACCCACCAGCATCTACTATCACCGGTCTGTATCTTCAAATCTGGGACGGTTCCCCGGACGACCCTGCCAGCTCGATTCTCTTTGGAGATCTTGTTACCAACCGTCTGATCGATACCTATTGGACCAACATCTACCGTGTGTGGGATACAGGCCTGACCAACTCTGAGCGTCCAATCATGGCAGCCGTTGCAGAAGTTAATGTTTCGCTCCAACCAGGAACGTATTGGATGGTTTGGGCCTCGGAAGGCTCTTTAACCTCAGGACCGTTTTCACCACCTATTACGATCCTTGGTCAAACCACCACAGGCAACGCCCTGCAATATTCCCCATCAAGCAGTTCCTGGGGACCTGTCAATGATTCAGGCAGCGGGACCCCGCAAGGAATGCCCTTTGTGATTGAAGGAAGCTTGGGTGATTGGCTTTGGGACCAAGCCCCGAGTATGACGCAAACTGGCACATTCACTGACCAGGTATTTCCGGACGTTCCCTCTCACAGTTCCTATCTTGCGGATGATTTTGAGGTCGATGGAACCTGGA
>CAYPBU010000179.1:0-1675 GCA_964409045.1 uncultured Anaerolineaceae bacterium | reverse complement strand
CTATCTTTTCCAAAACGCTTCATGAAATTCAAATGTGAATACAAATTTTTCTCAGGTGAATGTTCCTGAACCACAACTGTTTGTATCTTCATATTCTTATGAACTCTGAACTTTAGAATATACAAAAAAAGCAGCGTAATTATATTAAACGGCAACGAATATACCGGAAGGTAAAGCACATTTAACAGAACTGATGTACTTATTGTAATAATAGTAGTAATGGGGATCAGCAACAATACCCATAAATGAGAAATGCGGCCGGGGACAATGAAATAGCCGCCTATTGCAATAGCCGTAAGAATATAATTGAACCCAATAAAACTATAGGCTGCCCCCGAAAATTCAACTCCGATAACTGCATAAAAAAAGTAAGCAGTATAAAAACCCAGCAGCGAAAGTGTGAAGGCAATACGCGAATTAATGAGCAGCCCAATAGCTATTAGTATTCCCGTTAAAGTGCTATATTGAAAAAATATGGAACTTAACGAATTAAAGTATATTTTTAATGAAATGGGAAAAGGAAGATTATTCCACCAGTAATAGGCGTCCACAAGTTTTTGTCCGCCAAGTTGATACAAATCGTTTATATAATACACCCCTCTTTCATTCAGATTAAGAAAAGTAAATTCTCTGGTTGATAAAGAAATAGCCCACAAAGTAAATACAAAAGGAAGGCTTAAGTAGGGCAAGGCATATTTCCCTATAATGCCCTCGAAAGCCACAGAAAGAAAAAGTGACAAAAATGCTGCAAGCACAATTATCACAAGCAACTGTATACCGGGCTCAAAATAAATTCCCAGGCCCAAACCTACGAGCAACGCATTAAACCCATAATAGCCCTGTTTTATTTTATACCGGTCAAAGCCTATCAGAGAAGCGCTGAGATTGGTAAATAACACCGATAGTAACCCAAATAATCCGGCATATAAGTCATAAAAAGTGATAAGGAAAATTATTATCGCAAATATGACATTATTGGAAAAAAATATCTGCGAATAACTGTTGGTAAGACTTCTAAAAAACCAATGAAATCGCTTCATGCCGCTTACAACTTATGATTCTTTAAATGACCCGGAATGATTTCCTGCTGAGTGATATATTCCATATTTTCTTTTTGCCTTATCAGGTGCGGAGCGCCCTTTTCGTCAATCAATACCACATTAGGCCTAAAGGTTATAAACTGCATCCATTGCGTATTATTGTATGCGCCCACACGGCGAATAACATAATTATCACCTTTTTTCAGCAAAGGAAACTGCATATTGGCTCTTATCACATCAATGTTCATGCACAAAGGACCATAAAGCGTAGTGTCTTCCAATTGTTCTGAAACAGGCATAACAGGCCTGACATCGTGTTCATACCAAAAGGAAGTAAACAAGAGATTGACGCCGGAGTCAATAATTACTGAACGCCGGCCATCGGCCATTCTTTTGATAGCAACAACAGTCCCGGCAAGATATCCGGCATCATCAATCAACGCCCTTCCTGTTTCAAGTATGAGCATCGGCAGGTTGGCCGGTTTAATTTCCGATGTGAGCAAGGCATTAGTTATAGACTCGGCATAATCATCAAATGACGGTGTTGTATCGCTGCCAGAATAATAGGCACCTTTCAGGGTGTTTCGTGAAGCAAAACCGCCGCCAATGTCAATGTATTTTACTACATGCTGGTA
>CAYPBU010000178.1:1355-1765 GCA_964409045.1 uncultured Anaerolineaceae bacterium | reverse complement strand
AAATTGATCACCCAAATCATCATCTGACAGAACATAACCTACTGTATTTTCAAATGTCGCCTCAGTCGAATTTATTGTATCATATGTAATCCGTCCTTTTGCTTCCTTTGTCTGTGAGTGCCCAATTCCACTAACTGTTCCTCCGACCTCTTCTATGGTCGCTTCATCAAGGGAATAATTAAAATCAATAGACTTACTAAGTGTTCGGCTTGATTGAAGCGAGTTTTGATATAATACTCCGCCACTAAAGGATTTGTTTTCAACAAACTCAGCACTATCGATAGCAGCATGATTATTATCAACCACCTGTTGCCACACATGCATTTGATCTTGTAATTTGTTTGCCTCAATGCTATCCTGAAGATTAGCATTGGGCGAGGTCAGCAATAAAGTTGATAACGCTTGCAATT
>CAYPBU010000178.1:0-1345 GCA_964409045.1 uncultured Anaerolineaceae bacterium | reverse complement strand
TGGGGAATTATATTATCAACGATATGGCTTTCAGTGTACATATAGGTGGTTGCAAACCCTGTGGGTTGCATCCACAATGTTTTGGGCAAATCTATTTTACAGGAATCAAAATCATACATCACTCCATCAGACACGGCATATAACATGTTCATCGCACCCCCAACATAAAGATCCCCCGACTGGCCAATAATATCAACATTGCCGGATGTCTGAAATAACTGAGAGGTGGTGGTGGTTACTCCCCACCCCGATTCTCTGGTTTCAGAAGTGCCCGAACTCCAATTATGGGATTTGTTATATATTACTGCCAGTTCTGTTGACACAGGACCCCACGTTAGGCCGAGAACAAGACCGTAAAAATGAACAGATTGCTCACTGTTTGTGCCTTCCTTTAAATAGCTAGCTTTAAAGGAGCTTGAAATACTGCTGTTAGCCTCCAGAAAACTATAACTATTGTCGCCGGGAGGGTTATGCAGAATATGAAATGGGATTTCAGGACTTACCGTAGTATAGGTAGAATGTCGTGGTTTATAACCGATTACAATAACCTCAGAATATACGGTATCACTTTGACTGCCGCGGAATAATATAGCCTGTATGAATTTTTTATACGGAGGGACAATATTGGGATATCCGGGGGTTAACGAATAACTGATGGTATCGCCCTGAACATAATAAATAGTATCGGTTTTTACATTTACACTATCCGAGGATATATTTTCACTGATCACAATAAATCCATCGTCAGCAGGACAAGATACACCATTGAATGTTTCCTGGGGTAGAAACTTAAGCACCTTTTCCACACCTTGTTCCATTAATGGAATTGAATCATAAAGTGGCATTGCTGATGAACAGGTGTGATAAATACTAAGCCCGAGCATGGACAGTTGAGGTTGTTCAATGTATGTAAAATCAAGGGTAGTAGTATCATGATGAAATGTTAGTGAATCATAATAGGTAAGATCCAGATCGGGCATATTCCAGAAATATCCTAATACATCTAACGAATCGAGTATTTGCTGGTTAAATGTGGCAAAATGTAATAATTGAAGGTTATAGTTGCGCGCAGGAAGAACCACGGAATAATAACCATTAGTATCTGTTGTTACTATCATACTATCACATACATTTTGACCGGTAGATATTGCTTTAAACTTAAGGGTTGCAGCACCGATAGAAGTATGGCAACTTGCTTTGAAACGGCCAGTTAATGTATATTGTTTAGTATCTGCAAAGGGAAGTACATTCATATCTGACAGCACGGTAACATTTCTTTGTACCGGGCTGAATGTGTGATTCTCTAGGGTTGGCTTAATTGTGTAAATTCCTCCCGTTGGAACGG
>CAYPBU010000177.1:452-1789 GCA_964409045.1 uncultured Anaerolineaceae bacterium | reverse complement strand
AAAATGTGAGCCTGCGTGGTTTCGCCAGCCCGATTTCGGTGCGCAACACCATCAACGACCTGCCCGACGAGGTTATTGACACCCTGCTTGAGGTTGCACGCAAGAATATCGGTATCTTCCATCGCTTCTTCCGCTTGAAAGCCCAAAAGCTCGGCATGGAAAAACTGCGTCGCTACGATGTATATGCGCCTTTGGCTGAATCCGATAAACGCTACTCCTTCCAGGAAGCCGCTGATTTGACTTTTGAGGCCTATGAACGCTTCGATTCAAAGTTCACTCAGCTGGCAAAACGCGTTTTTGACCAGGGTCACGTGGACAGCGAAGTCCGCAAGGGCAAAATGGGTGGGGCTTTCTGCTCCACGCTTGGTCCGGATCTGACCCCATGGGTGATGCTCAATTACCAGGGAAAATCGGATGACGTTTCTACGATGGCGCACGAACTTGGGCATGCCGTGCACTCCATGATGGCCGAGGAGCACAGTCTCTTCACCCAGCATGCCTGTCTGCCCCTGGCAGAGACTGCTTCGACCTTTGGCGAAATGACCCTTACCGATCTGATGCTCGAGCGTGAGAGCGATCCGGCAGTCCAGCAGGATATCCTGTTCGGGCAGCTCGATGACGCTTTCGCGACCATCATCCGCCAGATCTATTTTGCGCTGTTTGAGCGTGAAGCGCACGGCATGATCGCCAACAACGCTTCGGTGGATGAGCTGAACGCAGCCTACCTGGCGAATCTGAAAGAAGAGTTTGGCGACGCGGTCGAGGTTTCAGATGAATTTAAGTATGAATGGGTCTCGATCCCGCACATTTACGGCACACCTTTCTATGTGTATGCCTATGCTTTTGGGCAGTTGTTGGTCTTTGCCCTCTACAAACGCTACAAAGAAGAAGGCGAAAGCTTCAAACCCAAGTATATGCGCATCCTTTCCGCCGGTGGTTCCGTTGCCCCGATCGCGCTGCTGGCAGAATCCGGCATGGACGTCACCAAGGCTGAGTTCTGGCAAGGCGGTTTTGATGTGATTGACGGGATGGTCAAACGGCTCGAGAGTTTGTAGGTCAAATTATCTGATGACAAAAAAAATAAGGTGTCGTTTTCGGCACCTTATTTATTAATTGGAGCTAGGAAGCATGGGCAAAGGCTCCCTTGTGTAAAGGGAGCTGTCAGCCGTCAGGCTGACTGAGGGATTGTTCGCAGGCGGCATCAATGTACTCACATACGCCATGGAAGTATCTGATGACTTCGGTGTTGGGAATCCGCAAGACTCTTAGACCATAGCCTTTCAGAAATGCTGTGCGCTCCACATCTTCATCCATGTTGTCTCTTTCGAAATGCTGAG
>CAYPBU010000177.1:0-442 GCA_964409045.1 uncultured Anaerolineaceae bacterium | reverse complement strand
TACACCTGTAAAACGCTGTTGGACATCGAGATTGGTAAAACGCAGCACAGCCAGCCCCAGAGACTCCAAATACCGCGTTCGCTCAGCGTCCTTCGCCATTTCCTCCGGTTCATAATGCTGAGAACCGTCCAGTTCGATAACCAGTTTTGCTTCCGCGCTGTAAAAGTCGACGATGTATTTCCCCAACACTTTCTGACGAGAGAAACGAACTGGGTATGAACGCAGGAAGTCATACCACAAATGCCGTTCTTCTTTGGTCATGTTGTTTCGCAGCTGCTTTGCGTAAGGAACCAACTGCTTGTTATGTTTATGCCGCATCACAATCCCTCCGTCACGGCTTTGCCGTGCCACCTCCCTTTACACAAGGGAGACTTCAACTTTACCTACCTAAACACACCTGCTTCGACGTAATAGCGCTTGCCCTCACGGCTGGCGAAGAAGC
>CAYPBU010000176.1:0-1793 GCA_964409045.1 uncultured Anaerolineaceae bacterium | reverse complement strand
TCCATTCTGTTTCAGCAGCCCAAAAACGGCTTCAACCTCTGCCAATCTCCTCTTTCTCAGTTTCTCCCCAATTTCACTGGTGAGTTTCTTGAAAGCCATCCCTCTTAAACGGACTAATTCCGGACCAATGCTCAGTGTCCGACCATATCTTGACTTTGGACTGCAGATGGCCTTGGCAGCACAGCCCTCGCACTCCCCACAACGATACTCCCGCTTCACGCTGCGATATCCTGTGGCGCTGATTTCCTCAACCTCGCCTTCAAAATACAGCGGCTTTCCTTGTGGACAGAGATAGATGTCTTCATCTGGTTGTAGTTTGAACTGGCTGGACTGATACTTTTCCTTCTCACTCAACTTAGTCCTTTTCTGCTTCTCCCGATCAAAACCAGGATACTTTAGATAGGCTTCCACCTTTTCACTTTCCAATAAGCGATAGTTCTCTTCATTGCCATAGCCAGCATCCGCCACCCAAATCTTGGGCAGTCGTTTCAAGTTGTTTCTCAGTTGTTCCAGGTGGGCGCGTAAGGTGACGTTATCTGCAGCGTTTTGATGCACGCTGAAGCCAACTATGTACTGCCCTTCTGTTCCCACCTGCACGTTGTAACCCGCTTTCAGACTGCGGTTGCGCATGTGATCTTCTTTCATTTGCATGAATGTCGCGTCCGCATCCGTCTTGGAACAAGAGTTGCGATCTCCCAGCATAACTTCATACTGTTCATACTTGATCAGTCTGGGCAAAAGATCTTCGTCAATCTGTTTCTTCGCTTTTTTGACTTCCCGAGTTTCTTTTGGCTCAGGATTATCTGCCAAAATTTGATCCAGCCGCTTGGCAAGTGCCTCCAGCGCTTCACTGTCGATCCCTTCTCCACCACCCAGCTCTTCCAGATCTTCATCCCCATAGTCTGCGTCTTCCTCAGCCTGCAGTTTGTCTATCTTTTCAAACAGCTCGCTCACTTTTTGTTCCAAGGCCTTGCGTCGATTGAGCGTGCTTTTCTTCCATACAAAGCTGTAACGGTTGGCGTTGGCTTCAATCTTGGTGCCATCCACAAAATAGTGTTCCAGTTTGACATAACCACCCTCAATCAACTGTTCCAGCACTTCCGTGAACACACCCTGGATCTTCCCCTTCAAGCGCTCACTGCGAAAACGGTTGATGGTACGGAAGTCAGGCTGGTTCCCCCCACTCAACCACATGTAGTGGATGTTCTCCCGCACCAACTTGGCGATCTGTCGCCCTGAGTAATTCTTCTCAGCGTAAGCATAGACGATCAGTTTCAGTAGCATCCTGGGGTGATAACTGCTCGTCCCACCGCCCTTATAGGTGCTTTCAATTACCTCAAGCTTCATCCTGTCGATCAGTTGGTTGATGACCCGCACCAAATGCTGTTCTGGGATCAGTTCGTCCAGGCTCGGAGGCAATAGTTGTGGCTGATCCATTTCGTATTGTTTGAATTTCGCTCTTGTGTCCATGCCTTTAATTGAATCACATCCCCCATAATTTGAAAAGAGACTGACCCTTTTGGGTCAGCCTCTTTTGTTTGTTCAAACGCGCGTTATTTGCGGCTCTTGAACCAGCGATAGATCAACAAGACGAGCACTGCACCGCCGGTTGAGACCAGCAGAGTAGTCAAGTTAAATCCTGACACCAGGCTCTGACCCAGGACAAGACTAGTAATCCAGCCCGCCAGGACGCTGCCAGCGATACCGATGAGGATGTCAATGTACCATTTATTGTTTGTCTTCATGAGCCACGAGGCGGCCATACCTGCCAGTAAACCAACTAAAATCGATGT
>CAYPBU010000175.1:0-1814 GCA_964409045.1 uncultured Anaerolineaceae bacterium | reverse complement strand
GGTTTCGACTGATCTGGTCATCATGGTTGTACGGGGGCACATCTCGCAGCGCATGTTGCAGGCATTGGTGGTTTCGATGTTGTATGCCACCGGATTGGGACTGCGATAACTCTCAAGCAACGCCTTAAGTTCTGGTTCTGATAATTGTTCGCCAGCCTTCAGACGTTTTTTTAGTTCGCCAACCTTCATGTAAAATTCGATATCGATCATCGTTGTTTTGCTTCCTTTATTTAGTTAATTCTTGGATTACAGGTTTACTTCCCAAAATTGTTTCAATAATCTCCCGGACCGCGCCTTTGCCGCCAGGATGGTTGAGCACCAGATCCGCCTGCCTTAGCACCTGGGGGTGGGCATCAGACGGGCAAACAAAGTACCCAACAAGCGGCAAGACCACCAGATCGTTCAGGTCATTGCCGATGTAGATAATTTCTTTTGGGTTCAGATTTCTTTCCTCAATCAAGGTTTGGATCGCCTGGTCTTTATTTAAAACTGATTGGAAAACCTCGATGTCAAGCTTTTGTGCCCGGGCAGTAACCACGGGGTTGGTCTCTCGGGAAAGAATCATTGGCTGAATGGCCGATTTTCCCTTAAGTAAGCTGATCCCGTATCCGTCGGAACGGCTGCAGCGCACGCTTTCGCGACCGTCCTGGTCGATGTAGACCTTATCATCCGTGAGAACGCCGTCGAAATCCATGATTAAATGACTTGTTCTTAATGGAAAGGTCCGGCGACATTTGAGTGGGTCCACCGCTTTGATGCGTGGATCACTGATCAGCCTGGCTGAGTTTTGGAAATCCTCAATAGTGTCAATGTCGACCGTGTACAGTGGGTCGATCAATAGCGGAAAGATCACATCACCCGTCAGGCTGTGCTTGTTCAAAATTGTGTTGGTGCGGATAGCGTCAATATGCCCTGTCTGCCAATAGGTTGAAGGGAGTGCTTGCCTGGGTGCGTTGTAGGGTTCGCTGAGCCCGGCGACTCTTAGCAGGGACTGGAGCTGACCGTCGTCGCCTATTTGCCACATCTTGAAGGGGTTTTGACCCGACGGAACTACCCCACGAACACAATCAGCTTCAGGGTGCTCCAGCAACTTCCTGACGGCTTCATCAAGCAGTCCAACGGGTCTGATTGGTGAAGTCGGACGCAGTTGGATGATAATCTCAGGTTGATAGCTTTCGTTTTCCCGCAGCCATCGCAGGGCATGTTCGAAAACGGGCAAATCGGTGGTGTCATCCTGGGCGAATTCTGAGGGACGCAAGAAGGGCGTTTCGGCGCCCCACTCGCGGGCAACCGCCGAAATATCTTCATCATCGGTCGAAACGATCACGCGGGTGACGAGGTCTGCCTGTAAGGCGGCGGCGATGCTGTAGGCAATCAACGGCGCGCCGGCGAAATCGCGAATGTTTTTGCGGGGAATGCCCTTTGAGCCGCCGCGTGCCGGGATCAGTGCCAACACTTTGGGTTTTTCTACCATACCGTCCACCCTCCATCAACCACCAGGTTACTGCCAGTCATGTAGCTGCTCGCGTCCGAACACAAGAAGAGCATGGCGGCGCTCATTTCGTCAGTATTTGCCATACGCCCCAGGATGGTGCGGGCGGAGTATTGCGATGTGAAGATTTCGTCGTGCCCGTCGTAAACACCGCCAGGTGTCAGGGCATTAACGCGAATGTTCTTGCCGGCATAATAAGCTGCCAGGTAACGTGTAAAACCCAACACACCAGCTTTTGTGACGGAGTAATAGACTGGTTTATAAGAATGGCTGCCATCCGGACGTTCGTAAAGCCGCTGATCCGGACCTGCGAGCCCGTAGA
>CAYPBU010000174.1:0-1871 GCA_964409045.1 uncultured Anaerolineaceae bacterium | reverse complement strand
TGCCTTCATCATCTTCGGCAATAACCGGGAAGAAGTTGATCAGCTCGCGGATGTTCTCCTGGCGGTCCGCCTCGCTGCCCCTAAAACCTTCATCAGACAGGTTGTTGGCGAAGTCGTCATAGAGCACCAGCGTGCGGTCAGGCGCGAAGTCGAAGACGTAGGCGTTTTCCTTGCGGAACCACTCACCGGTTTTTTCATCCCGGAACTCCCAGGGGTTTTGGGCGCGGAAAGAGGCCTGAAAGTAGAGGGCGGGCGATTTGATGTTGCTCAGCATCAAAACCGCGCTCCACTCCGGGATGGTAACCCCCGTGGTCAGCTGACCGACTGAGAGCGTGATCGTGCGCGGGTAGTCCTCAATTGCCTGCTTGACGCGGTCGTAGCTTCGTTTGTTGCGGACGGCGTTTTCGGACGTTTCTTCTATGTTATCAGCATCTTCATCGTCCATTAAGCTGACGCCGTCACCAGCCGCCAGGACGACAGTGTAATCCTTGAAGAAGGGATGCTCGTTCAGCAATTTTTCCATGGCTTTGGCAGCCGCCACACGCGGAAGCAGCCAGAAGGTATGATTCAATTCCTGTTGGTGTTCTTTTTCAGCAAAGGGGAACTTGCCGGTGTGCAGGTTATCGAGGAAGCGGATCACGTCCTTTTCGTAGACAAAAGTGCCGTTATCTTTGGTGCTGAAGAACTCGTTCAGGTCAAAGGCGTAGTCCAGATTGGTCTCATCGTCAAGGTTAATACCTTTGGCAACCTCCTGCTCGATGATCTTGCTCATCTGATAGGTGAAGAGATTTAGGGTCGGCAGGCTTTCGTAGGGGTTTGTGCCGGCTTCCTTTTCATCCCAATTGGTTTTGGCAGCCTGTTCGTCGAGATAAGACCAGTTGAAAATCTGTTCGTTGTTAAACTTTTGGTTGGCAATTGCCTTGAAGGGAGTTCCGGAAAGGTGCAGGGTGTATTCGCGCTTGATTTTATCGAAAGCCCGGTCGGTTTTGCGTGTATCGATGCCTTCGTGGGATTCATCGATCACCAGCAGATCCCAGTTCAGGTTGGCAACCCACTCCAGCTTATCGTAGGGGCCGCCAGCAAATTTGGCCCCTTTCAGGTCTTGAAGTGAAATGAAAGCGACGCGGCGTTTATTGACATGCTCAGTATCTTTGGCGACAACATAATGCATGTATTCTTGCTGACTCATCGGGGTTCTGTCAGCCAGCGCGCTGGTTTCGGAAACGAACTTCATGCCCTCTTCCTGCCAGCCAATGAACTTTTCGAAATCGTCAAACCAGGAGTTCGCGATGGCGGGACGGTTGGTGACGATGAGCACGTTTTGAGCTCTTAGCTTACGAACCAGATCGTAGGTGCTAAGGGTTTTGCCGAAGCGAGGTTTGGCGTTCCAGAGAAATTCAGGATCGTGGGTGGGATTTTGGAAGTATGTGAGGGTGTCCTGCACTGCCTGAGCCTGTTCAGCCCTCAAGATGTAATCTGTCTCCTTCTCGCTTACCTGAACAGCATCGTAATCGAGGTTGATGTAATCGTCGGTCATCGTTTCCGCAAGGGTCACATCGCCGAAGTAGTACCACTCGGTAGCCTGATTGTTGAGAATGGTGCGCTTAATGCCGCGCAGTTTGTAGTAGGCGTGGAGGTCGCGGTCGTGGAAGAGAATGCCGTCGTTTCGGACGGCGTTGCGCGTGAACAGCAGGCTTGGGGTGATGCCAACGGTCCCGGTTTGCTGGCGGATGCGTGTGTTGACGTCCTGGTGATTGGTTTCGCCAACCTTCACGCTACCGTGGTGCGAGGCGAGTTGGGGGAGGTGATATCCATAAATTTTCAGGTCAAGCCGTTGGTAAGGAGCGATTTTTGTTCTGTTCACTTGTCAA
>CAYPBU010000173.1:410-1883 GCA_964409045.1 uncultured Anaerolineaceae bacterium | reverse complement strand
TGCGCTTGGCTAAGGAACTGGGCTGCCACACCTACGACATGTGGGGCGCGCCGGAAGCCTTTGATGAGAAGGACTCGATGTGGGGAGTCTACCGGTTCAAGGAAGGTTTCAACGGGATCATCACCCGTACCCTGGGCGCCTGGGATTACACCACGCGACCCTGGCTCTACCGCCGTTATACCGAAACCCTGCCGAAACTGCTCAACTTGCTGCGCCAGCGTGGTCTGAAGGCTAACAAAAGGAGCCTGAATGGTTAATCGAATTCAGCTTGCCCAACTCCCCACCCCGATTGAGGCACTGCCCCATCTTTCTAAACTGTTGGGTGGTCCGCAGCTCTTCATCAAACGTGATGAGGCTGCCAAACCCTTATCAGCACTGGCGCGGTGCAGTCCAACCACTGCCGCCAGGTGGCCGCAGCAGCAGCCAGGCTTGGACTAGGCTGCATCTTGGTGCTGGCAGGTGAAAAGCCCCAACTACCGCAGGGCAACTTGTTCCTGGATCTGCTCAGCGGTGCTGAGATTATCTTTGTACCAAAGGACCAACGCGACCAAGCCCTGGCAGAAATCACAAAAAAGGCAGAGGTAGAAAACCGCCAGCCTTACCTCATCCCCTACGGCGGCTCGAATGCGATCGGCGCCATGGGCTACCGCCAGGCTATGAAAGAGTTGCACGAGCAAGGTCTCAACCCGCATTGGATTGTTTTCGCCACTTCATCAGGCGGCACACAGGCAGGCATGCTGCTTGGCGCGCGCGAAACAGGCAGCCAGGCTAAGATTCTGGGCATCAGCGTGGACAAACCTGCCGGGGAGTTTTGCGAAACCATCGCTGAGATCGCCAATGCTGGCGCAGCTTTACTGCAATTGGAAACCCGCGTTCATCCTGAAGAAATCCTTGTAAATGATGATTATTGCTCCGCTGGTTACGGCGTGATGACCCCAGCGGAAAAGGAAGCCATTCTGCTCTTTGCCCGCCATGAAGCCATCCTGCTCGACCCGGTCTACACCGGTCGGGCTGCAGCCGGGTTGATTGACCTCATCCGCCAGGGATTTTTCAAACCCGATGAGAAGGTCCTCTTCTGGCACACAGGCGGAACTCCCGCCCTCTTTGCCGAGCAGTATAGAGGGGAATTAGCTAACCAATAAACATGACTCGCTAGTCGCTTTCTGTTTTGCCGCCGCCAATCCCGTTTTTTCAAGGATTGCATCCTGTATTTTCAAGGATTAACCACTTTCCAACTGCTCCAGGTTAAAGCGCACCATATCCTGAATAAGCTCTTCGTCCAAGGGAAAGGACCAAGGGATTTGAATTGCGCCCTTACTGGTCTTATAGCCCTCCAATCTCTCCGCGAAATGCTCTATAGCAGATGGGGTTGGATAGACGCCCAGGTGATTCTTCTGAGCAGCAAAATGAAAGATAGCCGTGCCATGCTTCTTAAAGGTCGGCATCTGGTAGCTGAGGGTCTGGGTCAGCTCC
>CAYPBU010000173.1:0-400 GCA_964409045.1 uncultured Anaerolineaceae bacterium | reverse complement strand
ATCAATCTCAAGCACAAGTTGCCTGACCCGCCGTAAACTATGCTGAACTTCCAATGGTGCTTTGACGATATAGGTCTCTATTACGTCTTCCATCCCAATTCCTTACTTCCTTTCTTTATTCAAGAATGGCGATTATTGTTAGCAGGATATTACCTCAGTTTCTAATCCAATTGAAATGCTTCGTACCAGCTTTTCCCTGCAGTAAAGGTGCCTGCAGACTGGATGAGGGATCTGGGTAACCATCAAAGTTCTTCAGATAATCAATCCCTGCTATAATCCAAAAAATGAACGTCGATATCCGTTCCACGATCATCGTGATCAGCATCATGGCAGCCATCGCAGCCATTTGGCTGGCTTTTCGTGCGCGCAGTGCCTTCCTTCTCGGCAAAAAGCTGCCCTT
>CAYPBU010000172.1:0-1906 GCA_964409045.1 uncultured Anaerolineaceae bacterium | reverse complement strand
GAATGTTGTTGTTGGTTGCGCCAACAGCTTTCATAATCCCGATTTCGCGGGTGCGCTCCAAAATTGCCATTGCCATGGTGTTAGCAATACCGATAGCTGCCACCAAAAGCGCGATCGCGCCAACCCCACCGAAGATCAGCTGCATGGTCGAAAAATAACTGTTGATACCTTCAACTGTGGACTGGGGCGTGTACGCCTGGTAACCCATGTCGGTGATTTGGTTTGCGATATCCACCACGATTTTCGGGCTCTCCACTTTCACGTCCACCTGGTTGTAGCCGTCTTTCTTATAGTCGATCCGTTTGCCGGCAAACCACTCATTCCATTTCGTGACCTCATCCAGCATCATGTACATGCTGTAGTCGGACTCACCGCGGGTTTCCGCCAGAACCCCAACAACTTCGAGAGTGTATGATTTCGTGGAGGTCGTTCCATCCTCACTCCAGCGTGTCAGTTTTATTTTGAGTTTTTGACCCATCAGGTCCGGGGGTGTGACTGGCTCAGAATTTGGGCGGGGATTAGGATCGTAGAAGTTATTGCTGAAGGCAGACCCAACCACCACCTGCCCTTTGCTAAGCGCTGTGCTGCCCTGGCTGGCTTGCAAGCCCATATCCTGCACGTCGGTCACATTCACACCAATCGCGCTGCCCCAAGCGCTAAGTTTGTCCAATGAGATTTCCATCCCTCCCTGGATATATTGCTTCATGACAATCTGGGTAACCCCAGGGATTGCCCTAAAACTATCCAAGGCATCCGGAGTTAGCTTCTTGATGTCCTCCTCAGTGATCTGCTGCGCCATCGGTCCTTCAGACATTGGATAGCCCGGATAGACCTGGATGCTGGTGAGGTCGTTGATCCCCCAAAGTTGGCTGGTTGCGCTTTTCTGTAAACCAACACCCAGCGAAACAAGCGTCACCACAGCTGCAGTGCCGATGACCACCCCAATGGCAGTCAGCAGCACCCTGCCTTTGCGGCGGCTCAGGTTATCTATGATCAGACTAATGAAATCTGTAAAGCGCATTCTTTCTCCATTTCAGTGGACAATTCATCAGCAATGATGCCTAGGGCATCTTGCCACCACCACCACTCTGGTTATAAATTCCACTATCCTTACCCGACTCAGTTGGCACACCATTACTGTTTTCGGAGCCAAAACCAAAGAAGCTCTTGATGGCGTTCCAGATGCGCGCAAAGAAACCGGGCTGCGAGGTGGGTTCCTGGGGATTTCCATCGGGGAACGGGTTCATCGGGTCCACCATGACTGGATTGCCATCCTTATCCAGTACCGGGTTGCCGTTTTCATCCAATAACGGGTAGGGGGTAGGCATTTCCATCGGAGGGTTCGCAGTTACGTTCAGAGAGCCGTTGTAAGTTCGGAGCTGATTAAAGTCGTCCGTGTAGCGAATTTCAAAATTAATCGTGGCTTCGCCTTCGCTGAAAGGCATGAACATAGGATCGAAGGTGTAGTAGCCGCCCGGGTCAAGCGTGCCAACCAGGATGCTGTTATTGCTCATCTCGCCGCTGGGGCTGGTGGCTACGATATTCCCCAGCACCACACTTTTCCTGGAGAGGTTGGTAATTTGGATCGGCAGGCTGCCCATTTGACCAGCAGTGATCATTCCTTCCATGGGTTGGTAAAAGCTAAACTCCAATTGAGGCAGCGAATAGACCAGTAATGTAATGACCTGATCATCTACCATCCTGACACCTTTGGTATCGGTGTAGACAAACGACAATTTGAGAGGGTAGGCACCCGGGTTTGTGGTTACATTAACGATGAACTCCTGCTCCGGGTTCAATGTGCTGCCCATGGGCACGTCGCCAAGTAGGACGACGTTACTGCTGCCGACTGGCGCGAAGTTGCTCATGTCGCCACCAGCGCCGCCTACCCCACCAGCCTGAGGTG
>CAYPBU010000171.1:427-1930 GCA_964409045.1 uncultured Anaerolineaceae bacterium | reverse complement strand
AAGGGCCCATAGCGCAGTTGGGAGCGCGTCTCAATGGCATTGAGAAGGCCGAGAGTTCGAATCTCTCTGGGTCCACTAAAGACAGCCGAAAGGCTGTTTTTAATTAACAGATATTGAGAAGGCCGGTTCCGGTTTACACCGGAAAGCTGCGCACAGTTCGAATCTCTTGTAATCCCTAAAGACAGCCGAAAGGCTGTTTTTGTTTAGCAGATATTGAGAAGGCCGGCTCCGGCTTACACCGGAAGGCTGCGCACAGTTCGAATCTCTTGTAATCCCTAAAGACAGCCGCAAGGCTGTTTTTGATTAACAGATTATTCACATCTCAGGTTGAGATAAAATTGAGTCACTAAGCCTATCAGGAGTAAAAAATGGCAGAAAAAGATCGTTTCGAAGAAATGAAGAGCAACCTGATCGCCCAAAACGAAAACACCTACGGTAAAGAGGTGCGTGAACGTTTTGGTGACAAAGCCATCGATGCCTCCAATCGCAAACTTGCGGGTCTGAGTGAAGAGCAATGGCAGCACCAACAGCTGCTGGCAGGGGAAATCCTGGCTGAGCTGAAGGTCCTGACCCCACAAAATGACCCCGCCAGCCCACGCGCCCAAGAGCTTTGCGATCTACACAGGCAGTGGCTGCAAATATTCTGGGCTGATGGAATCTACTCTCACCAGGCACATCTTGCCCTGGCTGAAGGCTACCTTTCAGACGAGCGCTTCGTGGCATACTACGATCAGGCAGCCACGGGTGCAACCCAGTTTCTGAGAGACGCGCTGGTTATTTATTGCGGTTAATATACCCAAAAGCGCTCAGTGTTTAATTGCTCTGCTGCCCTCACGCGCTTCGGGTAAGGTTTGGCAGGAGAAATTCGTTAAGCTGCAACAAGCAGATCTGCAAGGGCGTCAAGGGATTCGGCGTCAGCCGCGGTCATGGCGGACCTGATGGATATATCGCTCTCCAAAACGTGCATGTCTTTCATTTCTGCCATAAGTTCGCGGATTTTCTTGCCGCTTTGCGGTGCCCAGGAACCATTTTCGATTACCGCTACCACCCGATTTTGCATGTTATGCCCCTTCAACTCCAGCAACAAAGTCTCCATCGGGGGATAAATTTCCATGTTGTAGGTGGAAGAAGCAAACACCAGCCGGTCAAACCTGAAGCACTCGCTCAGGATGTAGGAGGGGTGCCAGGCGGAGACGTCATAGACCACGATGTTCTTTTCGCCCCTGTCTGCCAGTTTAGCAGCAAGCAATTCAGCAGCATGCTCAGTGTTGCCGTAGATTGAGCCGTAGGCAATCACGATTCCCTTTTCTTCAGGGGTGTAGGACGCCCATTTGGTGTATTTTTCGATGTAATAATGCAAGTCCTGACGCAAAATGGGACCGTGCAGCGGGAGGATCATTTCGATTTCAAGATGGGAGATTTTTTCGAGCAGTGACATCACCTGGCGCCCGTACTTGCCGACGATGTTGGTGTAGTAACGGCGGGCTTCCGGCAGAAGGTCAG
>CAYPBU010000171.1:0-417 GCA_964409045.1 uncultured Anaerolineaceae bacterium | reverse complement strand
CGCCAAACGCGCCAAAGGCATCCGCGGTGAACAACCTCTTGCTGGTTTCATCATAGGTGATCATCACTTCGGGCCAGTGTACCATCGGCGCCATCAGGAAGCGCAAGGTATGGACGCCTGTGGTCAGAGTGTCGTTTTCCTTCATCACCATCGCGCGGTCTGCCAAGTCCAGCCCGAAAAACTGCTGGATCATTACGAAAGTTTTTTGGCTGCCGAGGACCTTTGCCTGTGGATAAAGCTCAAAGATGCGTGGAATCAAGGCACAGTGATCTGGCTCCATGTGCTGGATGATCAGGTAATCCAGTTCGCGTCCATTTAGAGCTGCTTCGAGGTTTTCGAGGAAGAGCTCACCCACTGCCTTGTCCACTGTGTCAAGAAGGACTGTTTTTTCGTCCAGTAGGAGGTAAGAGTTGTAGG
>CAYPBU010000170.1:0-1940 GCA_964409045.1 uncultured Anaerolineaceae bacterium | reverse complement strand
AGCGGGTGGTTTTCTGTCTCACTCGTTTCACGAGTTCGACTGCCTTAAGGCGCAATGAAAAGAAGCTGCCAGTTTTGGCAGCTTCTTTTTGTAAATCGCTCTACCAGGTTAGATATACAAATCCCGCTTGTCGTAGACAGCATAGGCTGTGAAGAGGAACACCACCACCGTCACGCCGGTGAGTACCAGGGCGTAAGGCTCAAAGCGTCCGCTTCGGAAAAACTCGCTGGCATTGAACCAGCCGAAGGGGGTCAGGTATTTCAGCCAGGTCAGTTTCTCGTGCATCCCCGCGATAATGCTGAAGAAATAGAGCGTCAAAATCACCCCAATCGCCGTTGACCCCACCCTTCGCGGTGTCTTTGAGGCGCATGCCAGCAAGGATCCCAGGCTTAGGAAAACCAGTTCGATCATGAACATCGCGAGCATCTCCAGCCGCAAGAAGTTATAAAAGGATCTTTCTGGCGCATAAGTGCGCACAGCTAAAACTGAGATGAGCCAGGTAAAGAGTACAAACAGGGCGCAGTTGGTCAGAGCTGCCAGAAGTTTGGCTGTAACGATTTGCCGGCGCGGGACGGGAAGCACCAGCGTAAATTCCACTGTCCGATCGCGTTCCTCCTTGGCAATTGCTTCGCTGCCCCAGAGCGCGGCTGCCATCGCAGCCATCAAGCCAAAATAGACGAACATCACCCCAAAGAAACCATCCACCGTGGTCAGGTTGAAGGCGCGCATGCTCAACGCGTCCAGGAGTTGCGGCGGCATAGTATCCAGTAGCGCAAGGCTCTCGGGGTTTGAATGAAAAGCTGCATATTTCCCTAAAGCGACAACAATCAGCACAGCCAAAACCGCCGTCCAAATGAGCAGGGACTTTATTCCGGCTTTTAGTTCTCGAAGATACATTCTCATATCCTGCTCCTAAGATGGCGAAGCAATGTCGCGCTTCTGGTAAAGCCAATACGAAACGACAATTGCCACAGCAATGATCACCACATCCAGTATGACCAGGCGCGTATCGTAGTGCAAGTCCTTTATGATCTGCCCGGGGTCAAAGTGCTTAAATGGGCTCAAATACTCAAGCTTCACATCCTCCAGGATCCCGCTGAAGGCGCTGATCACGTAAGTTCCAAAAGCCAGACCAAGGCTCCAGGGGGTTACGCTGTGCATCCGCCGAACAACCAGCGAAATCAACAAACCAAGACTAAAAAAGATCAATTGGAAGATCACGCCGCTTCCGAGCAGGAGTATGATTGCCCGGGGTTCATATGACGCGTCGCCCTTGAACATGGCAATGCTCGCCAGGCTGACAGCCCAGAACAGGATCTGCGTGACCAACAAACTCGTCAGGGCTGCAAAAAGCTTGCTGGTGAGGATCGTGGGGCGGCTTAGCGGTCTGGTCAGCAGGAAATCCGCGGTCAAATCATCTTCTTCCACCGAGACCAGGCTAAGCCCGTAATTTGCCGCCTGGATTGCCAGGCACAGCTGGCAGAAAACAAAACAGAAGCCAAAGTAACCTTCCAGGGTGGCAAGGTCAAGCGCGTTCAATCCAAAAGCCGCTTTTAGTTCGGGCGGAAAGTTTTCAAGCACCTGGTTCATGGCTGCCATATCAGCCGAAAAGCTGGGGAAAAGCGCCATGAAGATCAGCAGCAAACCGGCTAATGATCCAGCCCAAATCCCAACAGAGGACCAGCGCTGGCGAATTTCGTAACGATAAATGGCTTTGTTCATTGGCTGCCTACTCGTAATAGTGCATGAAGATCTCTTCAAGCGTGGGCTCTTCGATATCCATGTCTTCAATCGCGAAACTACTCACTCGCTGCAGAACCTGGTTTATGTCACCTTTGTAGAAGAACTGGGTCCATTCCCCATCCCGCTGCAGGTTGCTCACGCCTGGCAGATCAAAGCTGGCCAGCGCTTGCTGGCTGAGAACCCGGAATTTTTTGTAG
>CAYPBU010000169.1:0-1965 GCA_964409045.1 uncultured Anaerolineaceae bacterium | reverse complement strand
ACAAATACGAATGCATCGCCTGTGGTTACATCTACGATCCAGCCATCGGTGACCCGACTGCCGGAATCGAACCTGGCACCTCATTTGATGACCTGCCCGAAGATTGGGTTTGCCCCGATTGCGGTGTTGGCAAAGATCAATTCGAAAAGATCAGCTGACCCTAATCATTCAACCAGTAAAACGACCTGATTTTGCAGGTCGTTTTTGTCTTAACTCCCCTCACCCATGCGCATCTCTCTCGATCAACAACCGAGGCGCGCGCCAGGAGGCAGGCAGGAAACTGGTAAAATAGACTTGCATGTCAAATCAGAACCTTTTGGTTGACGCAAGACCAAACAAACAAAAAAGGAGCTTGTGGATGTTTCAAAACTTTGAAGAGGCGTTGAAAACTATACAAGAAAACGAAATCCGCATGATCGACTTGAAGTGGTGCGATCTATATGGTCGCTGGCACCATGTTTCTGTGTCTGCTGAATCCTTCACCCCGCAGATGATGCGGGATGGGATTGGTTTTGACGGTTCTGCGGTCGGGTTTAAACCTGTTACTTCAGGTGACATGATCCTCATTCCCGATCTTTCAACTGGATTTATGGATCCCTTTTTCAAGCGTCCGACTCTATCTTTCCTATCAGACATCTACGAAGCCGATAGCAAAGCACGTTTCGATTTTGACCCGCGTCAGATCGTGGTTAAAGCTGAGGCTTACCTCAAAAAAACCGGGATTGCTGACCGGTCAGTCTGGGGTCCGGAATACGAATTCTACATAATTGATGAGGTCAGCTACGAAAATCGCTTGAATGCCAGTTCGTACTCCCTCGTTTCATACGAATCCGACTGGATGGAAAACCCCACCACCAATGGCTACCTGGTTTCGAACCACAAGGGCTACCATCAGATAGCGCCGGGAGATCAAAACCAGGACCTGCGCAACGAGATTTCCCTGATGATGGAAGATTTCGGATACAGGGTCAAGTATCACCATCACGAAGCTGGTGGTCCCGGGCATGGCGAGATCGAACCCCCTCTCCAGGATATTTTCAAATCCACGGATGGCTCACTGATGGTCAAATACCTGGCGAAAAACCTGGCATACGAAGAGGGCAAAACCATCACCTTTATGCCCAAACCCTATTTTGGCGCAGCAGGCAGCGGTATGCACTTCCATCAATTCCTGGTCAAGGGCGGTGTCAATGTTTTCTACGACCCCACAGGTTATGCCAACTTAAGTGAAACCGCGCTGTATTACGTAGGAGGCATTCTCGATCACGCGGCCGCGCTTTGCGCTCTAACCAATCCCTCGACCAACTCCTTCAAGCGCCTTGCCCCCGGCTTCGAAGCCCCAACCAGCTGTTTCTTTGGCAAAGGCGATCGTAATGCAGCTGTACGTGCCCCCAAGTACGCCACAGACCCTGGCGAAGTTCGGGTTGAATACCGCACTCCGGATGGCACGTGTAACCCCTACCTGGCTATCCCTGCCATGCTCCTGGCTGGATTGGATGGTATTGCCCGCAAGGTGGACCCACGCGCCAACGGATATGGACCATTTGACGATGACGTTTTAGCCTGGCCTGAAGCCAAGCAAAAACAGATCAGGAAGGTGCCTTTCTCGCTCAATGAAGCCCTGGTCGCGCTAGAGAAAGACCATGAGTTCCTGACCAAGCCAGGCGTGTTCTCAGAAGATTTCATCAGTTTCTGGGTAAAAGCACTGCGCAAAGAAGCAACGGATATTCTCACCCGTCCGATCCCGATCGAGATCGAGCGTTATCTCGATTGCTGATCTTATCAAACACCAAGAGAGCACCTGCAATTTGGCAGGTGCTCTCTTGCTTTAATCCAATTGTTTGAAACTAACCTTGTTAAACCTTCTGTTTTCACCATTATTGACGTATAATGAAGCCACTATACTCGTTCAAGATTGGAGGAAATTCTTATGGCAAGTGTTACATACGATCATGTTTGGAAACG
>CAYPBU010000168.1:0-1983 GCA_964409045.1 uncultured Anaerolineaceae bacterium | reverse complement strand
ATTATAACCGCCAATATGGTTTTCTACCTCTTTCAATGCCGCATGCAAATTTCTTCCCTTGTTGCTCAGCAATCCCTTTAGCAAAGCCGAACGGATCACAATGCCGATCCCTTTTTCTTCGGCAGCACTGAAAAACACACCTTGTCGCTGGTCCAGAAGGTTGAAAGGAACCTGGATCATTTGCCAAAATCCGCTTTCTATGGTTTTTGAGGTTTCAACTGCTGTATAGGTCCTGAAAAAATGGTCAGGATCTCCTCACTCTCAAGAATTTTTCCTGATGCCTGGTGAAGCATGAACAGGTCCACATAATCGGTTTGGAGGGCTTTAAGGCTTTCTTCCAGTGAGCCTTCAATCATCCCCTTTAAGATTGCCTTTGGAGGAAGTTCCCCGTCAGGATTCGTCAAATGCCTGCATTTCGTGGCGATTACCACTTCGCTTCGCCTGTTTCTAAAAGCTTTGCCCATTAAGCTTTCGCTGAGGCCATACATGCGGGCCGTATCAAAGAAATTGATCCCCGAATCGAGTGCCGACAGGAGCAACTCAACTGCCCTTTCTTCAGGGAGCATGTCTTTTTCGGTTTTGATGCCAATGCCATAGGGGATTCCGATTTCCACTCCCCCAAAGGCGATTTCAGACACTTCAATACCGGTTTTTCCAAGCTTTCTTTTATTCATTGCTTAAAAATATGGGTTGCCTGTTCCTGTTATTTTTTTGCTATCACCTGCTTCACTTGCTGTATCATCGTGTGGCAATAACCGGTTAACCCTATCACATCGGCACCAAAATTAATAAACTGGTATCCCATTTCAATCAGTTCAGCGGCATTTTGAGGACTTCCCACCGTAGCTGCGTACTTACCGTATTTCCGGGCCACTTCAGCCACCCTTTTCCTGGTATCGAGGAGCAGGGGATGGTCAAACTTACCGGGCGCACCAATTCCCTGACTGAAATCACCCGGACCAAAAAATAACATGTCGTATCCGTCTAACTCTGCAATGGCTTCCAGTTCATCTAATGGTTCAGGATCTTCTATCTGAAGCGCAATAAACCTTTGTTCATTAGCTTGCTTCAGGTATTCGTTGAAGTCGAGGGTGGTAAATCCTCCATCGGCGTTGCCTCCATCAACCGGACGCCTTCCAAGGGGATGAAAGCGGGTGAAATAAACCACTTTTCTGGCATCTTCATAGCTCATAATATGGGGTACAAGAATGCCGGTTGCATCCAGTTCAAAAGGTTTGATCAGCTCACTGTAACTGCCACGTGAAACCCTTACCATCAGATCAGTATCATAAGCCTTGGCGGCCAGATTCTGCATTTTGATTTCTGACCAATCCTGCGCCACATGTTCCATATCAACCCAGATACAGTCGAACCCCGACATGGCTGCAATTTCGGCAACTTCTCCACCGGGAAGATTCAGTTTGAAACAAGTGACGATTTCTCCTGATCTTAATTTTTTAAGCACCTGGCTTTCTCTCATTTTTTTCATAACTCTATCTATATTAATTACTTGTCTTTTGTGTATCCTTTTTAACCAGCCACAACAACCCGATGCAGAAGAGCAGGCTTATGGAAGCAAGGCGATACACCATGTTCATGTTGACCTGTGAATCGCGGAATATGCCTGCGGCATAGATTCCCAAACCCCCAATGATGGTGGCAAACATATTCAACAATCCATAACCGGTAGCACGATAGCGCTTGTCCACAGCCAGGCAAAGAATGGGCATCAGGTTGGTATCCACAAACATGCGGGTTAATCCATATACCATGAAGAAAAAAACTGCAAAGGCCAATACAGGAGTGAAGCTTCCTGCAAACACAGCCGGAGCTGCAATGGAGAGTCCGATAATAGGTACCATTATTCGTGCGTACCTGTTTTTCCTGCTCCAGCGGTCCGACCAAAAGCCGCCTAGCAATAAACCCGCAATGGAAGCCGGGTAGAGATAAATGAAAGTAATTGGCAACAGCTTGCGGTTCTTT
>CAYPBU010000167.1:0-1987 GCA_964409045.1 uncultured Anaerolineaceae bacterium | reverse complement strand
CCCCACTTGTCAGGCTTCTACGCAGCCCACCGGAAAAGCCCGCCCAAACGCGGCGGGCTCAATCCGGCAGGCTGATTGTGAGCAACTGGACATCCTGGCCGAACGCGAAGCGTTCCTGGCGGATTTCAGCCCGGCTGAACGCCTGCAGCTTTCGGAGGCTGCCAAACTCAACCTGGACGAAGAGATCAGCATGCTTTCGCGCACGCTGAAACGCTTTATGCGCGCCGCGGACAGCGCAGGCGAGGATGACTACCCGGTCAACCTGGCAAAGTCGCTCGATCTTCTGGGCTTGACCTGTTCGCGCATGGCATCCATGTTGCGCGTGAACGTCATGCTGAACGGTCCGGAAAAGAACGCCGATTCGGTCGAGCTGCTCAGGCGGCTGACGGAATTTGGTCAGGAAGTCAAACAGATGGGTGAGGTGAGCCGTGACTGAAGCGCTGGCTCTCCCCAGAACGGACTTTTGTTATCCCCAGCGGATGCGCCTCTCGGAAACTGAGAAACTGAGCCGACCCGACTTTTTACGTTCCCTTCGGCTGGTTGGCAACTTCACGCGCGTTTTCGGCGGCATCAAACTGCGCGCTTACCAGCAGGCAGCCGCCAGCGCGATCGTGCAATCCGTGCTGAACAACCAGGGCATGTCGATTGTGGTTATGTTCCCGCGCCAGTCCGGCAAGAACCTGATGCAGGCGCAGCTTGAGGTGTACCTGATGGCGCTCCTAGCGGAAGAAGGGGCTGAGATGGTGAAACTTTCACCGACCTACCAACCGCAAAGCCTGAATGCCATGCGCCGCCTGGAAACCGCCCTGGAAGCCAACTTCCTGACGCGCGGCAAGTGGCATAAAAGCGCCGGCAACCACTACCGCTTCCACAAATCCCACCTGACCTTCCTTTCGGCTGCGCCTGGATCGAATATTGTCGGCGCGACAGCCTCCACGTTGCTTTCGCTCGACGAAGCGCAGGATATCGAAATAGCCAAGTACGACAAGCAAATTTCCCCGATGGCAGCCTCCACCAACGCCACGCGCGTTTTTTGGGGGACGGCCTGGAGCGGCCAGACCCTTTTGGCGCGCGAACTGCGCGCTGCCAGGGAAGCCGAATCCCGTGACGGCATCCGGCGGGTGTTTCAGATCACGGCTGAAGAGGTCAGGCGTGAAGTGCCGGCTTATGGGATTTTTGTGGATGAGCAGATCGCGCGCATGGGGCGCAACCACCCGATGGTGCGCAGCCAGTTTTTTAGCGAGGAAATCGATTTTGCGGGCGGGTTATTCACCCCGACCCGGCTGGGCCTGATGCATGGTGGCCAAGCCACCACCGATACCCCCCAGCCTGGCAAGCGCTACGCCCTGCTGATCGACCTGGCAGGCGAAGATGAATCCTTGCGCCAATGCGGCGCGAACGTGGAGCTGGAAAACCCGGACCGGGACCTGACTGCGGTAACGGTGGTGGAGCTGGATTTCTCGCTCCTGGGCGAGGACCTGGTGGGCAAGCCGATTTACCGGGTGGTCAACCGGCAGCTCTGGCAGGGCGAGAAGCACAGCACGCTTTACGCGCGCTTGATACATCTGGCGGAGCTTTGGCAGCCGGAAAAGATCGTGGTGGATGCCAGCGGCGTGGGAGCGGGCGTGGGGTCCTTCCTGCGGGACAAGCTGGGCGAACGTGTGATCACGTTGCAGTTTACCCGGCAGTTGAAATCACGCCTGGGGTGGGGATTCCTGGCAGTGGTGGATACGGGTCGGTTCCAGGATTTTTCTCCGCGCAGTGACCCCGGGCAGTGGAGCGCCAACCCGCTTTTGGGGCAGATGGCTGCCGAGCAGGACCGCCTTCAGGCGCTTTTCTACCGCCAGTTGGCAGGCTTGCAGGCCGAAGTCAGCCCCGGACCGGAACGGTTCTTACGCTGGAGCGTGCCCGAGGGCGCGCGCGATCCGCAAGGCGGCTTGCTGCATGATGACCTGGTGCTTTCAGCAGCGATGGTTGCGGTTCTGGA
>CAYPBU010000166.1:0-2100 GCA_964409045.1 uncultured Anaerolineaceae bacterium | reverse complement strand
CTCATGCTGCACAAATCCGCCACGGGTTCCTCTGCCTTTGAACGCAGCGAAGGCAAGGCTGAGCCGCTGCTGGAGGAATTCAAGGTCGGTGAAAAAGACGTGGTAATTGTGTTCTCGAACAGCGGCATCAATCCGCTCACAATCGAGATGGCTTTAGGCGCAAAGGAACGCGGCGCGCTGACTATCGCGCTGACCAACCTTAACCACTCGCGTCCTCTTCAAAGCCGCCACCATACAGGCCTGAAATTGTACGAAATTTGCGACATCGTGCTCGACAACTTTGGTGTATTGGGCGATGCCTGCGTGGAAGTGGCCTCGGGGATCAAGATCGCTCCCACATCCACCATTGCCGGCGCCGCGATCGTTCATACCCTGACAGCAATGATGGCTGAGTTGGCTGAGGCAGAAGGCTACGAGCTTGAACTCCTGACCTCTGGTAACGTTCCCAACGGACACGAGCGTAACCTGGCGTTGATCAACAAATACAAAGGTGTCATTAAGAGCCTCGGTTTGTAAACAAACCGCGAAATTGAGAGGAATTGTTTTGAATAAAGAATTTGTTAAAGAGAATATCAAATTAGCCGCGTTTGATCTGGATGGTACCATCCTGACCAAGAGCACTATCACTGAGATTACCAAGACCACCATAACGCGCCTTGCTGAAAGCGGCATACGGACTATCGTGGCGACTGGTCGGCATATATTCACACTACCCCCGGCAGTGCATGACATCCCAAGTTTCCAGATTGCCATTGGCTCCAATGGGACCATGATTGGCAACATCCGCACTAAGGAACTTTTCAATTTTGATGGTTTCGACGTGGAGACCGCATTGCGTTTTCTGCGTTGGTTGCCCAGTATCACTAATTCTTTTCATGTTTCTTTTCAGGATGGCTCCGGATACCTGATGAAAGAGGATTACGAGCGATTGCTGGACCTGCAGCCCAACGAAGCCGAACGGGAAAAATCGGCAAGGGAATATCGGCGGGTCTACACCATCCTCGATGACATTGAGCATGTCGAAGAGACTATGAAACCAGTGGCGAAATTTGGCTTCAGGATGGCTAAAGCGGAAGATGTGCCTGCCGCGGTTCGCATGGTACGCCAAAACTTCGGCTTTGAAGCCGCCATCACCGATTATCAAACCATTGAAGTGACAAAAGCTGGTGTGACCAAAGCTTCGGGCTTGTTGCACGTGTGCGAGCATTATGGATTGACCCCTGAAAATGTGATCGTCTTTGGTGACAGCGGCAATGACGTGCCGGCGATGAAAATTGCTGGTTATGCTGTGGCGATGGGTAACGCCTTCCCGGACGTGAAACTGGCGGCAGATGAAGTTACTGAAAGCATCCATGACGATGGTGTCGCCATGGCAATCAATCGATTGTTTGACCTGTAAAGGAGAAAAATGGCAGTTCAACCCTCTGAGATAAAGAAGTTAAAGACCGAACAGCGCAATCCTGCGACGCTGGATATTGACTTGCTGCCCACCCTTGCAATGGTGCGGATGCTAAACGATCAGAACAGGGTGCTGGCAGACGCGGTGGACGAGCAAGCGGAGCAAATCGCAGAAGCGGTGGAGCTCATCACCGAGCGCATGCTGCGCGGCGGTCGCCTGATCTATTTCGGCGCGGGCACCAGCGGCAGGCTTGGTGTGATGGATGCCTCTGAGATCCCGCCAACCTTTTCGATGCCTCCAGAGGGCGTTATTGGGCTGATCGCCGGAGGCGAGCGGGCAGTTACCGGGGCAGTGGAACATGTTGAGGATGATCCTATCGCGGCAGTTGAGCAGCTAAAAGCGCTCGGGTTGTACCAGAATGATGTCGTCTGCGGCATCGCTGCCAGCGGTCGCACACCTTATGTGATTGGCGGGTTGGATTATGCCAAAAGCGTCGGCGCGGGCACGATCAGCGTGGCAAACAACAAATACAGCGAGATCGGCAAGCATGCGGATGTCGCGATCGAAGTTGAAACCGGACCTGAAGCCCTCTCAGGCTCCACCCGCCTCAAAGCTGGCACAGCTCAGAAGCTGGTGCTCAACTTGCTTTCAACCGCGACGATGATCCAGCAGGGCAAGACCTACAGCAACCTGATGGTGGA
>CAYPBU010000165.1:0-2107 GCA_964409045.1 uncultured Anaerolineaceae bacterium | reverse complement strand
CCGAACAAGTCAACGTGCCCCCCGAGACCCTGGCGGAATTGACTGAAAAAGGAAACGTTGTGATGCGTCCGGGCAGCGTGGTACGCGAGATCTGCGGTGAGCAGAAAGTGGAATGCCTCAAGTTTTCCGCTCGAGGCAGCAAGGAAGAAGAGAGCTTGCCTGTGGAAGGGGTGTTTGTCTACCTGCAGGGCGGCAAACCAATCACTGATTTTGTGTCAGGTCAGCTTGAGATCAGCGATGTGAAGCAGGCAGTCATCGCCTCCTCCGATGGAGCCATAGCGGCAATTTCTGCAGAAAAGTGGCTGCGAGGGAAAACCCGACCTCGCGTGGACTGGGGCAATTAGCCGTAGCAAGACATTCAGCCGCAGGTCGGGTCATCGTTTACAGTTTTTTGGGCAGACACGGGGGTCTACCCCTACCGTGTAATAACTCTTGTAGGGGTCACCCCCCGTGGTGACCCGCCACAATGGCAAAACCGAGGTTGCTTTTACGATCCGAGAAGATAAGTTTGATTTGATAGATAAATGTGTAAATAATCACCCTAAACAATATGTAAACCATAACAGTCTTAACACGCCATCCCACCCATCAATTTTTTCCCAACTCTTCCTGCAAATTAATCCTCCATCCGGTACAATTCGGAGAGGAATGCCCACGCTAATAGAAGATAACCAACCACCAAACTCTGTGACTTCTTTGCGGCCACATCATGCCTTATGTGCCTTGTTCTTTGAAGGGAAAGGTTACAGCCAGGCATTTTTAGAGAGTATGACGGCTTTTCTGGCTCAACCCAACCAATTGGTCCAACTCACAACCGGTTGCGACACTCTTTGCCAGGCTTGCCCTCACAACCGGGATGGAATTTGCGACGATGAAGCTAAGGTTTCGCTTTTTGATCAGCGCACTATGGAGCTTACTGGTGCGGGTTTTGAAACTGATCAGCCTATCCCCCTTCATGATCTCTGCCAGCGTGCCTGCGTCGCCATCCTGCAGCAAGGGCTTCTGGCTGAAGTTTGCGGCGAATGCGAATGGGCAGCACTCTGCCAGGAAAAGTGGCAGCAGGGTGATTTCAACCGCCAGCTGCTCCCATCCAATTCCGCGGACAGCCATTCCTTCTGACGGCTGCTGCTCAGAACCGCTATAATGAACCTTACTATGCTTTTGGAGGCACCATGACCAACTCTAACCCTGGCGTTCAAACGCCTCAAAATGAGACTCTCGAGCAGAAAAAACGCGCTCAACTAGAACAAAATGCGAGGAATGGCTCCAACTATTTTTTCTGGATTGCCTTCTTCTCAATCTTTAACCAGGTGATGGATATGCTCAGCGCCAAACGCCGCTTTGTTTTTGGGCTGGGTGCACCCCAAACCATCGAGCGCTCGCTGGCTGCACCCAACCCCGCTTTGATCTGGGGCATCATTATCGTGCTTGCCGGCATTTTTGTGCTTTTTGGCATCTTCGCTCGGCGCAGGAACATTCCGGTCTATATTATTGGCATCCTTGTCTACCTAGCCGACCTGGTCTTGTCGATCCTCGCCGGCGACATGGTTGGCGCTGTTGTGCACGTGGTCTTCACGGTTCTGTTAGTGATGGGGCTGATTGCAATTAGAAAACTGAAGGATCTGCCATCCGCCTGACCAAAGTCATCAAAAATGAGAGTGTGAATCAAAATTCTCAAAAGGGGTTATGTTCTACATTTTCCCCGTGCGGTTAACTGTTTATTAACATTTATAGTAAAATAAAACTCTTCAAAAAGTATTGAGTGAGTTCGCGATGACAGAGATACCCTGGTACGAAATCTTCTTGCGTTTAGCAGTTGCCCTGATTGCTGGCGGCGCCATCGGCTTTGAACGCGAACGTGACAGCCAACCGGCTGGCTTGCGCACGCATATGATCCTCGCCCTGGGTGCGGCCCTGGTGATGATCCTCTCCATCAATATCGCCGTCGAATTCGGGTCTGACCCCGCCCGCCTGGCAGCACAGGTTGTTTCAGGAATCGGTTTCCTTGGCGCTGGCGCAATCTTGCGCTTTGGTTTCAATGTCAAAGGCCTCACAACCGCCTCCACGCTCTGGACCACCGCTATGGTCGGCATGGCAATTGGCTATG
>CAYPBU010000164.1:0-2119 GCA_964409045.1 uncultured Anaerolineaceae bacterium | reverse complement strand
CACCGATGGGGATATTGGCGACGGTCAACCCGGTGGGGAAGGTCGCGCGGATGCGGCCGTAACGCACGAGCTGCAGAATCAGCAGGAAGCTTGCCATGAGGATCAAGCCCAATGCAGCCCAACGGATAAGTGAAGATTTTCTGCGCATGGGTGAATTATAGCCAGATTTGGAAAATGGCTTGAACAAGTCCTTTGGAAGAGTTGGTGTTCATTTGATTAGCGCGACTTTCGAGGACGAGGCGGGTAGGGTGGGTTGACGTCAGCAAATTCATACCAAAAACCATCTGCTTGTAGTCAACCCACCAACACATAAACCTCATATTCAATCGGTGGGTTGGCTTTTAATGGCTATTCAGATTCCAACACTTTTTTACGCCAACCCACCCTTGTATCTTTATAGTGATCTCAATTAAGCTATACATAGAGATCAGTCAGGAAGGTGAGGGTGAATCCGCACCCACCCTTTGGAGCGAATCCTGAGACGTAGAAAGGATCCCCTCACCCATTTCTTCACAAAGATCGGACGGTATCTGGAGCGTAAGAGCTCGTATTCACAAGGTTGATCCGAAGATTGCGCCTGACTGACAAAGATAGTTTAGCAAAAGAAAGGGTAAAGATGCAAGCAGGAGAAGGGATCATCGGGATAGACATTTCAAAAGACAGTTTTGACGTGGTGCTGCGTGGGATGGGCGGGGAGCGACACCGGGTATTCAGCAACGACCAGAAGGGGTTCACGTCCCTGGCAGGGTGGGTTGAGAAACAACCTGAACGGGTGGTGCATATTTGCATGGAAGCGACAGGCAGCTACTGGGAAGGGTTGGCAGAGTACTTGTACCAGGGAGATTACACGCTAAGTGTAGTCAATCCATATCAGATCAAGCGGTATGCAGATCATCTGCTGAACCGGAACAAAACAGACAAAGCGGATGCCAGTTTGATTGCAGAGTTTTGTGAAAAAGACCGGGATCGATTGAGGGTATGGAAGCCATTTAGCCCTGAAATCAAGGCTTTGCGCTCGATGGGGAGGCGTTTGGATGAGTTGCAGGACATGAAACAGCAGGAGCAAAACCGGCTGAAGAGTGGCGTGAGAGACCTGGTGGTGATTGAAAGTCTGCAGGAAAACATCAAGCAGCTGAAAAACCAGATCAAGGCGCTAATGAAGAAGATCCAGGAGCATGTGAAACAGCATCCTGAGCTGAGAGAACAGCAAAGGTTGTTGACGAGTATCCCTGGGATAGGCAAGCTCACCGCGATCAAGCTGATGGCAGAGATAGGAGATATCAGGGACTTTTCAAGTGCCTCTCAGCTGGCTGCTTATGCTGGGTTGGCTCCCAAACAATTCCGGTCGGGCAGCTCAGTGCATAAGCAGACTCGTATCAGCAAACAAGGACGGACAGAGTTGCGCAGATGTCTGTATATGCCCGCAGTGGTTGCTTCAGAGCACAACCCAATCGTGATGGACTTAAAAAGGCGCATGTTGGCCAGCGGACATGTCATGATGGAGGTGATTGTGGCAGCCATGAATAAACTGCTGCATCTGGTTTATGGTGTGTTGAAGTCTGGCAAACCATTTGACCCGGATTATGGCACGAAATCCTGCTAAAACCCTTGACAATCAAGACGGTATCTACTAGGGCTAGGGCGAGACCGAATTCACCCCTGATCGAGCAAGGGTCTTGACCACAGATCTCCAATTATTTGAAGAACAAAAGATGGAGACCAAATGGTCAATTGCCTTTCACGGTCAGGAGACCATGAAAGAACAGGTGACTGGGCGAAGGCCGTACGGAGAGGGTTTGCTCCCTCCGCGTGTTTTTGCAAAGAGAGTCGTAGGTCAGGTCATCGTGCTCGAAGAGTATGCGCAGTTCAACCTGACGTCGGAAACCTATCTCTACAGAAGATTTTATCTACCAGTATTCGTGATGTCAGATTCGACCCCGTTCGCTTTGCTAAGAGGCAGGCAGAAGAACCTGACCTGCGCGCTAAGCTGCCATATACACAACAGGTATCGGAGTGAGCCCGCGAAAGACGTTTGCATTTAAATGGTTGTGGTTCGGTCTCATTCCGACCTCCATGCTGCGACTACACTGTTCTCGCCGGTCTTGATAATCCCCGAAGC
>CAYPBU010000163.1:0-2237 GCA_964409045.1 uncultured Anaerolineaceae bacterium | reverse complement strand
CCAGGGAGGCTTCGAGCACTTCGCGCGCGCTTAGCTTGCCGGCGCGGACGCGGGCGGAAACTTCTGAAGCAGAAAGTTGGTTCAGGCTCATTTCGCTCCTTTCACGTCCGGGACGGCGAACATGCCGTCTTCCGTTTCCGGCGCACCAGCCAGAATCTCACTGGGAGTGGGGAATGGCTGCCAGACGTCCGCGCGCGGACCTGCCCCCTGGCATTCGATGCCGTGCAGGGTTGGCTGGATGTCATCATCGAGCGGCACCTGCAGGAGGGCGTTGACGGAGCTGAGTTGGTGGTTCATCTCGGTCAGCAGGTACGCACCTTCCGCAGAGAGGAGTTCAAGCGCTGCCAAACCGACCAGCTTGTGAAAAAGTTCAGGACTGATTTTGCTGATGCTCATAGGCTTTCCTTTTGATTTTCTGAGGCGAATTATACCGTAGCAAAGCGATGCTATAATCGGTTGTGTTGGAAACAATTTTCGGATAATCGTTTATTTTACGCCTTACCTCTGGTTCATACTCCTGACCGGGGCAGGCAAAGGAGCTTATGATGAGCGAAGAAACTAACGTCCAATGCCCTGCATGCACAGCGGAGTTGACCCCCGGGACGATTGAGTGCCCCTGGTGTGGGCATCTGATGACCCCAAAGGCGGAAGAAACTCCTTCTGAGGAGGCTCCCGACCGGATAAGAGATTGGTTTGAGCCTGAGCCAATCCCCGAGCCGGAAGAACCCGCTAAACCACCCGTACCTGAAGAACCTACGCAACCACCCGTCCCCGCAGAACCAGCCCAACCGTCCGTGCCCGAAGAGCCATCGCAACCACCCGTCGCCGATGAGCCCGCTCAGCCACTTGTGCCCGAGGCGGCTGTTTTTCCTGTTGCCGAGCCAGGTCTCACTGAGATCACGCCTGTTCCAGGACAGGTGCCTGCCAGCAATCTGAAGGTCATGGGGATTATCCTGACGATATTCTCCTTCTTAGCCCTGTTGTTCTTCGCTTTTCAAGTGTTCCAGGGAAAACTACCGCTACTGGTGCTCGTGGTCCCAATATTTGGGATGATGATTGGCTTGATATCGGTGGCAGTTGGGCAAAAGCGGTAACCTACTAGAACAGCAGGTCGAAAATTTGCAAAATGAGTGATGACAAGCAGTTGCCCGAGCGCCTGAGCCGTGAGACGATCTTTGAGAGCGAATACTTGCGCTTATCTCTCGACCGGGTGCGCCAACCGAATGGATTCATCATTGAGCGTTTTCACTATGTTGAGTATCCGCATCCGGCGGTGGGGGTGGTGGTGGAAAACGCGCAGGGGCAAGTGGTGCTTTGCCGCGTGCCGCGCTACACCAGCATGACCTGCGATTGGTCCGTGCCGGCTGGGGGCGTTGACAAGGGCGAGGATGCCTTGGAATCTGCCCGGCGCGAGGTGTGGGAAGAAACGGGGTTTGAGTCTTATGACCACCGCCTGGTGTACACCTACTATCCCCAACAGGGAAGCAGCAATAAATTATTCCACGTCGTGTTCTGCCGGCCTGGCGAACAAACCGGCAGTTTTGACCCGAATGAGATCAGCGAAGTGGGGTGGTTTTCAAAAGAAGAGGTTGAAGCCCTGATTGACAGAGGTGAGATGCGAGATGGGCTTGGGCTGACCGCGCTTTTGCTCTGGCTGCGGGGAATGTAAATGGTTTTCTATGTGTTCTGGCATGGCATATCCTGGCATCCCTCACGAGGGCTAATCGTAGAGCGTGATTGAGGGCATCGGCGATTAATCAATCAATAACGTCGGAATCCTTGGTAGGGGAGAAGCATTTCAATCTAGATGGAATGTTTTCTCCAACATGTCTATATCGAATGCTTCGCCCCTACGTCTGAATTCTATAGGTTCAGACAAGAGAAAGGCGGAATACCTGGCCTTGCTTACCCTCCGTTTCACTTCGCGTACAGGTCGTGGACAATTTGTCTCGCCATTCTAAACAATTACGAAACATCAATTAAAATCAACCTATGCCAGAGCGCCATTCAACCAAAGCCGACACAAAACCAAATATCGCCGCCATTCTTTTCGTGCTCGGGTTGGCGCTGTATCTGCTGACACGCCTCGTTGCCCTAGACAAATTCCCGATCTACTTCTTCTCGGACGAAGCCATCCAGACCATGACTGCCAGAGACCTGGTAGCACGGGGGTTGAGGGACCTGGATGGCAGCCTCTTTCCGGTCTACTTTGAAAACGGCGGGCAATACAACCTCTC
>CAYPBU010000162.1:0-2251 GCA_964409045.1 uncultured Anaerolineaceae bacterium | reverse complement strand
GTCGGTCCGGAAATGGGCGTCAAAGCCTCTGGCGGCGTCCGCAGCCTGGCAGATGCTCAGGCGATGATCGCAGCCGGCGCGACCCGCATTGGCACCAGCGGCGGCATCAAGATGGCCGAAGAGCTGGCTGCCAGCCAGAAGTAAGTTTCTGTTTCCGTAACGTTTGTATTAAAAAACCACCCTGTCTCAGGGTGGTTTTGGTTACATCTTTCTTGAATGTTGTCATCCTGAACGCAGTGAAGGATCTGGTTCGTAATGACTAGGTAAATAACAGATTCTTCGCTTCGCTCAGAATGACCTGGGAGGATGAGTGGCGAGTTAGAGTGAACAGGGAGAAAGGGATCGTCATCCTGAACGCAGTGAAGGATCTAATTGGTAATAATTAGGTAAAATACAGCTTCTTCGCTTCGCTCAGATTGACAATCCCATAACCAAAAAAGTCAATGACCGTCTCTAACTTCCGGCATATCCCGGCTGGCAACGACGTCCACACCCGTGCCGATGACATTCGGGATGATAACCTGGGTGGCGCTGACAGGCGCTTTCACCTCAACCGCGCGGATCGCCGCCAACACGTCGCCAATCCGCCGCTTGGGAATGCTGCCCTTGGTGTAGACCGGCAGAAGCGGGTGCAAACCGCCGATCACCCTGACGGTGCTGGCGACCATGCGCTGAGGAGCGATGGCTTCCTGGCGACCGTAAGTCTCGCCGCGCCGGCAGCGGTGCCCCAACACCTTAACGACCTCGTCGCCTTCCATGCGGACAATCAACTTGCATCCCATCGGGCAGGCTGTGCAGATAAAGTTCTTCTCTTCCATCTTATGCCTCCGCCTTGGGGTAAACATCCACGGTCAGGAATTCTGCTTCGCGCACGGCTTCCGCCATGCTCGGTTTAAGCATGATGGTCACCATCTCGCCCGGGCGGGCGTAGCGCTCAGAGCGGCGCACGGTGCTCTTGCTCTCGCTGCTAACCTCCAGCCAGACGTCCTCCTCAATCGGTCGGGTCACGCGCAGCTGGAGCTGCACATCCCCGCCCTCAAGCGCTTTCCGGTCCAACTTGTGTGGCACGACATAGCGCACATTCTTGCCTGCTTTGAGCTGCACATAATCCGTTTCCTGCTGTTGTTCAGCCAGCGCGTACCTGGCGGCGTGCATGCCAGCGGTGTCGCCGGCAATCGAGACGTAATCCACCAGGTCGTAAACGTGCACCACGTTGCCTGCAGCGAATATGCCTGGCACGCTGGTCTGGAAACGTTCATCCACGTAAGGACCGCCCGTAATGGGGTCCAGCTGGACGCCAGCTTTCTTGGAGAGTTCATTCTCAGGGATTAGACCGACTGAAAGCAAAAGCGTGTCGCAAGGGATGATTTCCTCAGAACCCGGGACGAAGTTCCAGTGGTCGTCCACCGCAACGGTCTCGATCGCTTCCACACGATCCTTACCCATAATTCGCTTGATGGTGTGCTGCAGCTGAAGGGGAATATCCCAATCTTGCAGGCACTGCACGTAGTTGCGGCTCAGACCGCTCAGGTAGGACTGGATTTCGAGCACGCGCGAAACCTTCGCGCCTTCAAAGGTCAGGCGGCGCGCCATGATCATGCCGATATCACCCGAACCGAGAATAACAAAGTTTTTGCCGGGCATGTAGCCTTCCACGTTCACCCAACGTTGGGCGGTACCAGCAGTAAAGACGCCGTTGGGGCGCATGCCGGGGATGCGGATCTGGGCGCGGGTACGTTCGCGGCAGCCCATCGCCAGCACGATCGCGCGGGCATCCAGCGTGAAGTAGCCATGCTGCCGGCTGGAAAGGTAGAGCCGCCGCTTAGGGGTGATATCCATCACCATCGTGTCCAGCAAAAACTCCACCCCAATCGCGCGGGCTTCGTTGATGTAACGCTGGGCATACTCGGGGCCGGGTAGGTCTTCTTTGAAGGTCTGCAGGCCGAAGCCGTTGTGGATGCACTGCAGCAGAATGCCGCCAAGCTCCACATCACGCTCGATCACCAGCACGTCCTGTGCCCCAGCCTTTTTTGCTTCGATCGCGGCAGCCAGCCCGCCTGGACCAGCGCCAATCACGACCACATCGTAGGTTTCCTTAGTCAGCATCTTTCACCCCCAGTTCCTTGGTCCGGCGGAAGAGGAATTCTGACCCGAACCCCCGTTTGGTTACCTCCAGCGGAGAAATTCCCAGCTCGCGGGAAAGGATCGCCACCACGCGCGACATGTCGAAGCCGCCCTGGCAGCGCCCGGT
>CAYPBU010000161.1:0-2269 GCA_964409045.1 uncultured Anaerolineaceae bacterium | reverse complement strand
CCGTGGTTACCCGTCGTGTCATTGGTTGACCCAGGTCACCTTAGTGAGGGGCGACCATTATTGTCACGGGAATGTGTATAATTTACAGTCATGCAAGCTCATGCCCAACGTCAGGAAAAGGCTCGATCTTATGGTTGGTTAATACCTATTGCGATCTACTTGGTTGCCTCAATTGTGCGTGTGATCGGCCTTAAGTTCAGTTTTCCTCTACTTACTCACCACGACGAAAAATTCATCCTAGATCCGCTAATTGAGATGAGTCGGAACCACACACTCGATTCCGGTCGATACGAAAAAGGCAATCAATTCTTATACTCGGTGCTTTTTGGATATTTGAATCTATTAAGTAAAATCCTCTTCCATAAGAATTTCGGTTGGGCCTACGCCGATGATCCCCTGTTCTTCTATTTTCACGCCCGGCTTGTGGTGGCATTTTTCGGTTCTCTGATACCTGTAATTGCATGGAAAATCGGAAGATTATTCAAAGGGGTTAATTTCTCAATTGCTGCTGCATTCCTGACTTGTTTCTATCCTCCATACATCATACACTCCCACTACATTACCGCTGATGTTCTGAGTACCGTCTTTTCGTTGGCAGTCATTATGTTTTGCCTCATTTATTTGCAGAAAAAAAAGGCGCTGTGGCTAGTTTTTGCCTGCATTACCGTTGCAATCAATACTGTCGAGAAGTACCCAGGAGTACTTTCTTATGGGATAGTGCTTGTGACCCTCGGCATCAACGCATTCTCACAACAGAACAGGAGTAAGCAAAAAATGTGGAGGGATTTCTTTGGTGGAATCCTGATTACGCTCATAATTGTTTTACTTAGCATGTTCCTTTTTGCCCCTCATCTATTCTTCAAGTTGAACCTGGTACGCGAAGCGCTAACAATTGAAGCTCGCTCCACCCACCTTGGCGCGGATAACCTGAGCTGGTTTGGAAACATGCTCTATTACCTGGATGTCTTCACCAATGCTGCTGGATGGATAGTTGCTGTGTTTGCTGTTGCTGGTGTAATTTTTACGATTGTCTCCAAACAACCTGGCATGCTGCTGCTATTCTTCGGCATGGGGTATTGGGTTGCGTTAAGCAAATTAGGCTTGCATTGGGAACGCTGGTCTTTGCCGATGATGATTACACCGCTATTACTGGCTGCCCTTGGACTGACAAAACTTTGGGACTTCGTCAAGCAAAAACGGGTGGTCAAATCATTAGTAATTATCTTTATTGGAGTGTTTGGTGTAATCTACATGCTCAATGGCTTGACTTCATCTGTTCTTCTCACCTGGCATGATTCACGGGTCATCGCCCTCGAGTTTATGGAGAAGAACAAGATTACCGAGGAAAACTCTATCTCGGAAGGCTACACCCCATTCCTCCCAAGAACTGTGAAGACCATTTTCGATTTTAACCTTAATGATCCAGGTCAGACTGACTTTGTCATCCTCTCCTCTAGCATGTACGGAAGATTTGAAGCTGAACCTGATCGATATACTCAAGAAAATGCGTATTATGCTGATCTTCGAGCCAAAGCGTCTTTGATTGCTGAGTTCGAATCCAGCAGTAAACCTCAAAACCCAATCGAACAACTGGTTACTGTGGGGGATTACATAAGCAATCTGATCAGGGGATCAAAAACAACCTATACAACTGGTCCAACAATTCAGATATATCATCTTCCTTAATCAAGACTCCCCCAAGAAACCAAGATTCTCCACACAGTCTCCGAAATTTTCAGTATTTCCTCCCAACATATCTCTGTTCTCGCCGGTCTCCTGACCGTGCGAAGCCTTTGACCTCCTTATCTCTCATCGTAAGGGTAGCCCCATGTAGTAGGGAAAAGGCCAGCCTTTTCCTCGTTGATCCACCCACACTTCCGTCCAGGTCGAGGCATCCCACAGGGGGAGGCGTTGCACGGCCATCGACCCTATAAGGACCCTCTCTCCGTTTTCGCCGGTCTCCAGAGTGCGAAACCTTTGACCGCCTGGTCGCTTCTCGTAAGGGTAACCCACCGTGGCTACCCTCTTTGTTGTTAATTGGGAAGGCGGGCACGGCATGCCGTGCCCCTACCACCCACCCTATCTCCTTAGCACCCAATCATGCGTCAAATACTTTTTCCAAAATCCGGCACCTAAACATCCGAGTTCTGAGTCATTACCTTCCCAAACACCCCCTTGCGGGGTTATAATTTATGCAATAATTTGAGAGCGTAAAAATGGAACCTGTTGTGATACTTGAAAGCGAAAGTTTATCTGCAGACGATCAGCC
>CAYPBU010000160.1:0-2423 GCA_964409045.1 uncultured Anaerolineaceae bacterium | reverse complement strand
TTTGAAGAAGTCGCTGCCTTGATCCAACAATCCGGTTGGCACGCGCGCGCTGTGAGCACGCTCGTCATCCTTACCGAACCGCATCACTTCCCCATCTTCCATAATTGCTTCCACTGCCAGGCTCAGGGACTGAAGTTCCTTTACCAACACTTTGAAAGCCGCCGGAATGCCCGGAGCTTCGATGGGTGTGTCTTTGACGATCGCTTCATAGGTTGCGGTGCGACCTGCAACATCATCAGACTTGACCGTCAGCATTTCTTGCAAGGTATGCGCCGCACCGTAAGCTTCGAGTGCCCAAACTTCCATTTCACCAAAGCGCTGACCGCCGAACTGGGCTTTACCACCAAGAGGCTGCTGGGTAACCAGGCTGTAGGGTCCGGTTGAACGAGCATGGACTTTATCCTCAACGAGGTGGTGCAGTTTGAGCATGGTCATGACACCGATGGTAACTGGATTGTCATAGAAGTCACCAGTGCGGCCGTCGCGTACGCGTTGCTTGCCGATAGTAGGCATGGGGCTGCCCGTTTCGAGCATGAGTTGCTTTGCCTGCGTTTCGATGGCAGCGCGGTCTAGCTTGGCATCAATGCTTTGCCCAAGCTTCTTGCTCCAGAGCAGCAAGCAGGCTTTCACAGCGTTTTCGTCCTGAGATTCCCGACTCTTGACGGGGATGTTATCCTCAGGGAAGGCGGTGATGTTGGCGGGATTGAACCCTTCAAGCTTCAGCCACTCATTCAGAGCTGCGCGGCGAGCCAAAACTTCGTTTTCTTTCAGGGCAAACATGTCCTGACCCTGATCAGCAAGGATCTGCTCCAAGTAAAGTAAACGCACTTCCTGGTCGTCCAGGATCATTTCAGGGTCGTGATCAACAGTTCTCAGCCAATCCCAACCTTTTTCAGCGATAACGCGCCAGGCTTCGTCAATCAGCCAGGCTCGAGCTAATTCGGCTTCGATTTCTGCTTCGGTGGCGCCGTCAAATACGGGGGTAATCGCCCTAAAGCCCAGGCTGCGTGCTGCCCAGCCAAGTTCGGCTTCGAGCACCTGCCCGATGTTCATACGACCCGGGATGCCAAGGGGATTCAGGATGATGTCCACTGGAGTTCCATCTTCGAGGAAGGGCATATCTTCAACCGGCAGCACCATTGAGACGCAGCCTTTGTTACCATGCCGTCCAGCCATCTTGTCGCCAGCGGTGATCTTGCGGCGCTGCGCCACAGAGACGCGCACCATCTTATCCACACCAGCAGAAAGGTCGCTGTTTTCTTCGCGGGTAAAGACCTTGACATCCACCACGATTCCACGTTCGCCGTGGGGCATGCGCAGTGAGGTGTCTTTGACATCGCGCGATTTCTCACCAAAGATGGCGCGCAAGAGGCGCTCTTCGGGGGTGAGTTCTTTCTCGCCTTTTGGAGTGATCTTGCCGACCAAAATATCGTTCGGACCAACTTCGGCACCGATACGGATGATGCCAGACTCGTCGAGGTCACGGATGGTGTCATCACCGACATTGGGGATTTCACGGGTGATTTCCTCGGGACCAAGCTTGGTATCGCGGGCTTCCACTTCGTATTTTTCGATGTGGATGCTGGTGTAACGATCTTCCTCAACCAGGCGTTCGGAGATCAGGATGGCGTCTTCAAAGTTGAAGCCTTCCCAAGGGAGAAGCGCGACGACCACATTCTGACCCAACGCAAGTTTGCCGTCTTCGGTTGAGGAGGAATCGACAATCACATCGCCCTTGTGGATCAACTGCCCTTGCGAAACTGCAGGTCGCTGATCGATACAGGTCGACTGGTTGGAACGCTGATACTTGCGAAGTTTGTAGATTCGTAAATCGCCCGAGGTCTGTTTGACAATCAGGCTATCGCCGGTCACAGACAACACTTCGCCATCTTCTTCCGCGATCACAACCTGCCCGGAATCAGCCACAGCGGCGCCTTCCATGCCAGTTGAAACGAGCGGCACTTCTGGTCGCAGCAAGGGAACAGCTTGAGTCTGCATGTTGGAGCCCATCAAGGCGCGCCCTGCATCATCGTGCTCGAGGAAGGGAATCAAAGCCGCGGAAATACCCACAACCTGGTTGGGGGCAACATCCATGAAGTCGATTTCCTCGTAGTCATAAATCGCAAATTCGCTGTAGTAGCGGCAGGAGTTGCGGCGTAAGAATTCGTTGTATTCATTCAAAGGCGCATTCGCCTGCGCGATGACATATTTGTCTTCAGCATCAGCAGAGAGGTAGACATACTGATCGGTCACATAAGGGCGCACGAGCACATTCTCGATGCCAAGTTTGCCGATTTTCTTCGCCATTTCCTTGGTAACGCGCGTCTCGGCTTCGTAGATCACTTCGCCGGTCTTTGGGTCCACGATGTTCTGGCGCAGCAGGTGATCCACCAAATTCGGATCGCTGCCCTTCATCGAGCGGA
>CAYPBU010000159.1:1513-2480 GCA_964409045.1 uncultured Anaerolineaceae bacterium | reverse complement strand
ACCCGGCAAAGCGCATACTTCCACCAACTCGCCCTCTCCCAGCAGCAAAGCGGTTTTCTCTTCAAAAATTTCACCGTTGAGCATACCTGCGCCTTCGATCAGGAAGACAAAAACGGTCTCGTCTTCCTTCACGGGAATCTCGATGCTTTGCCCTTCGTCGAGCTTGACGTCCAGCAAAGTCGCCTGGATGTGGTGCGGCGTCACGCCTTTGATGCCCTTATACTCACCGGAAATGACCTTCACGAATCCACCATTTTCTTCCACGAAGCCCACATCCTGCGGTTCAATGTCGAAATACTTTGGATTGGTCATTTTTTCGGCAGCGGGCAGGTTTAGCCAGAGCTGCAAGCCCAAAAGACGTTCAGCTTCCTGCGGCATTTCCTGGTGCAGGATGCCGCTGCCAGCCGTCATCCACTGGCAAGCGCCGGAAGTGATCAGACCTTTGTTGCCCAGGCTGTCCTGGTGCGCGATCTCACCCTTGATCAGGTAGGTGATCGTCTCAATCCCACGATGGGGATGCGTTGGGAAACCCCTGATGTAATCATCCGGGTTGCGCGAGTCAAAGGAATCCAACATCAAAAAAGGATCAAAATCCTCAATAGTACTGCCCCCCAAAACCCGGTTGAGGCGAACTCCAGCACCATCAACAGCTGGTTTGCCCTGAACAACGCGAGTTACCTCTCTAATCTTCATTCTTAAGTCCTCTCAAATTCAGTAGCCCATCGTTCCGTTCAAAGATTCGTCGTTTTCGATCCAATCCTGAACCGCGATACGGCGGTAGTTTTCTTTGTCATCCCGGATAAAGACCTGCTCAATCCCCGCATTAATGATCATGCGTTTGCACATCGAGCACGGGTTGGCGTTTTTTACGTAGCTGCCATTATCTTTCAGGTCGATGCCGGAAAGATAGAGCGAGCTGTTGAGCATGCGTTCGCGTGAGGCGCTGATGATGGCATTGGCTTCGGCA
>CAYPBU010000159.1:0-1464 GCA_964409045.1 uncultured Anaerolineaceae bacterium | reverse complement strand
CCCCACGTGGGATCTGCATCTTCTCTCGGATGCAGTAGCCAAGGTCGATGCAGTTGGCTCTTCCTCGCGGCGCGCCGACATACCCCGTCGAAACAACCTCATCGTTTTTGACAATCACCGCGCCATATTGCTTGCGCAGGCAGGTGCCGCGCTGGCTGACCATCTCCGCGAGATCGAGATAATAGTTTATTTTGTCACGTCTGATCACTGACAACCTCTTTATTTTTGCAAGTTACCAAATTGTACCCGAGGGGTTCAGAATTGCGTCCGCAGTTACAGCACGTAAAACCTCTCATAATTGCCCACAATCGTACCAAAACTGGGCGTCTGGTGGGGCAGCCCGGGTGTACAAACCGAACAGGCTTCCGCTACAGACCCTCGTCTTCCACAAATTGATAAAAAGCTTTTTCGGACTTCTGATCCGCAGGCGAAATGGTGCCGACCGGGAATGCGTAAACAGTGAACTCTTCCTCGCCATCCAGACCGAACAGGGAGTCGCAAATTGCCACGTCGAAAGCGGCGATGGCACAGGTGCCAAGCCCGAGGGCGGTGGAGGCAAGGTACAGGTTCTGACCGACGTGACCGGCATCGATCAGGGCTGGTCCGTGCGCCGTGATGCCGTAGCGCCACTCGCAGCGGTAGGGCACGAAACTCCAATAAAAGACCACGCTGGCTTTGGACGCCCAATTTTGCCCTTCAAGGGAGACGGAAATTACTGATGGCAGGTCTTCCACCGGATGGAGGAATTCGAGCTGGTGCCCCATGGGCAGGTAGTGGTACGCGCCGGGCTGCAAACCATCCACGTGTTGCACGATCAGGTAGGTCTCAAAAGGATGTCGCGCTCCGCCAGACGGGACTGTGCGCAAAGTAGCGTAGGACTTGCCGCGGATGGCTTTGATCCCCTGGGTCGCCCAGAGCAAAAAGGAAAGTTGCAGCAGGCTGATAGGCTGCTGGGTGTAAACCCGAGAACTTCTGCGCTCTGTCAGCAGGGTGATAAAGTCATTTTTCAGGTCGAGATCCTCGAAGTTCCTGGGAAGCGGTATGGTGTGGTCGGTCATGGGGGCTTTAACCAGCGGAGGTTGCGGTAATTTGAGATCCTGATCGGATTTAAAGTCAGGATAAGAATCGGTGGAGTAGCTTTTCATGAAACTCCGACCGTCGGCGATGACCTCCGTAATTGGAGATCATTTTTTTTTGCATGTCAGGGTCGAACATAGGATGTCCTTTTTCATATTGGGCTGGATGAATTATAGACGGAATGACGGAAAATCTTCTTTGTTAAACTCTGAATTGCGATAATGCCTACTTGTTACTTGAAGAGGTCAATCCGGCTTAGCAAAGGCGGTGGGAGCAAGGCTTACTCGCTTTGTTCCCTGCATCATGTCCCCCACCGTATGATGTAGGTAGGGGTCACCCCCTGTGGTGACCCTGGGCAGGCACAGGGGCCAGCCCCTACCCAGATAT
>CAYPBU010000158.1:0-2492 GCA_964409045.1 uncultured Anaerolineaceae bacterium | reverse complement strand
TTCGCGGCAGCAAAGAGGAAGAGTCCTTGCCAGTCGAAGGGGTGTTTGTCTACCTGCAGGGCGGCAAACCGATCACGGACTTTGTGGCCGGGCAACTGGAGATCAGCGAGGAAGGCTGTTTGCAGGTGGATCGCGAGAACCAAACGGCAATCCCGGGTGTGTACGCGGTGGGCGACGTATTGTGTTCACACGTGAAACAGGCAGTCATCGCCGCATCCGACGGCGCCGTGGCAGCAATCTCGGCGGAGAAGTGGCTGCGAGGCAAAGCCCGGTATCGCATGGATTGGGGCAATTAGCCGCAGCAAAATATTCAGCCGCAGGTCGGGTTGAAATGCGCAACCCGACAACATTTCCAGCTATACTGGTAGGGTGGGCTGGCGTGAAAGAATATTTATATTTGAGGAATCTCAGAAAGCCAACCCACCATTGTCAACACAAGTTACTATCCGGAGATGAATGCCTATGCCAATGGAGGATAAACAAGTTGCGAATCCAACGAATTCTCTCCGCCCGCATCACGCGCTGTGCGCGTTGTTTTTTGAGGGTAAAGGGTACAGCCTGGCGTTTGTTGAAAACATGACGGCTTTCCTGGCTGAACCGAAGCAGATGCTGCGAATTACGATGGGAAGCGACATCCTTTGCCAGGAGTGCCCGCACAACCTGGATGGAATTTGCGACGACGAGGAAAAAGTTGAGCGATTTGATCAGCGAACAGTGACCCTTTGCGCAGATGCTTTCAAAACTGACCAACCCCAATCCCTTTCCAATCTCTGCCTGAGCGTCTATGAAAACATCCTGCAGCAAGGGCGGTTGGCAGAGGTCTGCGGAGAGTGCGAATGGGCTCCGCTTTGCCAGGACAAATGGCAGCGGGGTACTTGTAACCAATTTCTGCTTAAGTCCGAACCCGCGGATAGTCTTCCTGCCTGAAGTTGGCTGACTGGAACCGCTATAATAACGATGACCCTACTTTAGGAGGCACCATGACCAATTCAAACCCCGGCGTTCAAACGCCCCAAAACGAAACCCTTGAGCGCACCAAACGCACCCAACTTGAGCAAAACGCCAGGAACGGCTCCAACTACTTTTTCTGGATTGCCTTTTTCTCAATCTTCAATCAAATCATGGATCAGCTCAGCTCCACACGCCGCTTTGTCTTTGGCTTGGGAGCTCCCCAATACATTGAGCGCGCTCTGGCAGCGCCGAACCCTGCTCTCATTTGGGGCATCATCATCGTTTTAGCTGGGATTTTTGTGTTTTTTGGCATCTTTGCCCGGCGCGGAAACATCGCGGTTTACTTCATCGGCATTATTTTTTACCTGGTCGACCTGGCTTTATCGATCCTCGCCGGCGATCTGGTTGGTGCGGTTGTGCACGTGGTCTTTGCGGTTCTGCTGGTTTTGGGATTGATCGCGACCAGGAAACTGAAGAACCCGCCATCCGCATAACCACATCCCGAAAAAGTATCCAAATGACTGCTTTTGGGGTTTGAAATTCAAACTTTCCTCGACATAAGTTAACCTCATATTAACATTTGTAGTAGAATAGGCTACCGCAAAGAAGTGAGATTATCATGACAGAGATTCCTTTATACGAAATTTTCCTTCGCCTGGCAGCCGCCCTCCTGGCTGGTGGAGCAATTGGTTTTGAACGCGAACGCGACAGCCAACCCGCTGGCTTGCGCACGCACATGATCCTCGCCCTGGGTGCCGCCCTTGTGATGATCCTCTCCATCAATGTTGCCGTCGAATTCGGGTCCGACCCTGCCCGCCTGGCGGCCCAGGTCGTTTCAGGCATCGGCTTCCTCGGCGCAGGCGCAATTCTGCGATTCGGTTTCAACGTCAAAGGGCTCACCACCGCCTCCACCCTCTGGACGACCGCCATGGTTGGCATGGCGATCGGCTATGGGTATTATCTTGTTTCTCTTTTTGCGGTTGTGATCATGCTTGTGGTTCTCACGCTGGTGGAGCGATTTGAAAAGAAATTTGTGCGTGTAAATATTATGCGCACCGTCGTGATTGATGTCCACGACCGCGAAGGCATCCTCCGCGAAGTGCGCAAAACCATGACAAAGCTTGCGGATTCCATCATCGCCTTCAACGTACAAAAGAGCGTCAAGAATAAGCACATGCGTCTCGAGATCATCGCGCGCTTCAACCGCAGTGAGAAGCTTGAGGACATGATGGAAGTCATTTCCTCGATCGAAGGTGTAAGGGGCATCAAAATCGAATAGACACCGACGCAATCCATGGGGCGATTGATGTATACTTTTTAACACCATGCCGGATCTGAAAACCCTTTTAGCAAGTTATGACCTTGCTTTTTTGCGTGATATCGCCGAGCTCTGGGGCATTGAACTCAGAGCAACTGAACGCCGCACGCTGGTGGTTGAACTCTCCTCGGCAATGATCTCCCAACAACTTTTCGATGAGGTTTTCACTTCTTTGCCCGCTGCAGTCTCTGACGCGCTCATTGACCTGGGGAGTCTTGAAGGC
>CAYPBU010000157.1:0-2534 GCA_964409045.1 uncultured Anaerolineaceae bacterium | reverse complement strand
CCGCGAATTCTCGCGGTCTTTTTTGTTGCCTTTAGCGTGAATTTCCAAGCGTTTTAGGCGTTTTATCTTGATTGCAGGCAATTAGGCAGAATTGGATCTAGGTCGGTATTTTGGGATGTTTTTCAGGCTCAGTCGGCCTATTAAGTTAGTAAATCCATCTACTATTTCGCTCGAAGGCTGTCCTGTGGATAAGACGGGATCCGATAGCAACAACCGTTGCCTGAAATCGTAAATTTGTCTACCCCTCTCTCCTCTGCTTGGTTGAAGATTGTTCGTAGAGGCTGCTCTTGCGGACCAATACCTGTGCCAGAATAATTGGGGGTTAGAGGTTGCAGTTGCACAACCCACTTAATAAGTCATTTTGAGACTTTAGCTTCATCGTTAATATGCTATGCGCATTAACACCAGTCGCCAAGGCGCTTCTATGTCTCATTTCAGCAGTGAGCCCCAACTGTGCCCATGGGCACAGTTGGGGTGGAATCCCTCGCCACTTCGCGGGCAATTCGGCCCAGCTACTATGGGGCGTGAGATTGGTGACACATATGGTCGTAGCTCTAGGTCAGGTTGCGAAGCCTGCCCTGGGGCTCTCTTCTCCAGGGTTCAACCTGACATCAGAAGCCTAGATCTTTTGGGGACCTTTTTGCCAACATTAGTGACGTCAGGTTCGACAGAAAATCCAGACTCCTGCACTCGTTGGTCTCCAGACCGCGCGAGTACTATGACCGCCAGGCCTCCTCTCATCTGGACAACCCCTCACCGGGTAACAATCGTAGGATTGACGCCCGCGTCAACCGTGAAGGTGTGGAACAAGCATGTGCTACTTCGCGGGGGTTGGAGTTATACCGTACGGAGGGGGCTTGCTCCCTCCGCAAACATCCTGGAAGGTATGTGATGGTGGAGGGGCAGACCCTGGGCTACATCCTGTAAGAGCTGTGCCCGCCCAACAAGAGTCTACTTGTCTCCAACCTCCTAATGTGCCGTTCCGCGCATGCAATCTGTATCGGGAACAAAAAAATCCAGCCCTATGAATGGCTGGATTTGACTATTTCTTCACGCTCAAAAAGAGCTACCTCAGGCTCTCCAGGCGCTGCTTCAATGCCGCGGTCAGGGTCTCCATCCGAGCAACCAGTTGGCGGGCTTCCTCGCGATCCACGTCCCCAAGCAGGGCGTCAGCAATCGAACCGGGCTTGTCGTCAGCCGGCAATTCTTCCATGCCGTTGAGCAGTCTGCGCAAACTTCGGGCGGACTTGGTGGTGGGGTCAAGAGGAATGCGCGCTTTGCGTCCAACCTCGTGCCCCGACTGGCGTTCCAGGAAAGCGTGGACATCCAGATAAGTGCGCCCCTCATGGCTGGCAAAGAACGCAACTGCCTCTGACCAAAGCGAGCGATCGTATTGCATGATCTCTCGCAACACTCGCTCGGGCATTTCGGATTTGTCGGCAAGCTCAAGTTCTTTCTCATCCAGCTCAAAGAACTTCATCAGCCGCCCGTAGTAGGTGCGCTCCATTTGCAGGGTTTTTTGCAACGTATCCTTGGTGTTTTCGTCAAGGCGTACGTCCGCAACGCGGCGAAAAAAAGCCGACTCAGTCTCATTCTCCCCAGGATGGATCTGGTGTAATTCAAGCACCAGTCGGGCAGCCGCCCGTGCTTTCCCAACTGGGGTGAGCGCTTTATACGCCATGTTTTCAGCAATTTGCTTCTCAATGGTAGGTTGATTGTCAATTAAAGCCAAAACGTAAGGTTCAGTAGCTTGTTTCTCAAGCACAGCTTTAATCGCGGTTGCCCAGAAACGGCGCTCACCGGTTAACATCTTGAAGACGTCATGCCCGTTTTCGTTGACCACCTGCCCCGTCACTGGTTTGATCTGACCGGTGTCATGCAGGGAGTCGCCTAAAACGGTTAACTCCGCAATTTCCTGTGCGATCAGGCGATCGTTTCGCGCCAGTTCGAACCAATTGCGAACCACCTCATTCCAGGCAGTTTTTCCCTCATAGAAATCCTTGCGCAGCGCGAGCGGCAGGATCAGCCGCGCCTGGAAGCGGTCGGGTCGGACCATCGAAAGCGGCACGCGATAGACGCTCTGGCGGTGGTTGACCATTTTTGGGGTGTCGGGGTTGTAATCTTCCTGTGTTTCGGCGCTGGCATTAAAAGCGTCGGAAGTGACATTAATCAAGGTGTCGAAGCGGGGTTTTTCGGTTTTTGCCATGTTTTCTCCTAAAAATATTTAGCCGGATCAGGTCTAAGTGGCGAACTGTGCCCATGGGCACATCAGGCAGCTCCGAGTTTGCCCAAAACAGCGTCGACCAAATTGGAAAGGCAGCGATATGCTTGTGACTTCTCCGGACAGAATGAGAAGACATCATATCCGGCTGTGGTGGCGGCAGAAATTTCCGCCAGGTCCTTGATGTAAGGTAAGAGCAAATGCCCATACATGCGCTCCATATCTTCAATCACGTCGCGCGACTGCCGCCGGATCATTCTGAAGCGCGAAGGGATGATCCCGAGCACCTCAAGATCAGGATTGGTGGTCTTGC
>CAYPBU010000156.1:0-2648 GCA_964409045.1 uncultured Anaerolineaceae bacterium | reverse complement strand
CTCGAATGGACCTGGAGGGATTCGAACCCTCGACCTCTTCAGTGCGATTGAAGCGCGCTCCCAACTGCGCTACAGGCCCGTACTCCATCCAGATTTCAAGATTCAATATTCTAACGGTTTGAACCGCGAATGTCAAGCATTTTTTGATTCTCCCGGCGCTGCGCTCTCTGGGCAAACCGAAGAAAAAAGCCAGCCCTTGTCAGGCTGGCTTTCGGCTAGTTTGGATTGGATTAAGCGCCGGTGTTAGTCACAGATGTAGATTTCTTCTTCTCTTCTTTCACTTTTCGCTTTTCTTTGATGTTCAATTTGGGTTTCTTACGTTCTTCTTTTCCAGCTTTGTCTTTAGTTGCCATAATATACCTCCGTTCAATAATGAGATTACTTCCTAATTATAGCCGATTACGGCAAAATGAGATCAGACTTGCATAGCCTCTGATCTCTCAGGGCTTACTTTCTTTTGCTTCAGCAAGGATACTTTGCCATTTCGTGCAGTTTCATGGTATACCCACTATGTTCTTTATCCCATGAGGTGAAAGATGGCAAAAATGAAGTTTACGATGGGGAACCAAAAACAAAAAGATCCACCAGCCCTTCAAACTGTGTCAGACACGGTAGTTTATTCGTGCTACATAGCCAGCGTGGCGATCTTGATCATTGCTGTCATTGAGGCAGTCAAGCGTTTCCAGCTTGGCGACCTTTGGGGTGGGGTCCTGTATATCGCCCTCGCGATTGCAGGCGTCTTGTTTTCCGTCTTTATCACGCTATGGAACCGACGCAATAAGAAGCTGTTAAAAGAACAAAAAAAGAAGTAACCTCAGATTAACCTGTAAAACGCCAGGAAGAGTCAATCAGTTCGACCTGGAGACGTTGTTGACCATGTTTTTGTTCATGTTCTGGATGTACTTCAGGTAATCGGAGTTGATCAGAGCGGTAAAGAGGATGTCGATCAGGTTGAGGGTCGAAATCCGGCTGGACATTCCTCCCAAGCGGTTCCAGGACTCAGTCGAGTCCACGAAAAGATTTAAAGTACAGAGATCCACCAGGTCATTCGGTTTCACAGAAGTCAGTGAGACTGTGCAACTGCCAACCCTAACAAGTTCCCTGGCTACCTCGAGCATCTCGGTTGTCTTTCCGGTGTAAGAGATGATAAACGCCAGCGTGTCATCAGTATAGGCTTTGGCATTCATCATCATTGAGATGCGGTCGCCAAAAGCACTGCTGGGGATGCCTAACCGCATGCATTTTATTTGCGCGTCCAGGGCGACCACGTGTGAAGGGCCCAACCCGTAGAAGTCGATCCGTTTTGCCTTTGCCATGGCAGCAACAACCGCTGCAATATTTTCGGTGGTGTTGGTGCTGATGGTATCGATGATTGATTTGGCGTTCTGATTGGCAACCTTGACCACAATATCGTCCAGGGAGTCATAACGGTCAACCGGGGTTTGCGCGGTCTTGAGAATGGAATTCTGGTTATAGCGCATCAGTTCGTAGGAAAGTTCCAGCCTGAAATCGATGTAACTTTCCTTGCCAACTTTCTTGCAGAGCCGCTTGACCGTCGCCGTGGAGGTGCAGGTCAGTTCAGCTAGTTCTACGATTCCAATGTTGAGAATCTCATTCAGATTCGCGAAAATGTAATCGACGATGTGTTTCTCAGAGGGGGTTAGGTCTTTGACCTCGCGCAACTTGGTCAGCAGATTCACAGCATAGCCTCATCTTCGGCATGCAATCGGATTGGGCACACCGGGATGAATCATAACCCATGCGTTATTTTATTGCCAGTATGCTGGGATCTCCCTGGGCTTCGTCAATGATGGGGGCGTAATCGCTCCCCGCCAGGAGCGGCTTTGCCTGGTCCAGGTAGCCGCGGGCAGCTGTTTCATCCTGGGCAAACCACGAAAGCTTGGCGAGCCGGTAAAGGCGAATGCCTCTTTGAATTGGGTTAGGGGTGGCGGAAAGCTTGGAGAGCAGCGCGCCACGATATTCCGGGTTCTTATGAAGGTAGACCTGGATGATTTCTTCGCCTTCTTCGAGCATGATGCGGTACTTTTCCACTTCATCTGCCTTAACCGAACGTAAGTATGTCGCCAGTTTTTCAAAACTGTCTTTGGCTTCTTCCACATCGCCAATGGAAGCAAAGAAAGACATCCGTTTTTGCAAGTAATCGACTTTCTCGCGGGGCAGCAAACGTTGGGCATCCAATCGTTTTATTAGTTTCTGGATTTCCGCATCTTGCCCAAGACGCATTTGCCCGTCAAGCTGCATCAGCAGAATCTCATTTTTTCGGAAGACCCAGGTGAGTCTGGAATTGTTTTGCAGCCGTTCAAGATAGAGGGCAGGGTTCGAATACTGCAACCGTGCCAGCTCTTTTTCCGCGGAAGCACGCAACGATAGCGTCAGGCGGATCAACACAAACGCAAGCAATACCATCACAACGAAACTGATGATCGCGAGTTTGTAAGTGTCAAAAAAGGAGGTCAGCGCGTTCAAATCCATGAGCAGGTTTTCTTTGAAGGAAAACGGGAGCTTGTTTTCGCAAGCTCCCGTTTCGAAATACGAGATTACATATTATGGTTACGCAGTACCGTTTCCGTATAGTCTGCATACACTTCGTGCATGTATTCCTTGGGAACTTCGGTAACGTTGGGGGA
>CAYPBU010000155.1:0-2661 GCA_964409045.1 uncultured Anaerolineaceae bacterium | reverse complement strand
CACCCAAACCCCACTTGTCAGGCTTCTACGCAGCCAACCGGAAAAGCCCGCCCAACCGCGGCGGGCTTACCACGGCAGGCTGATTGTGAGCAGCATGACATTCTTGCTGAACGGGAAGCTTTCCTGGCGGATTTCAGCCCGGCTGAGCGCCTGCAGCTTTCGGAGGCTGCCAAGATCAACCTCGACGAGGAGATCAGCATGCTCTCCCACACGCTGAGACGCTTTGTGCGTGCCGCGGAGAGTGCTGGCGAGGAGAAATACCCGGTCAACCTGGCCAAGGCGCTCGATCTGCTTGGGCTGACATGCTCGCGCATGGCTTCCGTGCTGCGTGTGAATATCATGGTGAACGGTTCAGAAAAGAATGGATATTCGGAGGAACTGCTAAAGAGTTTGTCGGATTTCAGCCTTGACGTCAGGCAGATAGGGGAGGTTGAGCATGACTGAGGCACTAACTCTTACCCGAACAGACCTGGGTTTTAACCACCGTCTGCGGCTCTCAGAATCTGAGAGCTCAAGCCGCCCGGATTTCCTGCGTTCCTTGCGCAAGGTCTACAACTTCACACGCGTGTTTGGTGGTATCCGGCTGCGTGCCTACCAGCAGGCGGCTGCCAATGCGATTGTCAACTCTGTTTTGCAAAACCAGGGGCTCTCGATCGTGGTAATGTTCCCGCGCCAATCCGGCAAGAACCTGATGCAGGCGCAGCTCGAAGTCTACCTGATGGCACTGTTGGCGGAAGAAGGCGCCGAAATGGTGAAGCTCTCGCCCACCTATCAGCCTCAAAGCCTGAATGCTATGCGCCGCCTGGAAACCGCCCTTGAGGCGAACTTTCTAACGAAGGGCAAGTGGCATAAAAGCGCTGGCAATCATTACCGTTTCCGCAAATCCCACCTGACCTTTTTGTCAGCGGCACCCGGCTCCAATATTGTCGGCGCCACTGCCTCCACCTTACTTTCGCTGGATGAGGCACAGGATATTGAGATTGCCAAGTACGACAAGCAAATTGCCCCCATGGCAGCCTCCACCAACGCCACGCGCGTCTTCTGGGGGACAGCCTGGAGTGCTCAAACCCTGCTGGCGCGTGAATTACGAGCCGCCCGGGAAGCCGAATCGCGCGATGGCATTCGGCGTGTGTTTCAGATTACGGCTGAAGAGGTGCGGCGCGAAGTGCCGGCTTATGGCATGTTCGTGGATGAACAGATCGCGCGGATGGGGCGCAATCACCCGATGGTGCGAAGCCAGTTCTTCAGTGAGGAAATCGACTTTGCCGGTGGGTTGTTCACCCCCAGCCGGCTCGGTCTGATGCAAGGCGCGCATTCCGCCCTTGAAACACCTCAAACCGGTAAACGCTACGCGCTGCTGATCGACCTGGCAGGGGAGGATGAAGCCCTGCGCCAGGGTGGGGCGATCAGCGCGCTGGCTAACCCCGACCGCGATCTGACCGCGGTGACAATCGTAGAACTGGATTTTTCGCTCCTGGGAGAAGACCTGGTGGGCAAACCTATCTATCGGGTGGTCAACCGGCAGCTCTGGCAGGGCGAGAAGCACAGCACCCTTTACGCTCGCCTTTTACACCTGGCAGAACGCTGGCAGGCGGAAAAGATCGTGGTGGATGCCAGCGGCGTGGGAGCGGGCGTGGGGTCCTTCCTGCGGGACAAGCTTGGCGAGCGTGTCATTACGCTGCAGTTTACCAGCCAATTGAAATCACGCCTGGGGTGGGGATTCCTGGCGGTGGTGGACACCGGACGGTTTCAAGATTTTTCTCCGCGCACTGACCCCGAAAAATGGAATGTCAATCCGCTTTTGGGGCAGATGGCTGCCGAGCAGGATCGTCTGCAAGCGCTTTTTTACCGCCAGTTGGCAGGTTTGCAGGCGGAGGTCAGCCCCGGACCCGAGCGATTGCTCAGGTGGAGCGTGCCGGAAGGCGCGCGCGATCCCGAAGGCGGCTTGCTGCATGATGACCTGGCGCTCTCGGGAGCGATGGTTGCGGTTTTGGACGAGCAAAGCTGGCATGTGTCTTCACAATCCGTGTTGATTGCAGCCCATGACCCAATTTTGGAAATGGATGGAGGTTTTTAATGAGTTATTTTGTGCGTAATCAGGAATTTGCCTTTGGGATCGACCTGTCACGCTACAACGCCAGCGCTGATCTCACCCAGATGCCTGATTTTGATCAGATTGGCACTCACGACCCTGTGGTGAACTTCATTGCGATCCGGGCAGGCGTTTCGTGGGGGTATCGCGACCCGATGTTCAGGTACTTTTTCCCGCAGGCTCAGGCAATTGGTGCTTGCGTTTTGCCTTACCACGTGCTTTACCCAGGCGAGCCAGCTCTGAAACAGATGGATAGTTTCTTGAAAATCCTCGAGGGGGTCAACCTGGACAAGGTGAGATTGGTGCTCGATGTGGAGCTGGAGCATGGGCAAACCCGGGCAGTGATCACAAACACACTCCTGGCTGCACTTGAATTGCTCGAGCAGGCGACTGGTCGTTTGCCGATTGTGTACTCGCGGGCGATGTGGGTGGATGCCAACCTGCGCGTGGCGGACCTGCCGCGCGTGGACTGGTGGCTGGCGCAGTACTATTACCGGCGTCCCTTCCCGCAATACACCCCCGAGTATCCCTGCCCGCCACGGTTGCCCAAAGGCGTGGACCACTGGCTG
>CAYPBU010000154.1:0-2669 GCA_964409045.1 uncultured Anaerolineaceae bacterium | reverse complement strand
TTGGCTTTCAACAGGTCTAATTGTTTTTTGATTTTCTCTCTCACACCGCATCTCCTGTAATTAAGTTGTAAAAACATTATAGTGTCTTTGGTTTGTTTTTGCAGTTTCTTGCATCAAGGAGGGCAACGTTTTGCGGGTGGCATGAAGTTCACATCCAGTCAGGATAAACCAGTTAGAATTGAGAGACTGATCGATGGACGGGAACTTTTTTACTCCAAAATCGTCAGTGATAGAGTCTGTCAACTGCAGATTACTTGAGGTTGCCAATGAAGCGAAAGCTAAAAGCAGAAGAATCACCGGAAAAAGCCGGCAAAAAGAGCAAGAAACAACGGGAAAAACGCAACCATCATTGGCTTTGGCTTCCACGCATCTTTGTGAAACCACGCAGCACTCTTGCGCGGGTCAACGCGCAGGAGACATCCACATGGTTAGCACCAATGCTCATTCTGGCGGTCATGGTCCTGCTCGCTGTGGTGGTTGCCGCACCAATCAAACGTATCAACATCCAAACCGGCGCAACCATCCCTGAAGACTTTCAGTGGTGGTCGCAGGAACGTCAGCAACAATTCCTGCAGGCGCAACAAAACCTGACCTCTCCCACTTTTATGTACTTATTCCCGTTGATTACAGGTTTGGCAGGTTACCTGCTCTTCTGGGTGCTCTGCTCGAGTCTGCTTTACCTCTCGCTGACACTGGCTGGCAGCCGAACCACCAACCAGAAAGTAAGCAATCTCATCGCCTGGGCGATGCTCCCATTCGCGCTGCGTGAGTTGGTCAAAGTGATCGTGATCATCGGTTCGAAAGCCTTAATTGAAGACACAGGGCTTAGTTATTTGATTGCCAGCGATGCCACGGGCGTGATGGCTTGGCTGAGAGGGATACTGGGGCAGGTTGACTTTTATGGGTTGCTCTTTGTTGTCTTTCTCTTCCTGGGCTCGGTTCAGCTTTCTGGTTTGCGTACGAACAAGGCGGTGCTCGCCACAACCGTAGCGCTAGTCCTGGTGCTGGCATTAGTAGGGATACCCTCTGTGATCTCGACCGCGTTGAGCGGTATGGGAAGCTCGGGATTTGGCTTCTTCTAAGGTGATTTATGAGCGATAGTTTTGTCAGTGTTCGGGACTTGGTAAAAACATACAAAATGGGCAGCACCCTGGTGCAAGCCCTTAATGGAGTCTCACTTGAAATTGACCGTGGAACGTTCACGGTGCTGATGGGTCCTTCGGGCTCTGGAAAGAGCACTCTGCTGAACATGATTGGAGGGCTCGATTGGCCAACTTCAGGCTCTCTCCTGGTCGATGGGGAACAAATTGACCGCATGGATGAGAACCAGTTGGCAAATTATCGCCGCAACAAGCTTGGCTTCATCTTTCAGACGTTCAACCTGGTCTCCACCATGACCGCTGAAGCCAACATTGGCTTCCCCCTGCGATTTTCGGGCATCAAAAAGGGACAGCGCGTGGAGCGCGCCAAAAAATTGATGACCCAGGTAGGGCTTGAGGACCGAATTGGTCACAAACCCACCGAACTTTCTGGCGGTCAGCAGCAGCGCGTTGCGGTAGCACGCGCCCTGGTCAATGACCCTCCCTTGATCCTTGCGGACGAACCCACCGGCAATCTCGACACACAAAGTGGCATCGTGATTATGCAACTACTCGAAGAACTCTGTAAGGCTGGAAAAACCATCATCGTTGCTTCGCATGACCCTCGTATGCTTAATTACGCGACACATCGCATCAACTTGCTCGATGGGCAACTCGTTAGTGACGCGCAGTATCAGGAATCTGTTCAACATCTCGGCTGAGAAGGTGAAAAATGAAAAAGAATCTACAAATTGCTCTTATCGTTTCAATAATTTTAGGGATGGCACTCTTGCCGGTCCTCAACCAGAAGGGTTATGCCAAGCCTCAGGGCTGGGTGGATCCGCCCACTGAGACACCCGCGCCTACCCAAGTTCCGTGGGGTTGGGTGCCGAATAATGGCAACGTGGTCAACCCGGCAGGTTGGGTTCCTGAAAACATCGTGCAACAGGTGACGGAACGCCCGCTGCTTTATATTGCCGATTATCACACCAGCCTGGGCGGCAAAAGCGTTAACCCTTATGGCACCTTCGGTCTGACTTTCACCATTGGCAATAATGGGCGTGGCGAGGCACATGCCCGCAACATCGTCATGACCTTCAGCAGTGCAGATTTTGACCCATTGGACGGCAGTGTCATTACTTTTTACGAGGTCGATGCCGATAACAAGGGCAATGAAACTCACACCCACAATTTCAAGGTCAACGATATGTCCACCTGGAAATATTCCGGGCAGATCCAGGCAGTCACCACCTACATGGACCCTGCTGGCAACACCTATTCCGACACCTTCATCTTTACCATTATGATCAACCAGGTTGGCGGCACAGGTTCCACGGCTGCCACTGCCACGCCATCGTCTGTCATGCGTCCTCAGATGGTAGTCAACAGCTACACCACCAACATCGATCCGCTGCAACCTGGTTCTCAGTTCAAACTGGGTCTGACGGTAAGCAATGCAGGTTCTGCTGACGCCCGTGCCGTTAGCCTGGTTTATGGCGGCGGCGCCACAGCCGGCACCACCGACCCGCTTGGCACACCTCAGGCTGGTGGGGTAGGCGGCGCTGGTGGCGACATGAGCAACTTCGCGCC
>CAYPBU010000153.1:0-2762 GCA_964409045.1 uncultured Anaerolineaceae bacterium | reverse complement strand
TCCACAGCCACACTGACATCTTTATCTTCCTTGATGGTCACCATCTGACCATTCCGGGTCACTTTTGGTGATTTCGTCGAGACCACCCTGGTCGGTGAGCCTTTCAGCCCGAGATACTCCAGCTTCAAACCGAGATCTTGCGCTGTCAGAACGGGAATTTCGACGGTTTTTGCTTTCTTCTTGCCGCGCAGGGTAGGCAGGCGCGGATAACTGATTTCCTTTACCACCGTCAACAGGCAGGGTAAAGGCAGTTGCAGAGTTTCGACCCCTTCTTCCACCGATCGCTCAACGGTAATTGTTTTGTTTTCCAGGTTTAGATCGTTTATTTTGCGCACGTAGGTCGCCAGGGGAATATCCAATCCGGAAGCGATATTGGGACCCACTTGACCGGTATCGCCGTCGGTGGCTCGCTCGCCAGCCAGAATCAGGTCAAAGTCGCCAATACGTTTGACAGCATTGATCAGCGCGTAAGCGGTGGCCCAGGTGTCGGCGCCGGCGAACGCCCGGTCTGAGAGGATGTAACCATCGTCACAGCCCATCGCAATCGCTTCCTTCAAGGCTTTGACCGCGTTGAGCGGTCCCATCGTTAGAACCGTCACCGTTGCGCCGTACTTTTCCTTGAGCATCAGGGCGGTTTCAATGGAATAGAGATCCAGGGGGTTCACAATGCTTACCACTCCGTCACGCACCATCGTGCCGGTTTCGGGATCCATTTTGACATTCCCAGTCTCAGGCACTTGTTTGATTGGAACTACGATTTTCAACATTTATTAACTCCTCTGGAAACATTTCGAGCGATCTGGCAGTTATTGTACTTCAATAGAATTGTTAAAACGCGAGTGCGTATATCGGATAGGTCGCAGAATTTCAGCTTGACACCAGGGGGAAATTGTTAGGCGTCGGAGTATGGGATTGCCACCACATTCAAATTGCTGTCACTTAAAACTCACAATTACAACAATTCCTGCAACATAGACAATATAGAATTACAGGAATATAATACTCGTATAATTCAGGGGTTTGATTCGAAACCCTCTTATCATTCACAAGGAGATCATTATGAAAAAAAGAGTATTGCTTGTAATCAGTATTATTGTCATCCTGATGGGCGTTATGTCCTTCATCCCCAGCATTAAGCTGGGCACTGAACCCACCTGGCACGCTGCCGTCAAACTGGTCGTCGGTTTGGTTGGTCTGTGGGTTTCCCTGCAGAAGACCGGCAAGACCAAGACCGCTTTGTTGGTTATCGGCATCCTGCTGGCAGCCATGGGCTTGGTGGACGTGCTCGGTCTGCTCAAATTGGGCACCGAACCAGTCTGGCACTCCATCGTCAAGATCGTGATCGGCGCAGTTGCCATTTACCTCGGCGTTACCAACCTCAAAGAGGACTAAGCTCGCAACACAACCAGCATATTTTTGCTGGTCCACATTGTTCAAAAAAACAGCAGCTTATGGCTGCTGTTTTTTGTTGGGTCTGGCGATTCTGGGGTTCGGTTGTTTCATCGCAGGTCAGGTTGCGCGGTTCAACCTGACATCCAAAACCTGGCTTTCTGAGGACTTTTTATGCCAACAATCTTGACGTCAGGTTCAACAGAAGAACCTGACCTACGCCCTCGCATACTTCGTTGTCGGCTAAAAACTATTTATCCACCATAGAGGCGAGATGGTAGAATCGCATCATTAGAAATTGAGGTTTGAGAGTATGAAAACTGCCATCTGGTGGATCAGGCGCGACCTGCGCCTTGGGGACAACCAGGCGCTAACAGAAGCACTGCGCCAGGGTGAGGTGGTTTTGCCGGTTTTCATCCTGGACCCCAAGCTTCTCTCATCTGAGTTCGTGGGGCAAGCACGCCTGGCTTTCCTTCTTGAGGGTCTGCGCGAGCTGGACAAGAGCCTGAAACAGCGCGGCAGTAAACTGATTTTACGGCAAGGTGATCCGCTTGAAGTGCTTACAGCTCTGTTAAATGAAACGGAAGCTGAAGGGATTTTTGCTGAAGAAGACTACTCCCCTTACGCCCGTCAACGCGATCAGAAGGTCGCGCTATCTCTGCCACTGCGACTCGTGCCAGGCGTCACTGTTTTTCACCCTGATTTACTGCTGAAAGCAGATGGCACCCCCTACACGGTCTTTACCCCATTCAGCCGCAAGTGGCGCAGCCTGCCCCTAGGCGGCAGCCCCTTGCCCGCCCCCAATCACCTTGGCACTCTCCCTTCCTTCAGCAGTCTTGAGATACCAGAGGCTCCCTCCCATCCAGTGGAGAGTAGCTTTAAAGCGGGAGAAGAAGAGGCTGAAAGAAGACTGAATGTCTTCACCGAATTCGCTATTTTTGACTATTCCGACATGCGTAACCGCATGGACCTGAAAGGTACTTCGCAGCTTTCTCCCTACCTGCGTCTGGGAATGCTCTCAGCCCGCCAGGCGGTGTGGGCTGCGCAGGAAGCTTTCCAATCTGCCAGCACCCCCACAGCCCAAAAAGGTGCAGAAACCTGGCTCAATGAACTGATTTGGCGGGAGTTTTATGCCTCCATCCTCTATCATTTCCCTTATGTGCGTCAAACTGCATTTCGGCCTGAACTGCGCAATATCCCCTGGCGCAATGACCTGGCTGGCTTTGCCGCCTGGAAAGCCGGTTTGACAGGCTACCCGGTGGTGGATGCCGCCATGCGGCAGTTGAACGCCACAGGCTGGATGCACAACCGTGCACGTATGATCGCCGCGTCCTTCCTGACCAAGGACCTGCTGATCAACTGGCAGGAGGGCG
>CAYPBU010000152.1:0-2766 GCA_964409045.1 uncultured Anaerolineaceae bacterium | reverse complement strand
ATGAAAGCTGATCATCCGCGTCAAAAATGACAAAATTCTGGTTCACAGGCAGCAGGTCGGCTTCGCGCCGCAGGATCCTGCCGCAGACGGCGTGGAAGGTGCCCAACCATAAGCCGTTTGCCTGCTCGCCGATCAGCTTTTGCACCCGGTCGTCCATCTGGCGGGCAGCTTTATTGGTAAAAGTTACCGCCAGAATCCGATATGCCGGCACGTTGAGAGCGCTGATTAAATAGGCGATGCGGTAAGTGAGTACGCGCGTTTTACCGGAGCCAGGACCGGCTAATACGAGGGTAGGTCCAGCCGGAGTTGCAACAGCTTGTTGTTGTTGCGGATTGAGAAGATCGAGCAAGTCATTCATAGGTTGATGATTGTACCAAATCCGGGATGAGCACCGGCAGATTAAATCAGCGCTTTGATCAAGCCCATTGCCAAACCAGCCAGCACCAACATGTAAGGCTGGGCTTTTAGAAGCATCAAGGCAAGAAATCCTGCTGCCAGGATGAGGATTGTCCAAACGTCCACCAGGGCATTCTGAGCCAGGGTCACACAGACCATCAAAATCAGCGCAACCACTGCCGCGTTCACTCCCTTAAGGAAGGCGCTGGAAATCGCATTCTCGCGCATTTTCTTGACTAGCGGAGCCGTGATTGCCACAATAATAAATGAAGGCAGGAACACCCCCACCGTGGAAGCCACCCCACCCCAAAAACCGCCGGCAAGATACCCAACAAATGTGCTCGAAGAAAGCACCGGTCCCGGGGTTATCTGCCCTACGGCGATGGCATCGGTAAGCTGCTGGGTGGTGAGCCAGCCGAAGCGGTTGACCACATCTTTTTCAATCAGGGCAAAAAGCACCAGAGATGAGCCAAAGAGCACGGCGCCAGTCCGCAGAAAATACCAGAAGATATGCCAGGCGCGTTCACTGATGGTTTCAAAAAATGCTTTCAAGGTCAACATCACGAGAGGTAGAGGCGCAAAGGATAACAACAAGTTGCCTGGTGTTGCAGGTTTGCGTTTGATGCCTTGATGCAGCAGCACAGCGAGCGCCCCACAGCCCAGCATGATAAGTACCTCGTTCAAATCCACTATTTTTCCCACCAGAGCCAGACCAAAGAGCAGGAATTGCTCCCATCCAACCAGGCTGCTTTTGCCAATGCGCCAGGTGGTCACCAATACGATTCCTAGCACTAGAGGGTTCAGGAAGTAGAACAGACCCTCCAGTTCAGGCAGGCTGCCATACCGGACGTAAACCCATGAAAGGATCATGCTGGCAATAAAAGCCGGCACGATGAAACTAAAGCCCGCCACCAGCAGCCCGGGGTAGCCAGCATAAACATACCCCACGTGGTAGCAAGTTTCGCTCGCGTTGGGACCAGGAATGAGGTTTGCGGCGGCCAGCAGATCCAGGAAGTGTTCCGGGGTGACCCACTTGCGTTTGCGCACGTACTCGTCTTCCATCATGGCAATATGCGCCGTGGGAGCACCAAAGCTGGTGGTGCCAATTTTCAAGTTGACCAACATCAACTCGATCAGTTTCGTTTTCAACGGGGTTGGCGAATGCTCAACCTGGTTTTCTTCAGTCACTACCGTAGTCTCATCTTCCAAGGTTATGACTCCAGGCGGGGTAGATTTAGCAGCAGATTTTCGAGTATCAAGCGAGGATTGACGTACTGGTCAAGCATGGTCAAGGCATCTTCGTGAACCTTCAAAATGCCTGCCGCCTTCTGCAGGCTCAAGCCCGCCGCAGTCCGTTGGATCAGCGCTTCCTTTTCCAGGTTGACCAAAGGCACTTCGCTCGCCTCACTGCAAATCAGCACGTCGCGCCAAAAGGTCAGCCAGGTGGCAATTAGAAAGCCGTAGCTTTCGCGCGCTTGGCCCTTTGCGCGTTGTAACTTTTCGACATACTTAAGCCTGCCGCGCAGGTTCATGCCAAGAATCTCTTCAAGCTGGTCAAGCGCGTTGTGGTACTTTTCGAGTAATTCCTGATCGCGCATGTAGGTCAGCGCTGTGCCCACTCGGCCACCCGAAAGCTGTGAGAGTTTTCGCGCTTCCATCTCGCTTAAAGCGTGCTGCTCATGAAGTTCTTTTGCCAGATCGCCAATGGGCATCGGGCGCAGACGCACTACTTCGCAGCGGGAGGCGATCGTCTCGAGCAGACTCTCGCGAGCATCTGCCGTCAGGATCAGGATGGCGCGGGACGGCGGCTCTTCAAGCGATTTGAGCAAAGCATTGGAGGCGCCCATGGTTGCACGCTGAAAGTCCGGGATCAGGACAACACGGTACTTTGACTGATAAGGAGCTAGCGCCAATGACTGCTGCATGGCGCGAATTTGCTCAATTTTTAACTCTCTGGCTCCTTCAGCTACGCGCAAAATCGCCAGGTCGGGATATGCCTGTGCTTCAATCTGGCGGCACGGCTGGCATTCTCCGCAAAAATTCCCCTTCGAAGGCGGATTAAGGCAGTTCAACGCTTTCACAAACGCAAGGGCGAGCGTTTCGCGCCCAACGCCCTCGGCGCCTGTAATCAGATAGGCATGCCGAACTTTCTCGGGTTGGGAGTGGATCTGTAGGAATTGGATGGCGGTTTCGTGCCCCAGGAGGTTCCATGACATGTCTGGATTTTAGCACACGTTCTTCCCCGGACCGCCTGTTTCCCCAACATCATTTCCTTTTGCTCCGCTGAGTTGCGCTTGCTGTAGGCTTGTGCCTAACTACCCTTTTTTAGAATATAATACAACGTTGATAAGTACCTGGATCCCCCAGGCT
>CAYPBU010000151.1:0-2776 GCA_964409045.1 uncultured Anaerolineaceae bacterium | reverse complement strand
AGCCGAATGGCAAGAGGGGCTTCAGAAATGATTTGATCATCTTGTGAGCCATCTGTGCTCACTTGATGTCGAATTACTCGCCTTTTACCAACTGACCATGTTGCTAACCTGTTGATTTTCAATCCGTCGACAAACCGACTTGTACTTGGATGGTTCACTCGGTAGAGTAAATCTCTTGATGACTCAGCTGGGTTAAGGCTCACAATGTTACTAGACAACAATCTGATTCCCTCCGGTTCACTAGCAACTTGAAAGGACAAAACGAGTCCAACGGCAATACGGTCAACTAGAGCGAGGTCGTCAATTTCAGGTAAAGAGTCAACATAACGAATGAATAGCGACGAAGCTTCAGAAACTGGTGCAATGGTTTGACCATTTTGTGAATCTTCCGACGAAATAATTACGTCAAGGCGATTAGGTCTCCAGGTGGTTCGGAGAAATCCGTCTGGACTCTTGGAAATACCATCAAACGCTGATATTGTCTTGTTAACCTGCAAAGGCGAATTCCCACTGACCTTTTCGAGCCAAGTTTCAAGTAAGCTTGGATTTAGTGGACCGTTCACAAACGTGGTCACTCGGATACTTTCAATTTGCCAGTCAATGCTGTTTGGTGTGGTCATCAAGATATCCTTCCTTTTGGCAATAGGTTTTATAATTGGCTCGACTAGTAGTTAATCAAGTCCTAATACACTGAAGTCATGGCGTGCACTACATTAATATAAGCTTTGGTTAAAATTTTACTTTATTTTCCCAAACATCACATTACTCCCTAGTCTTTTTCGGTTTTGTAAAACGACCTGTAAGCCTAACCCTGCGGTGTTGTCTTAAGTATCTCCCAAAATCAATAAAACCGCCCTCCATTCCTGGAAAGCGATTTTTGTTTGCATCTGTGCAGCAAATACCTCCGCATCACCGGGCGGGATTTGTGGCCATAAACGATCATGCCGCGTTCGGAGCCGTCATTGCGGATCTTGCGTGTGATCATCTCATACCATTCAATTGGGCTGTCACCACCTTCTCATTATCCCAACGCGTGAGAATGTTTACGGTGACAGACCTCACTTAAACATCACCAAATCCATCGGCGCAAAGAGTTCGATGCCTCTGTCGAGCATGCTGCAGGCATATGGGTCAACGCCCTCCAGTTTTTCTCCGCCAAGCAGCACCTTGTAATTTGGCGCGGGGAAGAACGCCCAGACGTCTGACAGCTGCTGGCTTTTGAACATGGCGTCAACGGTCGCCCCACCGATGGCAAGGCCTTGCCCGGCAGCATTGCCCGGGTTGGTGGTGGCTTTGTAGACAAAATCATAATCAGCGGAGAAGCTAACCGAGCTGATGTCAGCCCAATAGAGCTGCGAACCGTCCGAGTCATCCCTCAACTTGATCCCGCTCGAATCAATGATAAACCGCGAATGTACGACCTGGGTGGGCTTCTCCGCGCTTTCATAGCGCTTGAATCCCTGCGCAGCTTCCCGTTCGAGCCGCAGCTGTTTGTGGGTAACCGCGTTTGCCTGAAACTGGTAAGCCAGCGGTTTCATCATGCCCAGGCTGATCAGATCCCCATCAACGAGTTGGCGCGTGCCCGAGAAGGGTTCGCCATTGATGGATACATTTTTGGAGTTCGTCACAGCCAGGATCTTCTCGGCGTCCCCCTGGAACACCACTTTCGGGTTAATTAACTCGGAATGTTCGTTGACAAGCTTGCCCCACTCCGACCCCTGGGGATAGAGGTTGATGAAGTTGTATCGCCTGAGTTTACCGCCCTCAACCAGCACCAGTCGAGGTTGGCGGATTTGCGAGATGCGGGAAAGCTCAACAGACGCGCGCGAAATCTCACTGATGATCACTTCGCTGCCTGGCACCAGCAAGACCTTCACCTCATTGAGCAGTTGCGCAAAGATCCGGGCTTCCTGCCCCTTGATGTCCGCTACTGAGGGGTTTTGAGGATCGTTGATGTGGACCGTCCAGGACTCAAACTCAGTCTCTTCCAGGGTGATGTTGACAATTTCCTTGACCAAAACCTTGGTTGCTTTTCCTAAAAACGGATGGGCATAGAGCGCGTCACTGGTGAGAAGCAACCCGTCTTTAGCGCTGCCGAAGACGGTGGTGTCGAGCAATAGCAGCACTTCGCTTTCACTGACATCTGGCGCGTAAGATTTGATCGCGTTCCGGACTTTTTTTTGCGGAATGGCTGGGGTGAAGAGAAACCCGGTTTCGGGGAATATTGAGGAGTAAGAGCGTACTTTTTCTGCAATTTGGGCGTTCATGGTGGCGATCCTTTCTTGGAGGTTAGCAGCGGTACGGTGTGTGTGATAACTCATGATCGGTGCGGGCACCCATGCTTTGGGGTAGGTTCGATCAAAAACTGTGCTTGCCGAATGAGCAAAAACAGGCCGCGCATCGAGGGCAGTTCTTCCATCAGATATTGAGTTGGGTCCAAACCGAACCCACCACACAATTGAGAACAAGAGAGATAATTAATTATACGACTTATTACAACAAAAACGCCCTCCAAGAATGGAGGGCGTTTTCGATTAACATCGAAGCAGCAACTAACCCTGCATCACCGGCCTGAACTTATACCCGTATATACGACTCGGTCCGCGGGGTATAGGTGAAGGTGTCAATCTAGCGGCAGGCATTACCGGCAAGGCCGCGATTTGGAGGCCAATGGCACCAAGCGCAAAATCCGTCAGTAGAGTGGAGCCTTGCCCCACCATCTACTCCACAATTTGTTGGGTTGTTTTTGTTATTTTAATAATAGTTTTGCTCCATC
>CAYPBU010000150.1:0-2790 GCA_964409045.1 uncultured Anaerolineaceae bacterium | reverse complement strand
TTCGCGCCAGCTCTGCAGAAAGAGCTCGGGTTGGAAAACGTCATGCAGATCCCGAAGATCACCAAAGTTGTGGTCAACATCGGTGTCGGCGAAGCGCTCGATAACCCCAAGGCTTTGGATGCCGCTGTGAACGATCTGACTATCATCACTGGTCAGAAGCCTGTTGTCATCGCCGCCAAGAAAGCCATTTCCAATTTCAAGCTGCGTGAAGGGCGTCAGATTGGCGTCAAAGTTACGTTGCGCGGAGATAAGATGTGGGCATTTTTGGACCGCCTGATCAACGTTGCTCTGCCTCGTGTGCGTGACTTCCGTGGAATTTCGGCTGACTCTTTTGACGGACGTGGCAATTACACGCTCGGTCTGACCGAACAGCTGATCTTCCCTGAGATCCAGTATGACAAAATTGACAAAGTGCGTGGCATGGAAATCAGCATTGTTACAACTGCTGAAACTGATGACCATGCCCGGGAACTGCTGAGCAAATTCGGCATGCCCTTCAGGAAAGGAAACTAATGGCTAAAAAGTGTATGCAATATCGCGAAATGCGGCGGAAATATCCAACCCGCGTTGTGAATCGCTGTCGTGTGTGCGGCAGACCGCGCGGTTATATGCGCAAGTTTGGTCTGTGCCGTATTTGCTTCCGTGAGTTAGCACTCCAGGGAAAAATCCCCGGTGTGACTAAAGCATCCTGGTAATTAGACCTGGAGGGATTAAGATGACTATATCAGATCCAATTGCCGATATGTTGACCAGAATTCGCAATGTTGCCATGGTTGGTAAAACAACCGTTGCCATGCCGAACTCAAAGCTCAAGAGTGAAGTCGCCCGTATTCTGACCGAAGAAGGCTATCTTGAGAGTTACGAAGTCGTTGATGGAAAAAGTGAAGCGCACAAAGTTTTGCGTATGAAACTCAAGTACATCGGCGAACGCCGCCAGCGCCGCCCGATCATCACGGGTTTGGAGCGCGTCAGCCACCCCGGCTGCCGTGTTTATACCTCCAAGAATGATATCCCCTGGGTATTATCTGGTATTGGCATCGCGATTTTATCAACCCCGAAGGGTATCATGACCGGCACACGCGCTCGCAAGATCGGCGTTGGCGGTGAGATCCTCTGCAAGGTTTGGTAGGAGGAAGAGAAATGTCGCGAATTGGAAAATTACCCATCACTCTGCCAAAGGGTGTGGAAGTGACTTTGGACGGAAACAAGGTTTCTGTAAAAGGACCCAACGGGATTCTCGAAGAGACCTTCTCTCCTGAGATTACTATCAAACTTGAAAACGGCGTCATCACTGTCGAACGACCCAACGATGAACCCAGGCTCCGCGCTCTGCACGGAACCACTCGCGCTCTGATCAATAATATGATCGTCGGTTGCGACAAGGGTTTTGAGGTTGTGCTGGAATACAGTGGCGTTGGTTACCGGGCTGAATTAAAGGGCAAAGATTTGCTGTTGAACCTGGGATTTTCACATCCCGTCAACTTCCCCGCGCCCGATGGCATCAGCTACGATGTGGACGCAAAAACCCGCCTGATCAAGATCAAAGGACGTGACCGCCACCAGGTGGGTCAGATCGCTGCGAATCTTCGCATGCTGCGACCACCAGAACGCTATCATGGAACCGGTATTCGCTACCAGGGCGAGATTATCAAGCTCAAGGCTGGTAAAGCCGGGAAAACCGGTAAGTAGAGGTAAATGACTATGGCTAATAAATCAAGAAACGCTGCTCGTTTACACCGTCATGCTCGTGTGCGCAAGAAGGTTTTTGGCACACCAGAGCGTCCACGCCTGAATGTTTTTCGCAGCATCAGCGAGATCTATGCCCAGGTGATCGATGATCACAGCGGCACAACCCTCGTTTCTGCATCTACTGTGGATGTGGAGCTGCGCGAGACCGTAAAGGGCAAGAGCAAAATCGAACAGGCTATGCTTGTTGGTGAAGAACTTGCCAAACGCGCCCTGGACAAAGGCATCAAAACCGTTGTCATGGATCGCGGTGGCTACATCTACACCGGTCGTCTGAAAGCTCTGGCCGAAGGTGCTCGCAAGGGCGGGCTGGAATTCTAAAACGAGGATACTATGGAAGAATATCAAGGATTAGAAACTCAATACGACGAACGTGTGATTGATATCGCGCGGGTTGCCAAAGTTGTCAAGGGCGGCCGCCGCTTCTCGTTCCGCGTGACCCTCGTGGTCGGCGATAACAACGGGAATGTTGGATTAGGCACCGGCAAGGCACTGGCAGTTCCGGATGCGATGCGCAAAGCGACCGAGCGCGCTTATAAGAATATGAAGAAAGTCAGCCTGATGGGAACTACCATTGCCCATGAGGTAACTGGCACCCAAAGCGGCGCCAGAGTACTGCTGAAGCCGGCTTCTGCTGGTACCGGCGTTATCGCGGCTGGTGGTGTGCGTGCAGTTTGTGAAGCTGCAGGGATCAAGGACATCCTTACCAAATCCCTGGGTTCATCAAACATGCTCAACATTGTCCAGGCTACCTTCGACGCCTTATCCCAACTGAAATCGCCTGCCATCGTCGCTGCAGAACGCGGCAAGGATGTGCAGGACGTGACACCCTATTGGGCACGGAGGAAGAATGGCTAACAAACAGTCAAACACACTTCGTATCAAATTGGTGAAAAGCGGCATCGGTTACACCGTACGCACCAAACGAACTCAACCAGGTAGTTGAGCATGAGGATAACGAAGCTCTGCGGGGTATGCTGACAAAGGTCTCGCACTTAGTCGAGATTATGTCGGACACTGAGGAGAAGTAAGCATGCAATTACA
>CAYPBU010000149.1:0-2802 GCA_964409045.1 uncultured Anaerolineaceae bacterium | reverse complement strand
CCCGGCGTCAGTCAGTCGGGTGGTGCTGGAGTGGCTGCTGCACAGTTCGTTGTGGACAAAGGCGCTGATGTTGTATTAAGCGGCGATTTTGGACCGAATGCTTCCAGGGCTTTCCAGGCTGCAAATATTGGGATGCAGCGTTTTACGGATAGCACAACAACTGTTCAGGAAGCTGTAAATCAATTTAAATATGTCAAGTAGTTAAAGTGAAGGATTACCACTGAACGGGAGGTGGTTGTGCAAATTGCTGTCGCCAGTGGAAAAGGCGGTACAGGTAAGACGACTATTGCCACCAGCCTGGCGCTAAGCCTGGCTGGTCTGGCAGTGGTGCGCTATTTTGATTGCGACGTGGAAGCACCCAATGGGCATTTGTTCCTGAAGCCGGAATTTACTGAAAGCACTCCGGCGGTTATCCGCATTCCGCAAATTCAAACTGAAAAGTGCACTGCCTGTGGCAGGTGCGTGGAAGTTTGTGAATTTCATGCACTCGCGCAAGTCGGGAAAAACATCCTTGTCTTTCCCCAGTTGTGTCACGGCTGCGGCAGCTGCACCTGGAATTGTCCTGAGAACGCCATAGTGGAAGTACCCAACACAATTGGAACCATCGAAAGAGGTATGGCTGAGGAAGATATTGAGTTTTTCCGCGGATTATTAACAATCAGCGAACCAATGTCAACGCCAATTATCCGCCAGTTAAAGAAGATGATTCATCCTCAACCCAACACCATCAATATCTACGATGCCCCGCCTGGGGCGTCCTGTTCGGTGGTTGAAACCTTGCGCGGTGTTGACTTTGCCTTGCTGGTGACTGAGCCAACTCCTTTCGGCTTGCACGACCTGAAGCAAATGCTCGGGATTTTGAAGGACATGAACATCCCGTCGGGCGTTGTCATTAATCGCGATGGGATTGGTGACGATTCCATAAAGGACACCTTGCTGGCGGAGAATATTCCGATATTACTGCGGGTGCCTTTTGACCGGAATTTGGCTGAGAACCTGGCATCCGGCCGCACCTTGGTCGATGTTTATCCCAGGTACCGGGACACTCTGCGAGAGCTTTACATGCAGGTTACTGAAATCGTGGATGGAAAGACAAGATGACCACACAAACCAGTAAAGCGAAACAATTAATTATCCTGAGCGGCAAAGGGGGCACCGGAAAAACCAGTATAAGCGCTGCCTTTGCGCATTTGAATGCCAACCACAACAATGCCCGACCCATGGTATTTGTGGACGCGGATGTGGACGCGGCTAATTTGAGCCTCGTCCTTCAGCCTGACAACCTCAGCCCAAACGAGTTTTGGGGTGGTTCCCTGGCGGAGATTGACCCTGAAAAATGCGTCAATTGCGGAGCCTGCTCCCCAGTTTGCCGATACGATGCGATCTTTCCGGACCCCAAAAATGACCAGGTGCAGTGGATTGACCCGATTGCCTGCGATGGTTGTGCTGCTTGCGTGTACGCCTGTCCTGCAGGCGCAATCAGTATGGTCAGGCAGCAGGAGGGTAATTGGTTTCATTCAAACACCTCCTATGGCACGCTGTTCCATGCTGAACTCTTCCCGGGCAGGGAAAATTCCGGCAAATTGGTAACCCTGATCAAGCAGCAGGCGCGTTTGTTTGCTGAAGATATTCAGTCGCAATGCGTGGTGATCGATGGACCTCCCGGCATTGGCTGCCCGGTCATTTCTGCCTGCGCTGGCACAGACCTGGGCTTGATCGTGACTGAACCCAGCCTGATGGGTCTGCATGATCTCAAGCGCGTTTTGGGAACCTTGCGGCATTTCCACATTCCGACAGTCATTTGTATCAACAAAGCTGATATTTATCCTGAGGGAACCAGGGCAATCCGTGAATTTGCCGCGACCGAAGGCATTGAACTGATCGGTGAAATCCCATACGATGAAAGCATCCCCAGATCAATGATTGAAGGCAAGCCCGTGACTGTATTGTTCCCGGATTCAGCCGCGGCAAAGGCTATTCAGGCTGTCTGGCACAAAACTATCGGCTTGCTCCAACTACAGGAGGATTAACTATGGATCAAGTGGCACTTGAGAAAGCAGTTATCGAAAAATTGGCAAAAATCCTCGATCCGGAAACCGGGGTCGATGTGGTTCGTATGAAGTTGGTGATGGATCTCACGATTGACGAGAGTGGGAAGGTCGCCTATACGTTTCGTCCCTCCTCACCTCTCTGCCCGATCGCGGTTCCACTCGTGATGGTGATCATCCAGGCAATTAAAGAAGTAGAAGGCATCACTGGGCAAAGCGTCACCGTGGTCGATTATGTTGAAGCGGAAAAACTGAACGAACTACTTCGTTCGGTTTTAAATGAATGATGGAGAAGGTATGATGGAAAATAAGGTAAAGATTGGGATTATTATCTGCGACCGTTATCGAACCTGCGCGGGCGGTAAGTGCTTGCGGTCGATGCGAAACCGCGAAGGGGCTTTCAGCATTTATGCTGACTCCGACGTTGAATTGGTCGGCTACACCACCTGTGCCGGATGTCCAGGCGGAAATATTGAATATGCCGGCGACGAAATGGTCAAAAATGGCGCGCAGGTGATCCACCTGGCGACTGGTCTGCTGGTGGGATATCCGCCCTGCCCGTACATCGATACTTTCAAAGATTTCCTCGAGAAAAAATATGGCGTAAAAGTGGTTTTGGGCACCCATCCAATTCCACAAAAATATTTGGACATGCACACCCAGCTTGGCACTTGGGAGGATCCGTCTTGGGCACCTCGCCTTTCTGCCACGCTTGTGGATGAAGCCACTCGGAGGGCTTACAACTAGGAGGCGT
>CAYPBU010000148.1:0-2803 GCA_964409045.1 uncultured Anaerolineaceae bacterium | reverse complement strand
GCGGACGCAGGCTACTGCCCTCAACAACCTTGCCTACATTTTCTCTGATGGTAAAAATTCCGATGCACTCACTTTCCCCTGGCATCTGCTGCGCTACGAAAACACCAGCGGTTTGAGCGCGCAAATGGTGGATATCGGCTATGCCAAGGCGACAGTCAACAAACACCTGGTCGCCTTACGGCGTGTGTTGGAAGAGGCATTCCGGCTTGGTCTTTACACGGACTACAACGATTACTACCGGGCGGCTGGTGTGCGATCTTTGCGAGTGGAATCCCTGCCCCGGGGTCGCTCGCTGGCAATGCAAGAACTCGAAGACCTCATAAGTGCCTGCCAGTCTGATGCAACCAATCCCCACCTTGGAATCAGGGATACCGCAATTATCACCCTGATGTACGCTTGCGGGCTGCGCCGCCAGGAGACGGTGGACCTCAACCTGGCTGATCTTGATCTCGAAAACCAAAAAATACGCATCCTCGGCAAGGGCAGCAAACAGCGCTTTGTGTATCTCTCCCAGGATGCAGTGCCTGCGATCGAAGCCTGGCTGCAAATCCGGGGGCGGCAGCTCGGACCCCTCTTCACACGCATCGGAAAAGGGGGAAAAGTTAGCTTGAAGCGCTTATCCGCCCAGGCGGTGTATTACATCTTGAAATCCCGTCAGAAGGAAGCGGGTGTGGCGTCGTTCAGTCCGCACGACCTGCGCAGAACCACTATCACGGACATGTTGGAAGCTGATATTGACGTGCTGACGGTTTCAGCCATTGCCGGGCATGCCAGCGCAGACACGACACGGCGATATGATAAGCGCCCGGAAGACACAAAACGTGCCGCTGCCGACAAATTACGGTCCCCCTTTAAGCCAATCGAGGAACAAGGCGAGCCCCCCACCCTGCCCTGATTCACTTTAGTTAATCGAACAACTTACTGATCTCGTCCCCGATGGAGCGGAAGGTTTCTTTCACATCCTCGCCAAACTTTTTGACTTTCGGATCATTTTTGCCATCGCGGTAAGCTTCATGGAGGGCATCGCGAATTTGGTCAAGCCCGGCGACGATTTCCTTCTTTGCCTTGTCTGTCCAATCAGGTTCAGGTTCCGGGTCCATTCCAGCTCGCTTCCTTTCCAACTCCTCGCTGACATCTTTGCGCAAAAGGTCATCACAATCGCTCACCAGAGGATCGGGATAATCCTGAGAAACGCAATCCGGACCTTCACCGCGCTTGGCGTCCAACGGGTGTGATTGGGATTGGGGCGACTGGCTTCCAGTTTGTGAGTAATCCTTCCAATTAGTCTGATCGTTCATAGATAATCTCCTTTAATTGTAAATCTTGAATAAGTGACATTCTAATACAACAAATCCAACAAACCTGAGGTCGTCAGGTTCACAAAATAATCATTGATTTCCAAATTACCAAGCCGCTCCTGGATGGCAGAAGGTTCATAGCGGCAACCCGCCAGGGCTGCCTCCAGCTCGGCTACGTCGCGCTGACCGAAAAAGTCACCATAGAACTTGACCTGGTTGATGACCCCGCCACGGCTGACATCCAGCCAGGCTTCCACGCAACCCCCGCCATAACGGATCTCGCGCTGGATGCCAAAAGCGGGCGACTTGCCAAAGTTCCATTCCCAGGTTTGATAGCGATCCCTAGAAATCTGGTGAATGTTTTGCCAGTCCGCTTCGGTCAGTACATATTCCTCGAGAGGAGTCTCGCTGCTGACACCATCAATGATCATCTGGCGGAAGGTCATGATGTCGGGAGGGTTTTCAGGCAGGAATTCGGTTATGTTCGCCACGCGTGAACGCACAGATTTGATGCCTTTGGATTCGATTTTTGCCTGTTTGACCCGCAGCGCCTCGCCAACTACCGAGAGGTCCGTACTGTAGAGCAGCGTGCCATGGCTGACCATCCGCGGACCGGAGACGTACTGGGCATTCCCGGAAATCTTTTTGCCGTCCGCGAGGATGTCGTTTCGCCCGGAGAGCTCTGCCGGCACACCCATCTTCATTAATACTTTGATCACCGGTTGAGTGAACTTGCGGAAATTGTGAAAATTTCCCGGTGAATTTGGCGCAATGAAGGAGAAGTTGAGGTTGCCAAGGTCATGATAGACCGCCCCACCGCCTGAAAGCCGCCGGACAACGATGATATCGTGAGCCTGGACGTAATCCACGTTGATCTCTTGAATGGTGTTTTGATTGCGCCCAATGATGATGGAAGGCTTGTTGATGTAAAAAAGTAAGATTTCTTCCTTTGGGGCGATACTTTTAATCAGATATTCTTCGATTGCAAGATTTATCCGGGGATCTTTGTTGGGTTCATTTTCGACAAACAGCATGGTAACTCCTGACGTTTCTTAAAAAGATTATACCTGTGAGAATCACGCGTTTCCATCATCAGTATAGACCTCCGTGAGAAGAAACTAATAAAAAACCCCCGCCTGTTAGTTGCCAGACGGGGGCTAGAGACCTGAGTTAGTTTATTCGTATTTCAGGGCGTCAATTGGGATAAGCGTCGCGGCATTCAAAGCCGGGTAGAGCCCTGAGATCAGCCCAATCAGGGTCGCGAACGCGATGCTGAACGCAGGCAGCCAGAAGGGGATGGAAGCCGCCAATTGGGTGCCCATGCCCCCACCGGTTGCCAGCATGGAACCGCCCAGGGCGTTTATCACTGCGCAGATTGCCCAACCAACCAACACACCGCCAATTCCACCCAAAAAGCCTATTCCAGCAGACTCACCAAGAAAGATGGTCAGAATGTTGTTGTTGGTTGCGCCAACAGCTTTCATAATCCCGATTTCGCGGGTGCG
>CAYPBU010000147.1:0-2807 GCA_964409045.1 uncultured Anaerolineaceae bacterium | reverse complement strand
TTCTGGCGCAGCAGGTGATCCACCAAATTCGGATCGCTGCCCTTCATCGAGCGGATTACACGCCGGTAGGGGGTTTCGATAAAGCCGTACTTATTAACAGAAGCATATGCCGCCAGACGACCGATCAGACCGATGTTCGGACCTTCCGGGGTTTCAATCGGGCAGATGCGACCGTAATGTGAGAAGTGAACGTCGCGCACGTCAAAGCCTGCCCGCTCACGGCGCAAGCCGCCGGGACCAAGGGCAGAAACAGTGCGTTTGTGGCGCAGCTCTGAGAGAGGGTTTGTCTCTTCCATGAACTGGGAGAGCTGGCTGGAGCCAAAGAACTCGCGCAAGGATGCTACCAACGGGCGGATGTTCACCAGGCTGACGGGTGATAGCGAGGTATTTTGATCGCGAATGGACATACGCTCTTTGATAACGCGTTCCATGCGGCGCAGACCAACCCGTAATTTGTTTTGGATCAGTTCGCCCACAGTCTTTACGCGGCGATTTCCAAGATGATCGATATCATCTTTCTGGATGACACCGTTGTTGATCTCGATCATGTGGCGAATCAGACGCACGATATCGTTCTTGGTGATAGTGCGATGTGTGATCGGGACAATGTCCTGCAGGTCGAGCTTTTGGTTCAGTTTGTAACGACCAACTTCTTCGAGATCGTAATGGCGTGAATCAAAGATCTGCTCGGTCACGTAATTTTTGGCGTTTTCAAGTGTCGGGGGTTCGCCGGGACGCAGTTTCTTATAGAATTCGATCAACGACGCTTCAGCAATTGTTAACTTGCTCGCGGGATCGTAGTCAGGTTCCTGGTCGAAAGAATTCTGAATGTAGAGGTGGTCCTGATTGGTATCCACATCGGCGAACAGCCCAAGGATTTCTTCGTCCGAGCCTTCATTGATCAAGGATTCGGGCATACCGTCACTCAAAATTGCTAACGCACGCAAAAAGACCGTGATTGGCACTGTGCGCTTGCGATTGAATTTCAGAATGATAAAATCATTCTTGCGGGTTTCGAGCTCCATCCAGGCGCCCCGATCAGGGATCAGCTTGGCGGTTGACATCATGCGCCCGGTGCTTCGGTCCAATTCGGCTTCAAAGTAGACACCTGGCGAGCGAATCAATTGCGAAACAACTACACGCTCGGTTCCATTGATGATGAAAGTTCCCTTTTGGGTCATCTCGGGGAAATCGCCCAGGAACAACTCCTGCCTCTGCTTTTCACCCGATTCACTGCCATCCAGCAAAACTGAAACATACAGCGGGCAAGCATAGGTCAAGTCACGTTCAAGGCATTCCTCGACCGTGTTCTTGGGGGGTTCAAACCAATACTTGAGGTTGAATTCTTTGGCAATCGGCGTGTCACTGGGGAAGTACAACTTCAAATCGCTGCCATAAGAAACAATAGGGGAGATTTCGTGGAACAAACTTCCCAAGCCTTCATTTTTCAGGCGCTGGAAAGAATCAAGCTGGACCTGGATAAGCTGGGGTAATTCCAACCCTACAGGGATCCTCGCATAATTTTTTGGTGGCATCAGGTCAGTCATCAATATCTCCTAACATGATAAAAGCGTGGGGCAATAAGCATTCCACGCGTCAGTTCATGCATTAAACGCAAGCTATAAGTATATAACAAATCGGTTTATGAGTCAATAGTCTTTTAGCTTTTTCTATATCCGACAGTGAACTAATAACTATAACACTTTTCACTACTCCCCGCAAGCAAATGCCCATTTATCTGTGCACAACTGGAATTGAGGAGGGTTTTTATTATCGGATTATGCGTTACTTTCCGGTTCTTTCAGATCCAGAAGCATCCGGAACAGATAGCGATCACTGCGGTAGCGCGATTCAACGAATTCCACCACATTATTATCCACATCAAATGTCTGCCGGGTGATGATCGCTGTGCCGCGAGGGCAGTTTTGCCCTAACAAATCGCGTTCCGCCTTCTCTAGTGTGCCTACTTCGATCGTCTGCAAGGCGTACTTGAGTTGAATGCCGCATTCTGCCGCCAAAAGTTGGTAAAGGGAAGCATTATCGACCAAATGCTCCACGATTTTCTTGCCGATCGATTCCCGCAAAAAACAAATCTCGATTGCCATAGGCGAGTCGTCAGCCATTCTCAACCGCTTTAACATGAAAACTTGTTCATCGTGTGTTATTTGCAGTTTGCTGCTGAGGAAGGGCGTGCAAGGAACAAATTCCATCGCCAGAATTTTCGAGCCGGGGGTGAGGTTGCGCTGAAGCATATCCTGGGTAAAGCTGGTCAGGCGCGAAGCGTTTTGGTTGACTTTATTTTTGCTGACAAACGCTCCCTTCCCCTGTAATTTGTAAATCAGCCCTTCATCCTCCAACTTTTCAAGCGCTCCGCGGATCACTACCCGGCTGACATGAAACCGTTCACCCAGTTCCCTTTCGGAAGGTAAACAATCGCCATGTTGCGTTTCAGGGCGGTTGATTTCAGAGAGCAAAGCTTCCAGGACACGTGATGTTTTTGTGGGTTTGGTCACTTGTTACTTCCTTCTCGCCGACAATAGCATGGTTGTATTAAGAAATTATACCTGTTTTACTTTTCCAAAATAGATGGATTTCCCTCGCTACCTCGACACAAGGTTGATTTCATCAATTTTCTATGCTATTATCGATTTATCTACACGGGGAGCCGCAAAGCTGAGAGGGACGCACAGTCCGACCCGAATGACCTGATCCGGATAATGCCGGCGGAGGGATGTGCATTCAGACCCAAAACACCCTCCCGGCGGAAGGTGTTTTTTGATGCAAACTGACAAACGCGCGGTACTCTT
>CAYPBU010000146.1:298-2811 GCA_964409045.1 uncultured Anaerolineaceae bacterium | reverse complement strand
GCGGGCGGAAGTTAGCCCAGGCGGTCAAGGCAAAGGCGCTGCTTTTTGCCAGGGAGGTATTGGGAGTCAAGGTGGTGCGCACCAACCATAACTCCCGAAACGAACCGATGATCGCGATCGATCGCAAGTTAGGCTACGTCCAAAACCCCGGCTCCCTCACCATGCGCAAATACCTGGCTTGATTAGTCCCTCTTCAGTCTCCAGTCCGTTGCATGGGAGAAGCCAAAGGTGTGATTGCGCCAGTCCCCTGGCCGAGCACGATCGAGAAGCTGTGTTTTCTCCCTCTTTCACTAATTGTTACTACCTCAACTACCCAAAACACAGGCAAACAGATAAAATAGAATAGCTGTCATGTGATCGCGTGGCGGTGGAGAAACTGTGAAACGGAAAAACACGCTCATTCTGCTCGGTTTGGTGTTCCTGCTCAGCTTAAGTGCCTGCGGGGGCTTTGCCACCGGCGACCCGACCGCCACCCCTGTTCCACCGACAGCTACCCTCGGTCAGCCAAACGTGGTCATCGTGGACGGCACACCCCAGGTAGTAGTAGAACCGATCAATCCGACCCCCACGCCGGACCTGGTCAATCCCAACCCGGTTCGAATTACAGAATTGGAATACCTCCAGACTGGGAATAGTCTGCGCATCACAGCCAAGCTCTTCAACACCCTTACCGATGCCATTTTGCGGGACGTACAGGTGGAGGTCCTCGCTCTGGATGCCAGCGGCACGCGCATAGCCCAAGAAGTGCGCACCGTGCGCTACCTCTTCCCCCGCGAGACCACTGGTCTGGTCCAGGATTTCGAACTCCTCCCGGGGCTGCAAACCTTTACCGTGGAGGTGCGCGTTAAAGAAGGGCTGAAAGATCGCCAGCTGCGCTACTCCCAGCCATTGGTCGTCAAGAACGCCAGCTGGGTGGAATCGGAAGACGGCATCAGGTTGACCGGCTGGATCAACAATTCCGACCCTTACACCTACACTAATGTCGAACTGAACGCGATTGCCTACAGCGCGACTGGCTCAATCATTGGCGGTGGACGCGGCATGATTGACTTTGTTCCGCAAAAAGACCGCACAGGCGTGTCCATTTTGGCGAATATCCGGGCAGACCAGGAGATCGCGTTAGTTGAGATCTACCCCTGGATCACAGCACAATCTGCCTCCCTCGAAGGCGGCAGTTGGTGGGAGAACATTGAAGTCAGCCAGTGGAACTTCATAGCGGATGACTACCAGCATGTTTCTGGCGGAGCACAACTCAAGAATCTGACAAATCGGCTTCTCACAGAGACGTATTATCTTCTAACGGTGACTGACGCGGCGGATAAGGTCTGCCTGGCGGAGCAGGGCTACATTGACCTCCTCTGGCCAGAGCAAGAAATGGTGTTTTCGCCCGGGATACTCAACTTGCCCGTGGACTGTCTGGCACAGCAGGTGGATATGATCATCGTGCCTGGCGAATTCGGGCAGTTCCAGCTCGGCTATGACCCGCTTGAAGCTGGCGTGCCGGTGGTGAACGAAACCGGCGAATTTGCCAATGTGAACGTCATCAACAACCTGAATGCAAATGTTTCAAACGCAATTGTTTACGTGGTGATAACCGATCCGGCAGGAAAGATCGTTGGGGGCGGATCTGTGGCGAGTGGAAACATTCGCGCCAATAGCTCACTCACGGTGCAAGTGCCGATAATTTACATTGGAAATTTGGAAAATATTAGATTGAACGCTTCGGTCAGCATCCCAAAAGATGTGACTGTTGGACCATGAACCAAGGAGAATAGAATGACTCAACACCCGGAACTGCGCAAGTTTGTCCCGACCCCACTCCACCCCAAGACCCCCGTACCGGCGGATATCGACATTGCCCAGGCGGCAACGCTCAAACCAATCCGCCAGGTGGCAGAGGAAATGGGCTTGAAGGAAAGCGAACTGGAGCTTTACGGCGACTACAAGGCGAAGATCAAGCTCGAAGTACTTGATCGCCTGGCAGACGCGCCTGATGGCAAGTACATCGATGTGACCGCCATCACGCCCACGCCGCTCGGAGAAGGGAAAACTACCACGACAGTCGGGTTGAGCCAGGCACTCGGTGCGCACCTGGGCAAGCGCGTGATCACCTGCATTCGCCAGCCCAGCCAGGGACCTACATTCGGCATCAAGGGCGGCGCTGCCGGCGGCGGCTATTCCCAGGTGATCCCGATGGAAGACTTCAACCTGCATCTGACTGGCGATATCCACGCTATTACTGCCGCGAATAACCTGCTCGCAGCAGCCATCGACACGCGCATGTTCCACGAGTCGACCCAGAGTGACCAGGCTCTTTTCAACCGGCTTTGCCCCAAGGATAAGATGGGCAAGCGTCAGTTTGCCCGCGGAATGCAGGGCAGACTGGCAAAATTGGGGATCACCGCAACCGACCCAGACAAATTGACTGAAAAAGAAAAGGCAAAGTTCGCTCGCCTGGATATCGACCCCGATACGGTTACCTGGCGGCGCGCTGTTGACGTGAACGACCGCAT
>CAYPBU010000146.1:0-288 GCA_964409045.1 uncultured Anaerolineaceae bacterium | reverse complement strand
GTTTTGAACTGAAGACCAACTACTATATCAGTGTTGCTTCCGAGTTGATGGCCATATTGGCTCTCGCCACCAGCCTTGAAGATATGCGCGACCGTATCGCCAGGATGGTTATCGGGCAGAATCGGGCAGGTGAACCTGTTACAGCCGATGATCTTGGCGTCGCTGGCGCTCTCACCGTACTTATGAAAGACACAATCAAACCCAACCTGATGCAGACCCTGGAGGGCACGCCTGTGCTGGTGCATGCCGGTCCCTTTGCCAACATCGCAATCGGTCAAAGCTCGGTGA
>CAYPBU010000145.1:0-2845 GCA_964409045.1 uncultured Anaerolineaceae bacterium | reverse complement strand
CAGTCACAGCCAAAATGCGGTCGCGTGCTTCTTCGAAGCCGACGCCATCCACTGAGGCAATGTAAACCGTGCCGTCATCGTCGATGTCGATTTTGGTATTGGTCTCTTCCTGGAGGGCGCGAATATTCTTGCCGCCAGGTCCAATGATTGCGCCAATTTTGTCCACTGGCACTTTTACCGACTCGATGCGAGGAACGTGCGGCTTCAGTCTTGGGCGAGGCTCGGCGATAGTCGCCAGCATCTGGTCCAGAATATAGAACCGGGCAGCCTGAGCGCGCTCCAGTGCCTCTGCCATAATCTCTGGGGTAATCCCAGTGATCTTGATGTCCATCTGCAGGGCGGTAATGCCATTGCGGGTGCCCGCAACTTTGAAGTCCATGTCGCCGAGATGATCTTCGGTTCCCAGGATGTCAGTCAGGATGACATATTTGTCGCCTTCCATGATCAAACCCATTGCCACACCGGATACAGGCGCCGAAATCGGCACGCCGCAGTCCATCAGTGCCAGGGTTGAACCGCAAACCGATCCCATTGAAGAGGAACCGTTCGAAGCCATCACCTCAGACACCAAACGCAGGGTATAGGGGAAGGTTTTTTCGCTTGGGATAACAGGCGCAAGAGCCCGTTCCGCCAAAGCGCCATGTCCAATCTCGCGCCGGGACTGCCCGCCAAGGCGTTTGGTCTCACCGGTGGAGTAGCCAGGAAAGTTATAGTGATGCATGTATCGTTTTGAATCCATGCCATTCAGGTTGTCCAATTCCTGTGCTTCCTTGGGGGTGCCAAGGGTCGCCAGGGTCAGAACCTGGGTCTCACCGCGGGTAAACAGACCGGAGCCGTGTGCACGGGGGGCAATGTCCACTTCGCAGGTTATTTCGCGTACTTCGTAGACCTTGCGGTTATCGGGGCGCTTGCCCTGGTTCAGGATGCGTTCGCGAATGATCTGTTTTTCAGCTTCGTCATATGCCGCGCCAAATGCTGCAACAGCTTCTGCGGTTGGTTCTTCGCCAGCCTGCTCGAGGATGTAAGCCGCTTTGATCTCAGCGATGCCGCCATAGAGCGTGTCTTTGCTGTAGTCTTGATCCAGCAGGGCTTCCAAACGGGAGCGCACGGCTTCTTTTGCCTGGGCAATCAGAGCGGTGTCTTTCTCGGCCAGTTTGACGACCTTCTTGGTTTTGCCGATTTCGGCAGCCATGCGGATCTGGGTTTCGATGATCGCCTGGATGGACTCATGCGCAAGTTGCAGCGCTTCAGCCATCAGGACCTCGGTCACTTCGTTCGCGCCGGCTTCCACCATCAGGAGAGCATCCTTGGTGCCTGCAACGCGCAGATCGAGGGTGGAAATTTCCATTTCCTGGATGGTGGGGTTCACCACCAACTTGCCGTCCACAAAGCCAACGCGCACCGCGCCGACCGGACCACCAAAGGGAATGTCGGAGATCATCAAAGCAGCCGAAGCGGCATTGATGGCGAGCATATCCAGCGGGTTTTCGGTGTCAGCAGAGAGCGACATCAGCACGACCTGCACTTCGTTGCGCATGCCTTCGGGGAAGAGCGGGCGCAGCGGGCGGTCAGTCAGGCGAGCCACGAGCGTGGCATCGGTGGAGGGGCGTCCTTCGCGGCGGAAGAACGATCCGGGGATCTTGCCGCCGGCGTACATACGTTCTTCGTAGTCCACGGTCAGCGGGAAAAAGTCTGTGCCTTCACGAATGCCGCCCATTGTGGCAGCGGCGAACATCATACTGTCGCCCTGCCGCAGGATTACGGATCCGCCTGCAAGACGGGCGATCCTGCCGGTCTCAAAGGTGACCTCTTTACCACCCAAGGTGGTTGAAAAATATTTAGCTTCTGGTTTCATTTTGTCCTTTCACTGTTTGCCAGTTCAGGGACTGAAAGCCGCCGTTCAGAGTCTGATCAGCAATTTTCAATACCCGACTGGCATATATCGACTTGTTAATACTTGGGCACGAAAAACTCCCCCGCCTTCAATTAGACAGGCGGTGGGAGTTATTACATGCGAACGACCTTCATTTAATACTTATTTCCGGCGAATGTTCAGAGATTCCGTGATCGCCAGGAAACTATCATAATTCTTCTGGCGCAAATAAGCCAAAAGACGACGGCGCTGACCCACCAACTTCAACAGACCGCGGCGAGATGACTCGTCGTGCTTGTTAATGCGCAGGTGATCGGTCAGTTGGGTGATACGTGTGGAAAGCAAAGCGATCTGAACTTCGGGGGAACCCGTGTCGCCTGCTTCTCGCGCGTACTTCTCAATAATTTCGGTTTTCAGTTCTTTTTTCAATGCCATGACGTATGCTCCTATAGATTTTGTTTTATTGCAGGTCTCCTTGCTCGCAGCCCAAAATAAGGACCGCTCACCGGACCAGTCATGAAGTGATTATAACACGCTCCCGCCCCCACGCAAGCGCCTGTAAAAGAAAAAACACAGGAAAATCTTGGTTCAATCTATGGAGATAACCCTCTTCGTTCATTTTTATCTACCACACAAGATTGGCAGGTGATCGCAGCATGTGCTCACGGTCGCTGGTAAATTCAGACAATCGCTGGCTGTGTTAATCCCTGTTGCGCAGCAGATTTCTACTCAATCAATTTGAGTCCAATCCGGGTCATTCTCATCCCAGTCAGCTTCTGGGGACCATTATATGTCAGGTATAGATTCCATCGTTCCGCCTTTCACATAAACTGTGCGGCGTAGCTTTCAACACCAAGGGGTTAGTCCTCCCGATTGCCACGAATATACTCCAGCCATTCGCCAGTGTATTCCGTCAGTTCTTTCGGAATTTCTGTTTGATAGTAATGAGCCAAATCTGCGATCGGAATCCCT
>CAYPBU010000144.1:0-3023 GCA_964409045.1 uncultured Anaerolineaceae bacterium | reverse complement strand
GTTGCCATTTTTGACCAGAGGTATGTACTTTGTCAGTTGTTCAAACTTACCCATCTACCCCGTCCTCGTTGGCTGTGATGCTAAATCGCCCATTTAAATTATCTACTAAATCAGATCTCAAGCAGGCAGTTCCCAACTGGTTAGTTGTGTTGTTATTCAAGCCGGCTCAGCCAGGCTTCGAGGATGACACCATAAACGACGCCAGCGATGAAGCTGATCGGATCCTTGAAACCTGTTGAACTGTAAAAAGCAAACGACACCAACAGCCCCAAAATCGCGCCACGAATCAAGGATTTGTTCCTGCTTGTTGCTGGCCAAGGTGCACCAATAACCAAACCGATAATGACCCGGTTGAACCATAGAGCAAAAATGAAGGTTGGCGAGGCTGTCCCTCCAGAACGAAGGTATGCCCCAACCACACAGACAATTCCCAACACTGCCCCGCCGAGTAATGCCAGTTTCAATCTTTTTGTCATAATAACCCTTCCTAAATCAGGTCCGAAATTGGCTTGTAATTAAATGGTATCACTATCCTTCACAATAATGTCACATGGTTTGGTTAACCGATTGTTCGCCGAATTCAGCCACCATGATCATGCTATTCGGTTAGTTATTTGGAGAGGTCTGGTGTTTACGTGACTTTAGAGTTCCACTGACGTTCCCATCCAGGCAGCGGTGACTTTAACTTCTGGCTTTAGTTCCTGGCATTTTGCGTACACTTGCGAGAAGTGGCTCGTGTCCCAAAAATCGTCAGCCTTGCGAGCCAACTCATGAAGGTGGGTGACCACGATCTGGCAGGGTGCGGGTTCAATGAAAAAGCTGCAAAACTCTTCAAGCAAAGCTGGGTTTTGCTGCAAGGCGCACTTTTTGCCCAGCCAGAGGTGTGCGAAGATCCCATCGAGGCTGCCAAGTTTGGTCAGGCTTTGCGGTGGGAATACGCGTGTATCGCCAGGGAAAGCCCACCTTTTGCCGGAAAATTCCGCCAAATAGCCCATCTCTGGCACCCCGTGACCATTCCTGAAGTGCAGCCCTTCAAAGGGTGTCAGCAGCAGATCCTTGATCTGAATTGGAACTCCCAATTGCGGCGTGATGATTCTTGACGTTTTGCCCCTGAAAATTGTCTGCATTTCCTCCAGCAAAAACTCCGGTACGATCCAAAGAGTGGGAAGATCAACGAGGTCAGACAGTAGTTCAAGATCAAGGTGGTCGGCATGCCTGTGGGATAAAACCACGGCGTCCAGTGGGGCCAGGTCTTTGGTGAAATTCATCGGATTAGGCAGCGAGAGGCGCGAAAACAAGGAGAGAGGATCCAAAGCCCAGTGTACGCCGGCAGTGTACATGAGGTAATTCGCGCTGTAGGTCAACCAGGCTGCATCGCTTTCAGCAGCTTGCCATTGCGCGATCAAGCGCTCCCATAGGGCGGGATAGCCCTCCACGGCAGTTTCTCTAAGGTGGGCTATCCTGGCTTGTTGGTCTTCGAAACTTGAACTAATCGTAGTATTTTGCAATGAAGTCTTCCACTTCGGCGATAGTCCGATCAAAAACGCCAAACTTTTCCACTTTCATACTGGTAACTGCAGCAGAATATTTTCCAGCCTCGAAGGGTGGAAGTGAGAGGCGCGCGCTGATATATGAGCCAAGGCAGGAATCTCCCCTGCCACTACGCCCGTCCATGCTGTTGGAGTGGAATTCATAATGGAAGTTTTGACCATTTGCGTGAACAAGGACGCCATTAGCGTGGGTGAGCAGAATTTCTTTAGCGCCCTGTTGGGCATAAAAGGCTGCCGCTTTCTCGATGTCGGTCTCACCTGTCAGGTATTTGGCTTCCACGGCATCAGATTTCAAGATATCCAGGTCCAAGAGCACCTCCGCCATTTCATCCCACGGTTCATAGACCAAATCCTGCCCTCGCAGCACTCTGACAAAGCCCTGCACATCCGCAGCCAGCAGGACACCCTCACGCAGGCGCATGGCATGGAAAAAAGCTGGTTCCACTTCCCCGCGAATGCTCGGGCTGACCGCGATAGCCCGAGCCATGAGTCCATCCAAATGTTCGGGATGGATCGTTCCAGCGATATGCTTTACATAGAGATTGCGTTTATCCACATCCAAAGTTTTATATTCCAGGGTCATCAGCGTGGAGGACGGGCTGTAGACGGGGTAGCAGTCGATCCCATCCGCGCGCAGCTTCTCAACCACGTGCTCATCTTCCTTTGCCAGGGAGGTCACAACCGCGCCATGGATACCGAGCGCTTTGCCGGCATGGGCGGCATAATTCATCCCTCCGCCGTCCACATAACGCGTGCCGGATGGAGTGATGATAGTATCTTTGGTGTAGTTACCGACAAAAATTACATCATAGTTTTTTTCAATTGTTTCCATTTTCTTCTCCAGGCAAAGACAAAATCAGGTAAAAAAGTGAGCAGTCAGATTCAGGCAGAACAAACCGTTTAACCAGGCTGCATTCCAGTTTTAGAAAAGCGCCAAAATGGCGGGTATTGCGTTTTGAAAGAGCCAATAAAACAACCCGCCAACCAACATGGTCGCCGGGATGGTGATAACCCAGGCAATCATAATCTCGCCCGCTACACCCCAACGAACTTTGCTCATCCGTTCGGCTGCGCCAACACCCATGATGGAAGAACTTACCACCTGGGTTGTGCTGACAGGGCTTCCCAGCAGAGAAGCGCCGATGATTACAATCGCGGATGATAATTGCGAAGCGAAACCATGAACCGGACGAATTTTATAAAACTTCGAACCAAGGGTTTTGATCAATTGCCAGCCACCAAGGGCGGTTCCCAGGGCAATCGCACTCGCGCAAGCGAGCACCACCCAATTCGGCACATGAAAGCTGGATTGGAAACCGGTGATAACCAAACCGAGCGTGATGATGCCCATGGTTTTCTGGGCGTCGTTGGTGCCATGACTGAGTGCCAGCCCCAAAGACGTGATCACCTGCAGCTTCTTGAAAACCCCGTTAATTTTTGGGGTAGCTTTCCAGGAAAGAAGATACACGATGT
>CAYPBU010000143.1:0-3041 GCA_964409045.1 uncultured Anaerolineaceae bacterium | reverse complement strand
TCCAGTATTGTGAAGTTGCCTTCACCTGCCAACCAGGTCAACTCACCACTTATCCCAATGGGTACGAGAACGCGGTGGACGATTAGATCTGTCTCAGGCACTGAGCCTAATTCGAATCCGAATCCAATCAAGTTGCCCGGTTGAGCGCTGGGAGTAAAATGCCATTTCTTCTCTCTATCTAACGAGGGGATTACCATGCCGGGACCGATGAACGACCCATACATGGCTTCAGCTGCAGGAAGGGGACGTTGTATACCATCAAATATCCCGGTTAATAAACCTGGTCCCAATTCAACTGAGAGAGGAGCTCCTGTACCGTAGACTGGAGTTCCTGGCTTCATTCCCGATGTTTCTTCAAATACCTGTAAGGTTATTTCGCTTTGGTTGATTCCAATCACTTCACCTACAAGACGGTTTTCACCAATACCAACCAATTCAGACATGAGGACAGTTTTTTCTCCCCTGGCATGCAATACAGGGCCATTGATTGAGGTAACAATCGCTATGGGGTTATCCATGATTCACCTCAAAAAGACTTTGTGAAGCAAGAACTCTTAATTCTGGTTTTTTTCGTTCTAATCGAGCTTCGAGCGTGTTGTCATAACTTAAGCGACCATCGATACTTGCTGCAATAACACCATAATTGTTGGCAAAAGTATCTCCCCGTCGTAGATCACGTCCTGTTTGTTTGGCAATTTCAATAAGCTGCTCATCATTAATCAACCTATCACTATATTCATCAAACCTCAATTCAATCTGGTCACTTTGAATTTTTTCTATCGCCTCTGCAATCAACTTTAGTAACCCGTCAGCATATTCTTCGGTAAGGATAAAGTCTTGGAATTTATGGTCAACAAGCTGGAAGACTTGATTCAGCAGTTCATCGCGTTTGTTTAACCATTCAATTTTATGTTTGTACAAAAAATTAGCCTTCGCCTCAATCATTGCTTGATCTGCTTTATTCTTCATCACATCCAAAATCTTTTTTTCGATTTGCTGGATTTGATCGTAACTTTGGTCAATCTCTCTATCAATTTTCGCTTTTGATTGTCTCTGAAGTGTCGAAACATCATTTGAACTAATGTTTTGGATGTAGGCACTCAGGGTTTCCACTTGTCGCGAAAGGCTTAAATTATCATTTTGATTCATACCGCTTTCCTATCTAGCTGTTTACTCCAACCGCATCATCGACAATCTCCCTAAGGGAACTTAAATCTGTCGGATCTGAATTTCGACTTGGAATTTCCACAAATAATGGCGTTTCGCTATGTAAGATAAGTTCTAAAAATTGTTCTTTAGCCAACTTGACCACATCACTGGTAACTAAAACGATTCCAAGATCTGGATGGTTTTTAGCCTCATCGAAAGCCACCTGTGCTTGCTGAGTACTTTCAACAACCCAACCACGGATTCCTGCCAATTGGAATCCCTGGACTGCTAAACTGTTACCAATTATCCTGACTTTCATAGGTTATCTGTTCAAAATCAGGAATGAAATCAACATTCCGTAGATGGCAATTCCTTCAGCCAAGCCAACAAAAATCAATGATTGACCAAACAGTTCCGGTTTCTCTGAGATGGCGCCAATAGCTGCTGAGCCTGTGTTTGACACGGCGAATCCCGCGGCAATTGCTGCTAATCCAGTCGAGAGAGCTGCGCCAATGGAGGCATAGGCGTCTGAGCCAGCTGCAGTTTGTGTCAATTGAGCCGCTTCAACTTTTTGAGGCGTCATCAACCAAATCACGCCAAGAGACACAGCAATCAGTCCAATTAGAGCATTAGCGCCACTTAGTCCTAAGAATAATTTCTTACTCGCACTTACCAAGTCAGCCCGACGGTTTCGGTGAAAGAAAATATAAGCAGGAATTAATGGAACCAATCCAAGTAATAATATCGATAAATAGTATAGTTTTGTCATTTTTTAATGTATCGAGTACCTCCGCCGCGAAAAAATCTACTAAAGAATTCATAATATTCAAGCCTGAGGGTTTGAATACCTACAATCATCCCTTCAAAACCGATGATAAACAGATTTCCCAGGATAATTACGATCCAGTAACCGACACCGTGAACCGGACTGACCATTTTCGCCAGGATCATGACCACCTGACTTAGACCGGCATGAGCTACCGCGAAGGCCCCTACACGCACATATGATAAAGAGTTAGAAAGGAAACTGATAAACATTTCAAACAATTCAAAAAATGCTGTGATAAAGTAGAGCAGGAAACCACCCTTGAATAAGGGTCTTTTGTCATGAAAGAGGTGATCCAAAAACTCTGCGGACATCATCATCAATACACACACAATGATCAAAATAACAAAAACAGCCTTTGGGATAGCAATTGCAGGTAAGACCATTGACAAAAGTAAACCGATTAAAGACCAATACAACAACAGTCCAGCAATCCCTTTCCCACTAAAAACCATTCCCACCCAATCCTTGCGTATTACTGCATTGATGATGGAGAGAATGTCTGCCATTGTCAGCAACAAAGCTCCACCAGCCAGAGTAGTGATTAACAATCTCATTATGTCATTCAGAGGGGAGATCCAAACAGGCTCAATTATCTCCTCAAAACCAAAAACGCTGCCATAGAGAACACCAAAGACCATTGAAACCACGCCACAAGCAGTCAACACCCAACCAAAATTTGCCAGGCGTAGTAGTTTCTTAATCTTTCGACTGCTAAGAAGTAACCCTGCAAGAGCTAAAACTGCGCCTTGCCCAAGATCACCAAACATTGCCCCAAACAGAAGAGGAAACGTAATCGTTACAAGAAGGGTTGGGTCGATTTCTTTGTACCAAGGAGTTGAATAAATTGTTACAAGTCTGTGGAACCCTCGCAACTGCCTGGGGAATTCCAAAGCGACTGGCGGGGTGGTATTCACATCAAGTTCACTTTCCGATTTTACAGTCTCCAAAATATCAGGGCTCAGATTGGAAAGCAAATCAAGAAATTCATCCTGATTCTTGGCTGGAATCCAACCTGCCACTAAAAAACTATCCCGTAAATGTCCGTAAAACGAAATAATATCGT
>CAYPBU010000142.1:0-3059 GCA_964409045.1 uncultured Anaerolineaceae bacterium | reverse complement strand
GCGGGATGTTGGTCAGCGATTCGATCGGCGCGGGTTTGCCTGCAAGTGGATGAATGCTCATAAGATCTCCTCATTTTTATCGGGCATCTGCCCGCTGGATAACATGATTTCTTCATGCCCCTTATCGGTCTTCAAGTGGGGATGCTTAATTTTATCATGCCTCAAATTGCATTCTCGATTAACTCAAAAAAAGCACAAAAAAACACCCCGGAAAGGTGTTCTTTTCCGGGGTGTTGATTGCGCGCATTTGTGGGAGCAAAAGCGCTTATTCGATGACGTAGATCAGGTTGGCGTCGTAGGTGACCACTATCTGTCCGGCTGAGACCGGTACGGAGGAGTAGGCATCCATTGATGCGCCGCCGCCCATGCCGTAGGGCGAGTAGGGCTGCACGTAAGAGGTGTTGGACACGTTGATGGTCTGAATTTGACCTAATGTGACACCAGCGGTAGCCGCAGTCGCGAGCGCTTTAGCTTCGGCGTCCTTGATGGCAAGGTCTCGAGCCTGTTCCAGAGCGCCCTGGCGGTTGGCGATATCGAAGTTGATACCGTAAATCTGATTCGCGCCGGCACTCAATGCGGCATCCAGTGTCTGACTTAGCTTGGTCAGATCGCGCACAGTGACATAGAGGGTATTTTCAACCGAATAGCTGATGTAGCTGGGTTGACCCATCTGATCGTACTGTTGGATGGAATAGACATTGAAGTTTGCAGTTTGCAAATCTTTTTCCTCAACACCCATCGCCTTAAGCGCATCTGTAATGGCAGTTGCCTGGGCGTTGTTGGCTGCGAGAGCAGAAGAGACATCCTGCGCCTCACTGCGGACACCAATGTTGATGTATGCCAGGTCTGGCACGAGCATGATCTTACCGGTTCCGGTTACGCTCAAGGTGCGAAGCGGAGCAGTAACAGATTGGGGGGATGCATTCGTTGCGTCAGCGGGTTGAACTGGCAACATAGTACAAGCTGAAAGTCCGATGGTGGCGACTAACAGCAAAGCAATAAATGTGAATACGTGTTTCTTGTTCATTTTTTCTCCTATATGGTTATCAATCTGTGCTTTAAACGTCGGATGTGGGTCTTTTGTTCCATTTTGCCCTGCTGGCTTGGTTATAATAAGAAATCGCATTGCCCATAAGGAGATTATGCCCTTAAATTATGCTCAGTTAGAACACAGTCGGGGTCAATTCGCTGCCCAATATGCCGCCTGGCAGGCGGAGCTGAACACTCGGGCTGGCATCCTCAATAGCTTGCTCAATGATGCAGCCGCGGATTCTGAAATGCTGCGCCAGGCAATTGAGGAGGCGGAACAGCAACTGACCAACCTCTACCTGGCAAAACCAACCAATGAGCCAATCCTCAGCCATTATCTTCTACCCCAGGCGCCTCAGAGCTACACCCTGATCGCGGCAGATGGCTCACAGATTGTCCCCAGCCGGCACCGCGCGTTGCAGTTTGGCGTGGTCAACGTTGGTCTGATCAAGGCGCATATTGGCAGCGGGGAAGCGCCTGAGATCCGGGTTGAGACCGAACTGCTCGCTCTGGACCAGATCCAGACTGCTGAAGGAACGCTGATTGGCGAGGATGAAGTGGCGCTCCTGCGCGACCTGGCAGAGCGAAAGCTGATCCGCCAGGCGGTTGCGCCTGACGACCTTGAACCCATCATCACCCTCACCGATGGTCCACTGGATGTCTTTTTTCGCTCCACCATCCAGGGCGACAGGGGTCAGGAGGTGCAGCGTGAGGTATTCGAGATCGACCAGGACCTGCGACGCCGCGGGGTGGTGACCGCCGGCTACATTGACAAGCCCGGTTCTGCCATGCTCAGCCGCATGCTGGCAATCTTCCAGTGCAAACGACAGGGTTTGCCGCTCGAATCCAACAACCGTGAACTCAACTTGAGCGACCGCTTTATCCTGCAGGATGTGTTGCGCCTGCCAGGGGAACGCTCAGCGATCTTCGAAGCCATTACCCGTAATGCCCGGAAACCCGCCAGCAGCTTGCCGGTTGCCTTCTTTTACCTGAACGCCAGCTGTGACGAAATTGAACCCTGCCTGGTACGAGTTGAATTCCCGTTGTGGGTCAGCGAGGTGCCTGGCCTGGTGGACAAGCTGCACGCCGTCATCTACAAGGAAGCCCAGGTGCTCGATTCCCACCCATACCCCTACCTTCTGCATCGCTCCCATGAGCTGGCAGTGGTCAAGCGGGTTGAAGCAGATGAGATCGAAGCGATGTTGCAAAGCCAGATCGATCCCGAGATCCGCCTTCACCAACAACGATCTAATAAAGACTATCTGAAAGGACTATCATGAGCGATTCGTCCCGTTCGATCCCCATCGGCAAGCTTCTGCGCGCCGATAACAGCCAATTTGTGGCAGGTTGCCGTGTTCGGGAGCTGGAAACCCCGGCTTTTGGTTCGCTGGTCAGAGCCTCATTGGAAGATCAAACCGATGTTTATGGCTTGATCACCAATATCAGCATTAATGACGACGGGCTTGTGCGCCAGCTTGTCTCGGGGGTGAGCATCCCCGGCGAGTACACCGCCGACAACCGCTACAACCGCAACTTGCCGGTCGAGATCCACGTGCTCACGATTGGCTTCCAAAATGATGGTCAGATCCAGCACCAACTGCCGCCCCGTCCGCCGCTCAGCCTGGACCAGCTTTTTTTGTGTGATTCTGAGGAAGTGGCGCACTTCACTGGCCACGGCTATTCCTACCTGCGCCACATCCTGCGCTTGGTGGATCAGCCGGTTGAGGAGCTGCTGGTGTCGCACCTCAGCCAGGCTCGCCGTGTGCAAGACTCGCTGGGCAACCCCGGATGGTATGAGGCTGCCTGCCAGAGATTGATCGTCCTGCTAAGGGATGACTACCCACGCCTGACTCAGGTGTTGGACGCACTTTCGGAATTGGAGTAACCCATCATGGAACAACGAGCAGACATCAGCAATGAAAACCCGCCCATCGGTTTTGTGACCGGGGGTGGTCTTGAAGCCAACCTGCAGGTGAAGCTGACCGTGCCGGCACAAACGGTGCAGGAAGGCGCGTTCGTGGTGATGGATA
>CAYPBU010000141.1:0-3098 GCA_964409045.1 uncultured Anaerolineaceae bacterium | reverse complement strand
TGTAACCTATGTGTCCGAACACTTGTTACCTATGTCTCCGGTCTATACACTCGAGAGAGGGCTGAAAATCCCGGGTCACCACAGTGGGTGACCCCTACGGAACCAGAATCCCGGGTAGGGGCACGGCATGCCGTGCCCGCCTTGGACGCAGTGCCCGCCCTTGATGTCATATACTCTGGTCGCCACGGTGGGCGACCCCTAGAGCCTGAGACCTACCGGTCAACAACCTCGAGCGGCCTGGAGACCGGCGAGAACAAAGGTATGATGTGGAGGCACGGCATGCCGTGCCCCTACCATCCACCCACACCAATTCACGAAATCCGTGCAGGATTGACGTCCATGCAAAGATTTCCCTTGTGGGATTCTCGACCAAAACGGGTCACCACGGAGGGGGGGGACCTCTACAGGCGCGATTCGTAGCGGCACGGCACTGCCGTGCCATCCAGGATGTCACAAGCCCGAGTCACCACAGCGTGTGATCCCTACGCAATCGGATCCCCAGGCGGGCATAACCGGGCACAGGTGTCTTTTCCCTGCGGCGACAATGCATCCAATCCGCACATAACCACCCTTGAAATTAAGGCCATAAGCTAATAAAATAGATTATTATCTATACTACCCGGAGGGATGCTATGAGCGATTCTGTCCAAACCAAAATCCAATGGGATGCTGGCACCGCCTACGACCTCTTCGTGAGCCTGCGCGCGCTCCACGACCCAGACACTTTCGGAGTCAGGGCATCCTGGGCAGCCGGTGTGCGCTCGCGCTTGCCAGCTGAGCACCGCCAAACCCTAGACGTGGCTGTCAGGCAGATCAGCCCGCCGCTGTTTTTCGTCCACAGCCTGCCTGCCCCAAAAAACTCAACAGCGGTGATTGACGCCCTCAAGAAAATGCCCGCTTCACGCATACTTGAAACGCTTTCGTTTCCCTTTCAGACCCCAAACGCGTTTAAGGAAACACTGCTCAGCCTCCGCCCGGGTCACAAGTGGACCCCTCCTGAGCGCCAAATCTTGCTGGAAAGAGCCCGCCTTAGCGAGGAATACACACAATCCGCCTACCTCGATGGGCTTTATCAGACCTGGTCTGACCGCGAGGCATTCGGCAACAAGTTTGTCAAGGCGCTTGAAGCCTATATTGACAACTTTTTTGCGGAAGAAGAGCAGCGCATTTTGCCTGTGCTCAAGTACGGTCTGTCGCATGCCCAGATGCGGGCTGGCAGCCTGGCATTACCAGTGCTGCTTGAAGAACTGAGCAATGGCGTGCGCATTGAAAAAATCGAAACCTATTCAAAGATCGTCTTAGCGCCATCTTTTTGGGGCTCACCCTACATGTTCCTCGAGAAACTGAGCGCGGACACGCTGATGGTTGTCTTTGGCGCACGACCGGATACGATGGCAATCATTCCCGGCGATATCGTGCCGGATGCCCTGATCCGCAGCCTCAAAGCCCTCTCGGATGCAACCCGCCTGCGCATTCTACGCTACCTGGCACAGTCTCCACGCACCGCCACTGAGCTCTCGCGCGCCCTGCGCTTGCGCCCGCCCACGGTGCTGCATCACCTTAACCAGCTGCGTATGGCTGGCATGGTCCAGATCCTGCTCAGCCAGGAAGGTGAACGCCAGTTCTCGCCGCGTTACGACGGATTTGAAAACACCATCGATTTACTTAAGCTTTTTGTCCAGGGGGAATGAGTTTGAATGACATTGAACCGATAGCCGAGCCTGGCGAACGCCGCTCGGTTTTGCGTACCTACCTGAGTCGGGTGCGCGCTTTCACGGGCAACGCCAGGCTCTTCCTCTTGAGCCTTCTGTTTTTTGGCGTTGCCATGGGCATCAGCCAGTTGCTTTTCAATTTTTATGTACTTAGCCTGGGCTACAACGAAGCCACCCTTGGCAACCTGGTCACAGCCCGCAGTCTCACCTCGCTGATAGCCGCGTTGCCAATGGGCTACCTGACCGACCGCATCGGCGGCAGGAACGCCTTTCTGCTTGGCTACCTTGGCTATGGTATTTCGATGGCGCTGATGCTGCTTTATCCATCTGTGCCGATGTTTATCGCCATGAACGTGCTGCAGGGCGTTGCCCAGGCGCTATCTGGTGTGGCTACCGGACCCTTCTTGATGGAAAATAGCGGCGCCAAAGAGCGGACGTATCTCTTTAGCCTGTCTTCCGGGCTGCGCATGACCGCGACTTCCATCGGAGAATGGCTTGGTGGTTACCTGCCCGGCTGGGCAGCGGGAATCATCGCCGTTAGCGCCGTCAGCTCGAAAGCTTATGGCTGGTCGTTGTGGGTGATGGCGTTTCTCTCGCTGGCTTCGGCGATACCAGTTATTCTGATGAAATCCAACTTGAGGTCCATCAGCCAGCTCTCAGCTTTTGCGCCGGTCAGCTTCGTGCGCAAGAATCCAGGCTTGCTCAGTAAACTGATTCTGCCCAGCCTGGTGATTTCGATTGGCGCGGGCATGGTGATGCCATTCATGAACGTCTTCTTCCGTAATGTGCACAGCCAAAGCGACACGGCAATCGGTGTCATTTTTGCCTGGGGCAGCCTGGCGATGGGCATTGGGTTGGTGGTTGCGCCAGCCCTGGCGGAGCGTTTTGGCAAGATCCAGGTGGTGACGGCTACCCAGGCACTCTCGATTCCTTTCCTGGCGCTGTTGGGGTTTGCGCCCTGGTTTGAGGTGAGTGTCGTCTCGTATTACATCCGCCTGACGCTGATGAACATGAGCGGTCCGATATACTCCACCTTTACCATGGAACGGGTCGACCCTGAGTCGCGCGGGATGATCGCGAGCCTTTCAAGCATGGCGGGCAACTTTGGTTGGGCGTTCAGCCCGACCATCAGCGGATTGCTACAGGTGCGCTCTGGCTTCCAGTGGCCTTTTACCATCACAATAATCACCTACGTGATCGCAATCGGCATGTATTACGCCTGGTTTCTTGCCAAAGGCAAGGGAAAAATGCCTGTGGAGGTGGTGGCGGAGGGAGGTTAGTGCGATTTTGCTTGACACCCCCACTGATTCTCCATATAATAGGTTTCTGCTTTCCCTGGTAGCTCAATTGGCAGAGCGGGCGGCTGTTAACTGCTAGGTTAGAGGT
>CAYPBU010000140.1:0-3288 GCA_964409045.1 uncultured Anaerolineaceae bacterium | reverse complement strand
CTATGAAATCATCACCTACTCGGAATGACGGCGAAAAAACGGAAAAAACTCACTTAAGTTGAGAGAGTTGTTACGATATTTTTAGGATATCTTTTCTTTAGATTTTTTCAGCCATTGCAATCGAAAAAATTCTTCTCGATCCTGTTCTTCAAGGGTCTCTTCAATATATTGGATGGTTTCTTCATAATCTGGGATAAATATTTTTGAGAGTGCGTTAACTCTTCGGTGCGTTTTCTTCAATTCACTGGCCAAACGACGAATGCTAATTTGATAGGAAGTGGTAATTGGTATTTCTTCAGCAACCTGTCTAAAATATCTGGCTGCTGCATCTAAAGCTACTGTGGTTGCGCCCATCCCATAGGTTAATTCTTGAGGTGAACTGATTTTTTTTACTCTTGGTAGAGGAACACCCATCATGCCATAGTAAACGATACTGACTTCAATACTTTCTGGTACCGATAAAGCTGCCCATGAAACTTGTTCTTCGCCCATTGTCAATCGAGCAATTTCAATTGTTTGATAAGCATTTTGCATCAGATTTTGAACGTGTATTTGCTGTTTTTCCGCTTTTTCAACCATACTCATCAACTCGATGGTTAATGCTTCCCGTTTTTTATCAAGAATGTTGTAACCCTCTTTAGCAAATTGTAAAGAGGTTTTTAAACGTAGAAGGTTAGATCGAGTTGGCGCAAGCTTAAGTAGGGTCATTTTTTGCCTTGTACCAAATATCCAATTCCGCTTCTGAAAGTCGGATAAGTTCCGTGCGTGGAAGAATTGAGAGCAGATCCCATGCCATTTCCAGGCTGGTTTCAATCGTGCGATTTTCGTCTGGTCGCTGTCGTAGAAACTCTTTTTCAAACAATTTTCCAAATTTCAAATACTGCCTGTCCAATACCGGCAATTCGTCTTCACCAATCACAGAAGCAAGAGAACGTACATCCTGGACGCGCGCATACGCCGCATAGAGTTGAGAAGCTAAATGTGGATGATCGGAGCGGCTTTTCCCTTCCCCGATCCCATCTTTCATTAATCGACTTAATGAGGGCATTACGCTAATTGGAGGATAGATATCCTGCTGAAAAAGATTCCTGCCCAAAACAATTTGCCCTTCTGTGATGTAACCAGAAATGTCTGGCACAGGATGAGTAATGTCATCATTTGGCATTGTCAGGATTGGTATCTGGGTAATAGAACCTTTACTGGTCTTTATGCGACCTGTTCGCTCGTATAAAGAAGCCATATTGCTATACATATATCCAGGAAAACCTTTTCGAGCAGGTACTTCACCACGCTTATTTGAAATTTGTCTTAGCGCTTCAGCATAATTAGTCATATCAAGCATCGCGACGAGAACATGATGGTCACATTCAAATGCGAGGTATTCAGCAAGAGTCAAGGCTGATCGAGGTGTGATTAATCTTTCAATGGTTGGATCATCAGCCATATTAAGGAACATAGCAACCCGATTAAGAGCTCCGCTGCGAAGGAATTCTTCGCGGAAAAATTCAGCTACATCATGTTTCACACCCATGGCTGCAAAAACTATGCTGAATTCCGATTGATTGACTTGTTTTGAGCCAGCAATCTGACCAATTTGAGCTTGTCTGACAATTTGTGCGGCTAGTTGATCGTGAGGTAGACCCGCACCTGAAAACACTGGGAGTTTCTGACCCATGATAAGTGTATTCATAATGTCTATTGCGGAAATGCCTGTTTGCAGGTAATCCTCCGGATAAACACGAGAGGCAGGGTTGATAATCTGACCATTGATATCCATGAATTTTTTGGCAATTGGCCATGGATAATTATCGATGGGTTCAGCGAAGCTATTGAAAACCCGACCAAGCATCTCCCTGGAAACAGGGATATGTAATGGTCGCCCTGTGAAGCGTACGCTAGTACCTTCTGCAGATAGCCCTCCTGTGCCTGAAAAAACTTCCACAACCGCAAAATGTTCATCAGCTTCTAAAACATTGCCAAGCCGCTTTATGCCATCCTGACCAGTTATTTCGACAATTTCGTCATACATGACTTGTCCGACACCTTCGATAACTAACAGGGGCCCTTCAAGCTTAGTGATACCCTTGGCATTAACACCACCGGTTTTCATTGAACTCATAGATATTTCTCCTCCAATGAAGCCAGCTGCTCATCCAGCTCCGTAACCAGGGTGTCAAACTTTTCAAGATGATCATTGCTTATTTCATTTTTCATAGTCAAAAGGCTATGGACGATAGGAAGGCCATAAAAAGCCTCGATGACAGCCCCACGTTTGATTATTTTTTGAGCTTGCTCATGGAAACGCAAAATGATTGCAAGCATCCTTATCTGTTTATTGGGTAAAGAATATGTATCAATTTCATCTAAGGCATTTTGTTGAAGAAAACCTGTTGTCAATAAATCAGCAGTCAAGAGAACAAGACGTTGTTCATCAGGTAACGCATCCGGGCCTACCAGGCGAACGATTTGATTGAGATGATCTTGATCCGTCAGAATCTCCATTGCCTGGGCGCGTAAACTGCGCCAGTCAAACCCTGTTTCTTTTTGCCACCAATCAGAGACTGAATCAATGTATTCACTATGAGAACTAAGCCAATTTATGGACGGAAAGTGACGGGCAGATGCTAAAGTCTTATCTAAAGCCCAAAAAATTCTGGTGTATTGTCGCGTATACTGTGTAACCGGTTCAGAGAAGTCACTTCCAGGAGGAGAGACCGCGCCAATAATGCTCACTGATCCTTCACGTCCACTCAAAGTTTTTACTCTTCCCGCTCGCTCATAAAATTCAGCCAGACGGGAACTGAGATGGGCTGGAAAGCCTTCTTGTGCTGGCATTTCTTGTAACCGCCCTGAAATTTCTCGCATGGCTTCTGCCCAACGGGAAGTGGAATCGGCCATCAGTGCTACGTCATAGCCCATATCACGGTAGTATTCTGCTATCGTAATGCCAGTATAAATGCTTGCATCACGAGCTGCAACTTGCATGTTAGAAGTATTTGCAATAATCACGGTTCGTTCAATCAATGGATGCCCATTCCGGGGATCGATAAGGTTTGGGAATTCCTGCAAAACCTGCGTGATTTCGTTACCGCGTTCTCCACAACCAATATATACAACAATGTCAGCGTCAGACCACTTGGCAATCTGGTGCTGGGTTACCGTCTTCCCAGTACCAAAACCACCCGGTATAGCGGCTGTACCTCCCGTAACAATTGGGAAGAAACTATCCAGAACCCTTTGCCCAGTTACCAGAGGCTTGTTCTTCGGAAGTTGCTCAACAGAGGGACG
>CAYPBU010000139.1:0-3374 GCA_964409045.1 uncultured Anaerolineaceae bacterium | reverse complement strand
CCGGATTATGGCAAGCAATTCTGCTATAACTCTTGACAATCAAGACGGTATCTACGAGGGGTCTGCCAATAGAATCATGTCTGTCGGAGTGAGCCCGCGCAGGGTTTCTGAAATTTCAGTGTCCCGAGGCGGACTCATTCCGACCTACGAAAAATTCCCTTCGGGTTATCCCTTAGAAAATTACTTTCTTGAGGGATGCAGTCACCCGCCTACATGGCGCACAGAGGGTAACTTATAATTTCCGTATGTTCTGTTGGATGGATGTGGATGAAAGTAATTACTTTAATCGAAGTATGAAACCACTAAATCTTTCCTGCATGGCTACGCGCATTTTATTATCTTGAATCACTAAAATCCCTATCAAAACAAAGAGGCCAAGCCAGTCCAGCGGATACTGGCGGTCTAGCGGCCACCAGCCAGCGCTCAAGGACCCCTCCCCTTTTGAGGCCAATACGCCATACTGGAAGCTTGGTATTCCGGCAATTTTTTCGATGATGAAGCGAATTTTAACCTTCAAGGTCCAGCAAAGTTGCAGGCATTAAATTTAGGTCAGATAAAAAAAGGGGGGAGTTAGGCTTCCAAACCAAGCAGGTCTGCCAGGCGGCGAATCAACTTCCGACGCTCCTGGCTGCCCGCTACGGGTTGCAGTAGAGATTCAAGCTCTTCACTTCCTGTGCCGCTGTTCATAACTGGTCCAAGGTAATTCTGTTCCATTCGGCGCAGGGTTTTCTTCAGCAGCACGCTCAGCTCACCTGCTGACAGATCTGCCAACCGAGCGGCGGACCCTTCCGGGTTTTGCTTGTTCTCAAGCGTCGTGGCAACGGCAAAGCTGACGGGACTGTGAATCTCCGGGTTCAGGCTGCCAGCAATCAACCAGACCAGGAATCTCTTGTCAAGATCCAATTTTTGGATCTTTGTCCGTAATTCGGGGTTGATCCCGCGCATCAATTTGCCGTAATCCCAGGCTAAGTTTGATTCATCAGAAGATTCTTCAATATGCTCAACCAATCCAACCGGCTGTGAGGCAATTTTGGATGGAACGGTTTCTTGTTTGAAGAAGGGAGCATATTTAAGTCTGTTTAATATCTTAATTATCGTGTCAAACTGACAAATTCCTGCGCCGATGAGAGTCTCAAAATAATAATTTAGCCCGTCTACAAGCGTATCAAAATGACAAATTTGGACGGTGTCCAAAGTCTCATTCTGACATATTCCCGCTTTTACTAAAGTCTCAAAATGACATAATCGGGCAGGATTGGCTTCAGAATTGCTCGTCATCACCTGTTGCCATCGACTATCCGAGGCATAAGCGCTGAGCAATTCCGGACTTACGGGGTCGGGAGGCGCAAACAGGAAGGCGTAAATAGCTTGTTTGAGGGACTCGTCGGCGGCTGTCAGCTGCACCTCGGAAACCTGGAGTTGCCAATCCGTGCCTGTCTCACTGACGCGCGTGTCCAGCCGGCAAAGGTACTGGCTGGCAAGGTCGCGATTTGCCTGCCGCCATTGGCGTGTGTAGGCAGAATCGGAACTGACCATGGAGGATTTGGGGCGACCGCGTTTGCTCGGTTTGGCATGGGGGATGCGCTTGGGAAGCGTTTCCGAGCGGATCCAGCCCTGCAGGGTAGGCAGCCCGCCAGGTACCCAGAAAGTGTTGCGGTCCTTGCCACGCGCCCAATCCACGTAGCAGCAGTTCTTACACATCAGGTAGAGCACACCCAGGTCATCGCCCAATTCCGGTAAAACTTGCTGGAACCAGTACCACGGCACCGCAAGAAAACTTTCGGGGCGGATTAGATGGCTCGCCAGGCGGTCACACAAGCCTGCGAGAGTCGGGTCGAGCGGCTTTGGAGACAGGGCTGTGCTGAGCACTTCGTGCACGCTGGTTGCTCCGGTGAAGAGGGCAGGCGCTTTTTCATTGGGCAGACGGAAAGGGAACGTAAGAATCTGGTCACGGGGCGTGGCAATGGCCTTGGAAAGCACCCCAAGCGGATCGAGCGAGACAGCCTGGGTGAGCAGCCAGTTATAAAGATCCTCAGCATCACCGGGTGTGAGCAGCAACCCGCGGTAGTGGTAAGTGTTGGGCTCCCGTTGGATGCGCCCCTCGGCGACGCGGTGTTTCGGTTCAGCTCTTTGGATGAACCAATCCATGTCGCCCTGTTGGAAAATCCTGAAAAACTTGGCGCGGCTGAGAACGCCGCCCAGAGTTTTTAGGAGTGATTGCACATTGATTGTGACGGTGTCACTCTGGCGAGGGAAAAGTTGATCGGCACCGTGCTCGCGCGAGGCGCGATAGAACGCCTGGCGCAGGGCAGTGGCAATTAAAACTGCTGAGGAACCGACATAAGGGACAAAGCGCAGGAGATAAGAGGGCACAGCCGCGATGGAATCCGGTTTCAGGATCGCGTCTGTCACATTCGCGGCGGCGAGTTCTACCCGGAGAGAAGCTTTATCTGTGCCCACGGGCACACTTTTTTCAAGATTCAGGCGCAAATGTTTGCCCGTTTTATCCTGGACGAGCGTTTCGATCAGGGGGTAGTACTGGCATAAACCGGTATAAACCAATTCATCTGCCGTGATGGTGAAGTTACCGTCAAAGCCGAGTTCGCATGAATCTAACAATCCCTGAAGCTGATCATTCTCCAGCCCAGCCAAGGATTCTAAGATCTCAGTCCAGCCGTTTTGTTCCATTTATTATTCACACCGGTCATTTCCGGTCTAAAAACGCCAATATTACCCGGCAGCACCCGGACGGAATGGGAAAACGCCCATCCTAAGGCTGCTTTTTTGCTCTTCAAGTACTTTTTCCAGGTGCTCACTGCCCAGGCGCAACGCTTCGGTCAGCGATCCGCGTGATTGCTCTGCCAGCTTGAACATGGTTTCCTCCGGAATCAGCTTCAGCGGATCGGGATGCCCGGCAGACATCATGCGCGCATACAGCAGCGAAGCGACTTCGACCACCTCCGGGGCACGGAAGGGCACATACAGCCCCAGGAATTGGTTCAAGGAGCCGATGTTGCTGGTGTTGTTGTTAATATCCTGCAGGAAGATGATCGTCTTGATCTTTTTGCGATGCTCCACCGACCAGGCTAACATCTGGTTGAGATAATCCTGGTCAATTGGGGGACCGTCCAGCACGATCAGAAGCTGATCTTCGCTGCTCTCAAGGCGCTCAAAGATGCTCTCGATCCGATTCGCGTTCGACCTGGAGGAGGGCAGGGAAAGGGTCTCGATTACCGCCATTAAGAAATGGCGCGGTTCGGTGAGGGTGTTGGTGTTCATGTAGAGCCCGAGCACCTGCCCGCGTTGCTCAAAAGAGAACTGGGTTTCAGCCAGCTTCATCGCCAGCATACTCTTTCCGCCACCGCTTGGTCCGG
>CAYPBU010000138.1:0-3436 GCA_964409045.1 uncultured Anaerolineaceae bacterium | reverse complement strand
TGTATGCTCTTGACATTCAACATAGTTACTCTGAGCCTCTGTTGCGAAGAATCTGATTCTTAACAGAAAGATCCTTCGCGCTGCTCAGGATGACAGAGTCGGTTTAAAATTTCCCCATCGGTTCGCTCCACGCAGTGACGAGTATCCCGCCATCGTGAGCGAAGCGTGGCGATCTAGACTCCAATTGTGTGGGGATGACCCGGAAGGAAGAGACCAAGTGCCAGCAATGTATGGCGCCCTACCTTTCATCCGTTTTCCAACCTTACAATTCAGACTGCAGTCTTGCTGATGTATAATCAATCTGTTAAATCAAACACGAGGTTTCGCGATGAGCACAGCATTAGATTTTCAATCCATCATCTTCAAATTGCAGACTTACTGGGCGGGGCAGGGCTGCCTCATCTGGCAACCATATTATTCTCAGGTCGGTGCAGGCACAATGAATCCCGCCACCTTTTTGCGGGTGCTTGGTCCTGAGCCGTGGCGTGTCGCTTATGTGGAACCCTCCGTACGCCCGGATGATGGACGCTACGGGATAAACCCAAACCGGCTGCAGCAGCATACCCAATTCCAGGTCATCCTCAAACCTGATCCAGGCAATCCGCAGGAGCTCTACCTGAATTCGTTGCTTGCGCTTGGCATTGACCCGGCACAGCACGATATCCGCTTCGTGGAAGATAACTGGGAATCGCCTGCTCTCTCCGCCTGGGGTCTTGGCTGGGAAGTCTGGCTGGATGGGCAGGAGATCACGCAGTTCACCTACTTCCAACAAGCAGGTGGAATTGTTTTGGACGTGCCCGCGGTTGAGATCACCTACGGTCTTGAACGCATCGCCATAAGCCTTCAGAAAGTGAATCATTTCAAAAACATCCGCTGGAATGAGAACCGCTCCTACGGAGACGTTTTTCAGGTTGCGGAGCGTGAGCACTCAACCTACTACTACGAAGTTGCTGATGTGCCCAACCTCAGGCAGATGTTCTCGCTCCTCACAAAAGAGGCGGAGAACGCCCTTGAACGGGGATTAGTGCTGCCGGCTTACGACAACATTATCAAATGCTCGCACACCTTCAACGTGCTGGATGCCCGCGGGGCAATCGGTTTCACCGAGCGCCAGGCACTCTTTGGCAAGATGCGCGAACTTTCGCGGAAGGTGGCTGAGGCTTACCGTGCCCAACGCGAAGAAATGGGCTTCCCTTGGATGAAATCCGAACAACCCCCCCTTGTACTTGAAGAGGAAACTTTACCAGCAATCAGCGAGGAACATGCCGACCTCTTGTTTGAAATTGGTGTGGAAGAACTGCCAACAGCAGACCTGGACTCTGCCATCAGCAACCTTGAAAGCCTGATAAAAACCCTGCTGCTCGATGCCCGGCTTGGGTACGACAAATTGAGTGTGTATGGTACCCCACGCCGGCTGGCAGTGCAGGTTGAAGCCCTGCAGACCCACCAGGCGGAGCGTAAGCTCGAGGTGAAGGGTCCCCCAGCCGACAAGGCTTTCGACGCCGAAGGCAAACCCACCAAGACCGGCGAAGGCTTTGCCCGCAGCCGTGGTGTTGCCGTTGAGCAGCTGCAGGTACGGGACTTTGAGAACGGTCGCTACGTGGTTGTGGAGATGCAGGAAGCTGGCAAGCCCACCCTCGAAATTCTGGCAGAGGCCTTACCGGGAATGATCGCAAATTTACGCTTCACTAAATCCATGCGCTGGAACGAAAGCGGCGTGAGCTTCTCACGGCCGATTCGCTGGCTGGTGGCGCTGCTTGGGGAGGCAGTGGTACCGTTTGGCTACGCGGGGCTGAAGGCTGGGCGAGTGACTCATGGTTTGCGTTTCTCCCAGGAGGCTGAGAAGGTTCTTCACACTCCTGCGGACTATTCTCCCTATCTGCAATCTCAGGGCATTATCCTGGATTCTTCCCTGCGACGCGGGGCGATCTGGGAGCAGGCGCTTTCACTGGCGGAAAAAGTGGGTGGAACTCTGGCTGAAGACCCCGATCTGTTGGGCGAAGTCAGCAATCTGGTGGAAAGACCCGCAGCCTTGTTGGGCAGCTTTGACCTTCGCTATTTGCAGAACCTGCCGGCTGAAGTGCTGATCAGCGTGATGAAGAAGCATCAGCGCTACTTCCCCGTGATCAACGCTGATGGCAGCCTAACCAATCATTTCATCATTGTCCGCAACGGGGATCTCGAACATGCCGAAACGGTGGTGGATGGTAATTTGCAGGTGGTGCATGCCCGTTTTGCGGATGCCGAATTCTTTATCCGCGAAGATCTACAGAAGAAACTGGCAGATTTTGTGCCTGACCTCGAGCAGCTCACTTTTCAGAAACAGCTTGGATCCGTGCTTGGGAAAACCCGCCGCATCCAGGAGCTAACCCGGAAGCTCGCGACGGATCTGGGGCTAACCTTAGCTGAGCAGCTCACGGCAGACCGCGTGGCTGAGCTCTGCAAGGCAGACCTCGCCAGCCAGATGGTGGTGGAAATGACCAGTCTTCAGGGCATCATGGGTCGCTACTACGCGGAGAAATCCGGCGAAACACCAGAGGTTGCCGAGGGCATCTTCGAACACTACCTTCCGCGAACGATGGAAGACCGCTTGCCCGAAGGCTGGGCTGGCGTTTGCGTAGGGCTGGCTGACCGGCTTGATTCGATCGTGGGTTTGTTCGCGGTTGGTCTGGCACCGACAGGAAATAAAGATCCTTTTGCCCTGCGGCGTACCGCGCTGGGCTTAGCGCAACTGTTGATTGAGAAGAACATAAACTTTGACGTCAGGGAAGGTTTGAGAGCAGCGGCAGGTTTTCAGCCGGTGGAAGTGAAACCCGAGCTGATCGACACGACTGCCGAATTCGTTGCTGGCAGGCTGCATGGTCTGCTTTTGGACAAAGGTTTCCGCTATGATGTGGTGGACGCAGTGGAGCAGGTCAATGCTGCTAATCCAGCTGTTGCAGCAGAACGGGCTGGCGTATTGAACGCTTGGGTCGCCAGGCAGGATTGGGGGACAATTCTGCCGGCGTATAGCCGCTGCCTTCGCATGACCCGTGAATTGCCGCAAGCTTTTACGGTGGATGGCAGTTTATTGGTGGAACCGGAAGAAAAGGTGCTATTCGAGGCCGTGCAAAAGGCGCAGGAATCCCTGGGGGCTGAGCCACGCTTTGAGAACGCATTGAGTCAAATCGAAAAGCTCGTCCCGACGATCAATGGGTTCTTTGACAAGGTCCTGGTGATGGTGGAAGATGAGGGTTTGCGCAACACCCGGCTTGGGATGCTGCAAGCGATCGCTGGATTGCTGAAACCTTTTGCGGACATCTCAAGGCTGGAAGGATTTTAAGCAATTTTGGTAGGGAAGGGGCTCGACCCCTTCCATAATCACGGTCGGAACGGCGTAAGTGTATGGTATCAGGAGATAGGTAACAGAATGTGACAGGACATAGGTAACACATTT
>CAYPBU010000137.1:0-3484 GCA_964409045.1 uncultured Anaerolineaceae bacterium | reverse complement strand
ATCTGCAAACATGCGGGTGTGAGCAAAGGTTCCTTCTATCACTATTTTGAGACAAAACAAGTGCTCTTTCTGAGTCTGATGGAAAATTGGTCCGGCAGGGTGATGCAATCCGTTTTGGGTGAACCTATTACAGAGGATAGCAACGCAAAAGATGTTCTGATTCAAATGCCATATCAGTTCAATATGGCTTTTGCGGCAGTCCCAAGAGGTTTTCCTATGCTGGTCGATTTCTGGCGGCAAGCCATGTCTGATCCAGCGATTTGGAAAACGGCAATGGAACCATATCGATACTTCATGGGTTTTTTTATGAGAATTATCGAAACTGGTCAACTCGATGGATCCATTCGAAAAGACATTGACAGTGAAATCCTTGCCCGATTGCTTGTGGCGGTTTCCATGGGTTATTTACTGGAAGCCGCTTTTAACCAAGAAAAGGCTGACTGGTCCGCGTTGACTTCGGAAGGGCTATCGTTACTACTGGATGGTATTGGAGGATAAGAATGATTTTAGTTACTGGTGGGGCAGGGCATCTCGGCAACGTGCTTGTTCGTGCCTTGCTTGACAGAGGTGAAAAAGTACGCGTTTTAGTTCTGCCTGGTGAGGACGTTTCTTCGTTGGAAGGGCTCGATTGTGAAAAAGTGGAAGGGAATGTTCTCGACCCTGACAAGTTGCGTCTGGCAATGGAGGGAGTGGACCTGGTCTATCACATGGCAGGATTGGTTGGGATCACTCTTGATCAAAATGACCTGATGTACAAGGTCAACGTGGAAGGAACACGAAATGTAATCGATGCCTGCCGCGCGATGGGTGTGCGACGTATGGTCTATACTAGTTCCATCCATGCCCTGGGTCGCCCCATGGAAGGTACCATAATTGATGAGACCATTGCGTTCGACCAGGAGAATCCCTCCGGTGCATACGACCGAACCAAAGCAATAGCTTCAGCTCTCGTTCAGGAGGCTGCGAAAAATGGTTTGGAAACAGTGATAGTTCTACCCACTGGGGTGATTGGACCTTGTGATTTTCGCAGATCTGAAATGGGTGAAATGTTGCTAGTATGGATGCAAAAAACCCCATCTATTGCCATGGATGGCGCATTTGATTTTGTAGATGTGAGAGATGTTGCAGAAGGGCATATCCTGGCTGCTGAACTCGGTCGAAGCGGAGAAGCTTACCTGCTTTCGGGAACTCGGGTAACAGTCAGGAATTATCGTCAATTAGTCCAGCAAGCGGCTGGGATCCGTTCACATGAAATTTGGATCCCGGGCTGGTTTGTTAAGTTCATTACACCGTTGGCTGAGTTTTATTACAGGATCACCCGCACACGTCCCCGGATTACCAAGTACTCAATCGAGACTCTGCAAAGTAATTCCTGCATAACCTGTCTCAAAGCAGAAACTGAATTGGGTTATCGCCGGCGTCCACTTCGCGATACGGTCGCAGATACAGTCCATTGGTGGCGTGAGAATCGAAAGCACATCAAGCCTTCTTTGCGCAAAAGTTCGCTTTAAGCAATTTTTCGGATTGTTTTCAGGCCTTGTAAGCGACGAGCACCAGATCACCACTGGAGGCAGCCGAATAGGAATCGCCTGCAAGATTGCCGAAAAATTGGATGTTTCTAAATCCGAGAGCTCCAAGTTCTGCCTTCAACTGTTCTGAATAAATCGGTAATAGGTGGGCTGAAGTGAGTTGCGTTTGCCAGGCGGCGTTGGCTTTACGTTGCAATGAGAGGATGTTAAACTGGATCTTGCCGTCGTCTTCAAAGTCATAAAAACGCAGGAAAAGCCATTCTGTTGAGCCGTCTTTGACGGTTTGCGGTTCCATCCAGCGCTTCTTTTCTCCCATAACGAGGTCAAAGTTGCGCATTTGCACCAGAAGCATGCCTCCTGAGCATAATAGATCTTTGAAATCGCGCAAAGTATTTTTTAAATCCTCGTTGGAATCCACGTGGGGCAGGGAATTGCCCAGGCACAAAACCGCGTCAAATTCACCCGGCTGCCCGAAGGTCTCACTGATTCTGCCAAAGCCTGCTGTTCGGAAAGCCACTTGTTTGCCTGCGGCTTTGGCGTTCGCATCCGCCAGGCCGACCATCTCCGGAAAAAGATCCGAACCCGAAACCTGAAATCCCAAATTTGCCAGGGCAATTGCATGATGCCCGGTGCCGCAGGCGGTATCCATCACCCGGATTTGGGATGGATCCTCCCCCAGTGTGTGCAGTTGCTTTTCCAAAAAGGGGAGTTCGTAAGCCAGGCGGCCTTCCCAATTTACGAAGTAATCATAGATTGAGGCAAGTTTGTCGTACATACTAAGCTCCTTTTAGGGGTTGGCAATGGGGGCAAAAGTGGGTGCCTCTTTGCCCTACAGTGGTCTTGTGGACCGGTTGACCACAGCGTGGGCAAGGATTGCCGGTTTGTTGATAGACCTGGAAATGATTCTGAAAATCTCCCCCGCGGTAGACCCAGTCTATACTTGCGCCGTTGGATTCAATCCCACGCGCCAGGGTGAACCTGATAGACTCCAACAGCCTGGCAGCGTCCTGCAGATCGAGCAGTTCAGTGGATTGCAGGGGGTGGATGCCGGCTCTGAACAATGCTTCATCCGTATAGATATTTCCCAGTCCGGCTAAAAAGTGTTGGTCAAGTAAAAGCGGTTTTATCGCCCGATCCCGCGAGTGCAGCATTTCATGGAATTTGGCCGGCGTCAAGGCAGGATCGTCAGGTTCGGGTCCCAAAGGAGCAAACAAGCTCTGCGTGTCGTTCACAAGCCATACCCGTCCGAATTTTCGCGTGTCGTTAAAGCTGAGCCGCCAGCCCGAGTCAAAATCCAGGATCATGCGGTCATGTGTTGCAACAGGCGATTCGGATGGTTCCATTCTCAGATCGCCGCTCATACGCAGGTGGCAAACCAGGACTGATTCAGTTAGTGTTATCGCCAGGAATTTTGCTCTTCGTCCAATTTCAACCACCTTTTGTCCGGGCAGCAATCCCTGGAAAGCATCCGGGTCCGGTTCCGCCAGGGTTCGAAGCCAAAGCAGCCGAGCGCCTTTGATGGTCTGTCCAATCAAAGACGGAGCCCCCCCGGTGCCCCGTCTCAAGTTTCTCGCGATGGTCTCGACTTCAGGAAGTTCAGGCACTTCGCTTACTCATTAAACATTGCCCCAACACTTGTGCCTTCATTCGCCCGTTTGATGACCTCAGCCAGCAATGGACCAATGCTGAGAATTGTCAGTCGGTCGCCAAATAGCGCTTGCTTCTCAGGGAGCATGGGGATTGTGTTGGTGGTGATGAATTGCTTCACTGGCAGAGCAGCCAGGCGTTCAGCTGCGTTTGCAGAAAGGACCGGGTGGATAAACACCACGTAAACATCCCTGGCGCCGTTCAGTTTGGCGACTTGCACTGCCTGGACGATCGAGCCGCCGGTGTCGATTTCATCATCAATCAGCAAAACATCCCGCCCGTGCACATCTCCGATCAGGTTCAGCGCC
>CAYPBU010000136.1:0-3566 GCA_964409045.1 uncultured Anaerolineaceae bacterium | reverse complement strand
TGAACCCTGGTGGTACACTGGGGTTGGATATGAGCCCGGCGCAGAGAGAAAAACGCTGGGGACAAGATTTGGAGGCGTAATGGCAAAAGAACAGCTGCTGGCTATCGATGTTGGAACACAATCGACCCGGGCGTTGATTTTTGATTTGCAGGGTAATTTGCTCTTTAAAGCCAGGGTTCCGTTGCCCGCATATAGTTCGCCAAAGCCAGGTTGGGCTGAGCTCGAGCCTGGACTCTTTTGGGATACCCTCTGCCAGGCATGCCAGCAGCTTTGGGCAACCCCGGGCGTGGATAAACAACAGATCGCCGGTGTGGCGATCACAACCCAGCGAAACGTCTTGATCAACCTCGACCAGCAAGGTAATCCACTCAGACCTGCAATTCACTGGTCGGACCAACGTCGTACTGCTGGTCTGCCAAATGTGAGCGGCATCTGGGGAGTAATTTTTACCCTATCGGGCATGATGGACACTATCCGCTATCTGCAATCGGAAGCCAAAACCAATTGGATCCGCAAGTACCAACCAGAAATCTGGAACAATACAGCCAAGATAGTGCTGCTCTCAGGTTATCTCACCCACCGCATGACAGGTAATTTTGTCGACTCGACTGGCTGCCAGGTGGCGCATTTGCCCTTTGACTACAAAAAACATGCCTGGGCTGGAAAATTTGATTGGAAGTGGAAGGCAGTTCCGGTTGAGCCTGAATTATTGGTAGACCTGGTTCCTCCTGCTGGTCTGTTGGGTGAAGTCACCAGCCAGGCCTCAGCAGAAACGGGTATTCCTGCTGGCTTGCCGCTATTCTCGGCCGCTGCTGATAAAGCCTGCGAAGTGCTCGGCACGGGCACCCTGGCGTCAAACATCTGCTGCCTTTCCTACGGAACTGCAGCGACAATCAACACTATCCACCAGCGCTACATCGAGGTAGTCCCTCTGATACCGCCTTATCCTGCGGCAGTACCCGGCTCTTATTCCCTGGAAATCCAGCTTTTCAGGGGCTACTGGATGGTTTCCTGGTTCCTGCGGGAATTCGGTCACAATGAGCAGCGCCTGGCAAAGGATAGGGGAATAGTGCCAGAAGAGCTGTTCGACGGTCTGGTCAATTCCGTGCCAGCCGGCTCAATGGGGCTGATGCTGCAGCCTTACTGGGCGCCAGGTTTGAAATCACCTGGACCAGACGCCAAAGGAGCAACGATCGGGTTCGGTGGCGTGCATACGCGCGCGCATATATATCGCGCAATCCTGGAGGGACTGGCTTATGCCTTACGGGAAGGCGCGGAACGCACCAGCAAGCGCAGCGGCGTACCGATCACTGAGGTGCGCGTAGCCGGTGGAGGCTCTCAGAGTGATGCTGCCGCGCAATTAACTGCTGACATTTTCGGCTTGCCGGTCAGCCGCCCGCATGTTTATGAAGCCAGCGGGCTGGGAGCTGCCATGGATCTGGCGGTGGGTTTGAAGTTGCAGCCTTCCTTTGAAAGCGCCGTGGCAAAAATGACCCGCATCAGCCGCACATTCGAGCCGAATGGAGAAAACCATAAGCTCTATGATGAGCTCTATAACCGTGTATATTTGAAAATGTACGACCGGCTTGCCCCCCTTTACAAAGAGATTCAGGACATCACGGGTTACCCTGCCAAGGACTAAAGCACCAGGGGGGTGTGATGTGCGCAGGATTACCCTGGTCTTGTTGAAATCCGGGCTGCTCGAGTAAGATTGTGATGTATGAATACCATTGCACAGATTGCGTCAGCAAAGAGCATTTTTCTTATTTCACCCAATAAAAACATGGGTTATCTTCAGTTTTCTGCCCACAAGCCCAAAGTTAAAAAGCGTGACTCGAAAACGGAGAAGCGATCAAAAGGCAAACACAAACAACTCCTGAAGAGTCCTGATTTTAAGAGCGAACTTTGGGATTACTGCCTGGTCATTTTTGGCAGCTTACTCTATGCGGCAACGATTAACTTGTTGGTTATTCCCGCAGGACTGTATATCGGCAACCTGACGGGTATTGCCAGGATCATCCTGGAGTTGCTGCAAAGGGTAATTCCTGGCTTGGGATCTCTGACAGGTTTGATCCTGTTGGGGATAAATTTGCCTCTGTTATTAATTTCATACAAAGTGGTCAATCGAAAATTCATGCTGAAGACGGTCGTCTCCATTGCCGTTATCACATTGGCGCTATCACTCATCCCAATCCGCAAGTTGATCCCGGAATTAGATGATCTGCTGACGGTTTGCTTGTTGGGTGGCACGCTGGCAGGCTTTGGTGCTGGATTGTGCCTGAGAGCCGGCGGGTCGTCCGGCGGGGCTGATATTCTTGGGGTTTACATCAGCATGAAACACAATAACTTCAGTGTTGGCAGAGTGGGGCTGATCATCAGTTTGATCGTCTATGGCTATGCTCTCTTCGCCAATCCGCCGCTCATCATGGTTTACTCGGTGATTTTCACCCTGATCTATGCCTTTATGATGGACCGCACCCACTACCAGAATGTAAAGATCAACGTGATGGTTATCACGCGCAGTCGCGAAATTCTGCCTTTCATCACGCAGGAGATCCGTCGCGGGGCGACTTATTGGGATGGCAAGGGTGCTTACACGGATACTGATTTTGTGGTGATCAATACGGTGGTGTCAAAGTATGAGCTGATCCGCCTTAGGCGCGGCGTGCTGGATTTGGACCCGAAAGCCTTCTTCATCGAGAATAACGCGGTCAACGTGACCGGTTACTTCCCCTCACATTTCTTTTAGCAGGTTGTTAGAAAATTGGTAGGGTGGTTTGGCGTTCGGGAGCGTGTGGATATTCTCGACGTATAAAAGCTAACCCAACGCAGCACTTTTTTTGGTGGGTTGGTTGCATCGAGCAATTAGGGTGGGCAGGCGGCAAAGAGCAGACGCAGGAGTGCAAGTAGGGTGGGTAGGCGTCACAGAGCAGATGCAGGAGCATGACTCGTTATAGCATACCCACCGCAGCACCGTTTTTGGTGGGTTTGCTATCTCAGTGTTAGGACAGGGCGAGATCCTCTGACACCAACCCACCCTGAAGAGCCGAAGAATCCGTCATCGCGAGCGTAGCGCGGCGATCTGCTTTTCCATCAATTAACAGTATTAGAATATTTGCGTAGGGCGAGATTGGAAGCACCACACAACTTATAACGAAGAGATCTTGGTGTGCTTCCAATCCGCCATCGACCGCACAAGCCTAATTTGCTCTACTCCGACGGCGGATTGAGGGCACGTCACACTTAATAATCACACCATTAATGGTGCCCTCAATCTCACCCTATGAAAAAATTATCACGCAAAGCACAATGACCCACCGCAGAATTGAAATCTAATTTACTTGATCAGCGGCACGATCAACAGCGAAGCCATGCCGATCAGTTTCATGAAGATCAGGGTCGAAGGTCCGGCGACATCCTTGAGGGAATCTCCAACGGTGTCTCCAATCACGGCTGCGATGTGCTGAGGGGTGCCGCGTGAATTCTCCATGTCCTCGATGGTCTTCTTGGCATTGTCAAACGCAGTGCCGGTGTTGTTGAAGAAAGGTCCCAAAAGCGCGGAACAC
>CAYPBU010000135.1:0-3768 GCA_964409045.1 uncultured Anaerolineaceae bacterium | reverse complement strand
CCGACCTTGACGCTACCGTTGTGCGAGGCGAGTTGGGGGAGGTGATATCCATAGATTTTCAGGTCAAGCCGTTGGTAAGGAGCGATTTTTGTTCTGTTCACTTGTCAATTTCCTCCATCTCTTGCTTGTTGACGTCTACGATATTAACAGGGAGAAACCTATAAACCGGTAAAGGTATAACTTCTGGCTGATCATCAAAAAGGCCTAATTGCTTTGTTTCCGGAACAGGCGTGTAGACAGTTCCAGGTTCGATTTTAATGTGGTGGAAAATGTCCTGCAGAGTGTATTCAGTTCTTTCCACCTTGATGTGTTTTGTGTTTTTCTGCAATTTGAGTGGCTTCCATTCACTGAAAACGATCTGCCCGCCATCATTTTTCTTGCGTTTGAGGAAATCCCCTTGAACGATGTTGATTGCGATGAGGGTCTTGGCGCTGTCCAAAACATTATCCTTGGGAGCTTTGTTGAATTTTGCGGCAAAGTCCTTGTAGAGTTCCAAAAACGTGACATAGAGGTTGATGACGCACTTCTTGACGTTGTCTTCCAAAAGCTCGATTCCATATAAGCTTGAAATAGCGAGTAGGGCAAAATTCTCAAATTTGACCAGATCCTCGGGGAATTGAGACGCGAGAAGCTGAAGTCTGCGTTCCAGAATGTTGATCAGAAACGCGCCTTCTCCAACTGAAGGCTCGAGGACGGTTGTGGAATATTGGACGATTGATTCATTTAATCCTGGCAGGGAGACCATGGCATCCACGATCTCTTTGGGTGTGAATACCTCTCCGTGCTGTTGAACCCGCTTTTTGCTTTTGATTAAAACTTCATTTTCAGCCAATATACTTACCCATTTCCGTATCACTGAAATAGCGAAATATTCCGCCAAACAGTGCCTATTAATATTCAATTATACATGTCAATCGAGTCGTTTGCCCTGTCCAACACAAAGAGCAAAGTACTGTAATACTTGATTACTGGTAGAGGCGGCATGGAAGATAAAGGTAATAGTGGTGTGTTTCACCACCGTAGGCCGCCCTCTCCAGCGCTTTTTTTTACTGGTTTACGTGGCTCGTCTCGGAGCACTTTTCTACGGAGTTTCAATCCAGCAAATAGTTGGAAATACCTGACCCATTCCTCTCCACCAGTAAGCCCTGCCTGATCCTACAAAAGATTTGCATAAATAGAACATATGTGCTATAATATCCCATGTGTTTCAATTTGCAAGAAAGCACATTAACAACAGAGCAATTTGCACTCAAACTGCTTTTCTGCACTATCAAAAAACCTTGCAATTATTGCAATTATTGCAAATGACACCCCAATTGCCAGCAGCGTAGTGCCTCGCACATTAACAAAATAGCCGGTTTTTCCGCTCAAACAGCCATTCTGCACTATCAAAAAACAGCGGAAATAGCGGAAATAACGGAAATACCCCCTTAAAACTGTTGCCTTGTTCTCGCCGGTCTCTTGCGAAACACCCCAGCGCTGAAAGCGCGCGTGGGCAGACCGAGCGAGGTACTTGACCGCCGGTCTCCGTATTTTGATCAGTCATCCCGAGCGTATCGCGGCTGTTTTCAGGCGTGTAACGGATGGGAGACTGATGAGGGAAATGCTTAACTGAAGCGCCCCTCATCCACCGCAAGCGGTCGTGGGTCGTCATCAGCTTCAGGCTGCTTGATTACGTTGGTTTACATGGCAGGGAAAATTTCCTGGCGCGAAACTTGCCTTATGGAGAACAGCGGAAACTCGAAATCGCCCGCGCCCTGGCGAGCAAACCGCGCCTGCTCCTGTTGGATGAGCCGACTGCCGGCATGAACCCCTCTGAATCGAAATCCCTGACGGATTTTATCCGCAGGTTGCGTGATGAACTCAGCCTGACCATCCTCCTGATCGAACACGATATGAAAGTGGTGATGGAGATCTCTGACCAAATCTCCGTCTTGGACTACGGGATAAAAATCGCCGAAGGACTTCCTGAAGAAATCCAGTCCAACCCGAAGGTGATTGAAGCCTACTTGGGTGCGGGCGGCGGTCAGTTGACCGAAAAATACCAGGAGAGAAAGAGAAAAGCGCATGCTATCCGTTAAAGATCTGAATGTTTATTATGGTGTGATCCAGGCGCTGAAGGGCATCAGTTTTTATCTGAACCAGGGAGAAATTATCGCTCTGATCGGCGCCAATGGCGCTGGAAAGTCCACAACATTGAAAACAATTTCCGGGATTATGCATCCGCGTGAAGGCAGCGTCGAATTTAACGGTGAAAATATCACCTCTAAACCAGCCCAGGATATCGTCAGAATGGGTATTGTGCATGTGCCTGAAGGGCGGAAAATCTTCGCGCGCATGACCGTTATGGAAAACTTGTACATGGGCGCATTTACCGTCAATGACAAAGTGCAAATAAACCGCGATATCCAGGAAATGTTTACGCGTTTTCCACGGCTTGCCGAAAGAAAGAACCAACTCGGCGGCACGCTTTCCGGAGGGGAACAGCAAATGCTCACCATTGCGAGAGGCTTGATGTCTCATCCCAAGCTGCTGCTGCTGGACGAACCTTCCATGGGGCTTGCGCCGCTATTAGTGGAACAGATATTTGAGATCATTCAAACCATCAACGAGCAGGGCACCAGCATTCTCCTGGTTGAGCAGAATGCCCAGATGGCTCTGGCTGTTTCGGACCGGGCTTATGTGATTGAGACCGGGACGATCACCATCGAGGGAAATGGCGATGACCTGCTCAAAAACGACAGCGTGGTTAAAGCCTATTTGGGGGCTTGAGACCTCAAACCCAAAAACTCACCAGGATCATATAGATCAAATAAGCAAGTTCACGAACTTGCTTATTTTTTTCCCTTTACCCGGGCGTGTACAGTCGGAAAACCGTCAGTGTTTGGTTATCGGCGTGTTATAATCCCCAAAACAAAGGATCCAATGTCCCTTTTATCCCGCGGTAAAGCCATTCTTCTCGCTCTGTTTGTGACCATGCTTTGGTCCAGTTCCATCATCCTGATCAAAAAGTTTCTCGTGGATGTGCCGCCGTTGGCTTTTACCGGCATCCGCTACATGCTGGCTTTCCTTTTCCTCTTGCCGGGTCTGCTCAAGCGCCGGGGTGAAGTGAAGCAGTTGAGCGCTTTTGACTGGCGCTACCTGGTGATCCTCGGGTTGGTTTATTACACGATCACGCAGGGCGGAGCGTTTTTATCCCTGGTTTACCTGGACGCGATCACGATGAGCCTGCTGCTGAGTTTTACAGGTCCGATGGTGGCAGTTTTGGGCTTGATCTTCCTCAAGGAGCCCGTCTCCCGCCTGCAGTGGAGCGGAATGGCGATCTTCCTCGCCGGGGTCCTGGTTTACTTCCTGCCTGTTACAACCCTGCCAAAAAGCGCGCTCGGAATGGGGCTGGCGCTCTTTACGATGATTGCCAATTCAGTTGCCGCTGTGATGGGGCGGGGTGTAAACCGTTCTCAGCGCCTGGACCCGATGGTGGTGACGGGCATCAGCATGGGCATCGGCGCGGTAGTGCTGCTGGGAGGGGTCGTGGTTTTCCAAGGCCTTCCACGGTTGGACCTGGTGGATTGGCTGCTATTGCTGATAATCGCGGGTCTCAATACCGCCCTGGCTTTCTGGATTTGGAACCGCACCCTGCAATCGCTGACAGCAATGGAATCGAGCATGATCAACAATTCCATGCTGATCCAGATCACGCTCCTGGCCTGGATCTTCCTGGGGGAAAGCGTTTCACTGATCGGGCTGATCGGATTAATTGTCGCGGTG
>CAYPBU010000134.1:0-3777 GCA_964409045.1 uncultured Anaerolineaceae bacterium | reverse complement strand
GCCGCCCACATGCACATGCACGTCGTCCCCCGTTGGCAGGGCGATGCAAACTTCATGTCGATCATCGGGCAGACGCGCGTCATGCCCGAAGACCTCGCGCTAACCTACCAGCGTCTCTCTGAAGCCTGGCAAGCAGATAACAGCAACTAACTTATTTATCTCCCAGCGCCTTTACCTGACCAATCCCGCCAATGCTTTGTGTAATATTTGGGCTGCCCCAGTAGCTCACACTGTACGCGCCTGCCAGGTCGAGGTTTAGTGTATCTGTTGCCCATACAACCACATTAGCCGCACCTGCAACTTCCACGGTCACATTGGCGCACTTGAAATCTTCTGCCTCAAAATTGGTTCCGCCCGAGACATCGATGGTCAGGTTTTGAGCCGCTCCAGAGACCCGAATGTCTCCACCGCCAGCCAGGGTCATGTTCAGGGTGTTGATGACCAGGTTGTTGAGCTTAACGCTTGCGCCGCCGTTAATTCTGAAGTTCAAATCCGCGAGGTTCAGATTATCCGCCTTCAGCTCTGCACCGCCATCCAGCCTGAAAGCGCTCAAATCCTTGAACGTGATTGTCAGGGTTGGGCTTTCGGTCCAAGTATCGAAGAGCTTTCGATTACGGAAGTCAATTACCAACACGCCTTCTTTTACCTCAGTTCTCAGCTGATCCACAACGCGCTGAGTGCCTTCAACCTTGACAGAATGTTCATCACCCTGCACCAGGATAACCTTTGCGCCGCCATCTATCTCAACTTTGGTAAACACATCCAGTGTACGAGTTTCACTTACCAACATTTTCTGATCCTCCTCTCCTGTTTGGGGAACTGTGGTCGGTGACTGGCGGGTGATACTGCACGCCATGGTTACCAGCAAGAGAACAGACAGGAAAGCAATTAGTCTGAATTTGTTTTTCATATTTCACCTCTTTCAAGATCTTTTTTTATTGTACATTAAATCGCAAGCCCCATTCAAAAATTAATTTGGACGGGGCTTGTAGTGTTAGGCTCTAGAAAACGCCGATCAAGAACTCTTGTTGCTTGATCTGAGTTGCTGGCGCAACCACGAAGCCGCCGGGCTTTGATGCTGCCGCAAGACGAGCACGGAAGCACTTGAACCCCTGACGACCTTGTCTACCACCTCGCCGAAAGGCAGCCCGGGCTTGGCTTGCGCCTCGAAGGAACCGATGATGATCAAGTCGTAATCACGGGCCTGAGCCTCAGCCACAATCGTGCTCGCAGGATCATCACCGCGGATGATGTGCAAATTTGCATTTCCAGGAATGTTGCCCAGCTCAGTCATCACAACTTCCTGCAAGAAAGCCATTTGATCTTCGTAGAGTTCATCATCCAGATCGGCGTCCACAACGCGCATAAAATCGATGCTGGCACGGTCTGCCTGGGCAAGGTTTTCAGCCAACGAGATCGCCAGTTTGCAGTGTAACCCGCCGCCAACCGGTACAAGGATGTCCTCGATGCGGTCGATACCCCGATCAAACAAGACGCCCACATTCGTCAACCCTGAGCGAATGATGGAATCAAGGTTATTGCTAAACTCAAGTTGGTTTTCCTCGCTGACAGGCCATTTGAGGAGCAAAAGGCGGACGTTGTTGTCGCCTCTCATCTCATCAATGATCCCATCCGCGGTTGAAGCGGCACTGACTGTCTTTGAATACATGGGCACGTTGCGTTCCACCGCGTATTTGATGAATTTCTCGAGGGTGTACCTCCTGGAGAGGTTTAGGTTCTCTCGGGCTTGTTCATCTTCGGTAACTTTCTGGTCAACCACCTGCAGCAAGCACATGTTCATCTCGTTGTCTGCGTTCGCGATGCGCGCGCCAAGCCTGACCACATTTTCAAGCCCACTCGCGTGTTGCATCGGCACCACCAGGCGGTAACGTCCAGGGTCCTGGCTGCGTTTGTGTTCAGACCGCCATGATTCCACTCCAAGTCTGACGTAATAGTAGACCGCAAAGATCGCCATGACCCCTCCCATGAACAATAACGCCTTTACCTCTGAGTAGCGCAGAACGATCAGACATACCAGGGAGGCAATAATGGGTGTTAGTGGGAAAGCAGGTACTTTGAATGGACGATGGATATAGGGGTACTTCTTGCGCAGGGTGATCATCGACAAATTCGAGAGCAATAACACAAACAAGTAACCGCCGGAGGTGATGTAGCTGAGAAAGTCCACTGCTCCGACCAGCGTCACAATCATCGAGACACCGCCAATCACAAGAATTGCATAATAAGGTACACGTGCTTTGTTCAGGCGGGAGAGAAATCCCGGCCAGCTTCCATCCCGGCTGAGCGTAAAGCTCTCACGCGTGGCGGAAAGCATCGAGGAGTTGATGGAGGTTAATGCCCCAACCATGCCCGCGATGCCAATCATGGTCGCTCCAGGCGTGCCAAGGAAGATGCGGATCGTGTCCGAAATTGCCGTCTCAGAGCCTGCAATGGTACTGGAGGTGCCCATCGCCACGGTTACCACCAGGCTATAGACAAGCACAATCAGGAAAAGGCTGATCATAATCGCCAGGGGGATGGTTTTGGTAGGGTTTTTTACCTCCTCAGCGTCGTCTGCAATGACCTCAAAACCCACATACATTGCATAGATCAGAGCGATGGTCTTCAGAATAACCCCAAAATTAGTTACTGGATTATCCGAAGCAAACCAACGACCAAAAGGCAACAACGTGGCCGTGCTGAAGCCGTTGGGCATGGTAAAACCAGCAATGAGGTAAATCGCGAAAGCCACCAGCAAGCTTCCACCCATTATCACCTGGATGTTGCCGACCTTGGTCACTCCCAGGATATTGAGGATCACAAACAACAGGATCGCACCAATCGCTACCGCTGCAATGCCAAAGGCGCTCTCGTGCAGTGTAGGCACAAAGACCGAAACTGAGTAGGCAAAACCCACCGCGGAGAGGGCGGTGTAAAAGGTGCTTGAGATGCAGTCCATCGAGCCAACCAGGAATGACAAAATGCCTTTGCCCCAGGCTTCGCGCACATATGTCATGGCGCCGCCGGTTTCGGGATAGGTGGTGGCGAGTTCGCAATAGTTAAGCGCGATACTGAAGCTGAGTATTCCTGCAATCACCACAGCCCAAATGGCTGCAGGCCCTGCCACGGCTGCGGCATGACCGGTAAGAATAAACACACCTGAGCCAAGTGTGCCAGCAGTACCAAGCATAACAACCTGCACCAAATTCAGTTGTCTTTTAAGCGTTCTTTTTTGAGCCATTTTGACCGACATTCCTTCAACGCATAAGTCCGATTCAGGCAACTTGACCTTCATCGGACTTCAGGTTTTTCGATAGATTTGTGCTATTAATTGTAGTCCTTTTTCCCATTATTGTAGGATCAGATTTCGTCCAGGGTATTTTCTCCAAAGACCTCACAAGGTTTTTTTAAGCCATGAATAAGTCTGAATCTTCCTGGTTGTGTAAAAGTAACCATAATTTCCAAAGTGCTATAATTCCTGCCAGATACCAAACCATCGTTCCGGAGATAGCATGGCACAACGCAAGCTCAAGCGTCAACTCACACTTCTGCAGGTTATCATGCTCGGCACCGCCGGCACGATCGCCGCAGAAATCTTTGTCCTCACCGGTCATGTCGCCAAGATCGCCGGACCCGAATCCGTGCTGGCGCTGGCTCTCGGAGGCATCCTCACCCTCAGTATTGCACTCAACTACTGCGAACTCGCCACCACCTTCCCTGTCACCGGCGGTGCGATGACCTACGTTGGGGAAGCGTTTGGCAAAGGCTGGCTGATGT
>CAYPBU010000133.1:0-3778 GCA_964409045.1 uncultured Anaerolineaceae bacterium | reverse complement strand
GTTTGCTCGGGGCTATGCGAAAAGACTTCAAAAGCATGCGGTGGAAGTATTGGCATCTTAAGTGAAGATTATACCTTAGCATTGAACGAAAAATAGGGAAAAGAAAACGAATCTTGACACTTGCAGGATTTTTCCAGCAAGTATAAGGTGAGATTGGATGCACTATACACTACATTAGGTAGTGATATTGGTGTGCTTACAATCCGCCCTACGAGGAGCAAAAAAGGCTGATCGCCATTTAGCACGTCATCGCGAGCGAAGCGTGGCGATCTGCTGTTATGGGGTCGAAACAGGTTACCGCGATTGTAGTGAATTTCATTGCCTTGGATTATTATTGGGCAGCTGTGTATGAGAAGGGAGATCGCCGCGGTCGTTCCACTCCCTCGCGATGACGGATATCTATCGCCATGGTTATTTCACCCCCTCGCGATGACGGGGATTGATCGCCGTGGTCGTTTCACTCCCTCGCGATGACGGGGACGACATAAGACAGATCGCCGCGGTCGCTTCGTTGCCTCGCGATGAAGGGGACGACATAAGACAGATCGCCGCGGTCGCTTCGCTGCCTCGCGATGACGGGGATTGATCGCCGCGGTCGTTTCACTCCCTCGCGATGACGGGATGTCAGCTGGCGAGTGATCGCTATTCGATTTCGTTCAGTTCAACTTTTGGGGTGTGCTTTTTCATGCGGCGGTTTAGTTCGCGCCGGCTCAACAAAACGCGGTGCTTGCATGTCAGGCAAACCAACCCGATGTCCGCTCCGAGCCGCACAACCTCCCATTCAAAGCCACCGCAGGGGTGCTCCTTGCGCAGCGTCACCTTATCTCCAAGCTGAATCTCAGGCACCATAGCCGGATTATAACACTCGCATGTTATAATCCCGCCATCGTTTGAGGGTACCCTATCCGGGATTTTGGAGAACATATGAGTTTTGACCCACCCACATTAATTGCCAGAGTGCTTACATTGATCATCGCATTTACCTTGCACGAATACGCGCACGCCTGGACGGCTACCCGCTTTGGCGACTACACTGCCATGGGAGAGGGCAGGCTAACGCTCAACCCGCTCAGCCACCTCGATCCATTTGGAACCCTGATGTTGATCGTGGCTGGCTTTGGCTGGGCAAAGCCCGTGCCAATCAACCCCGCGACGATCCGGCGCAATAACCCGGCAGGCGTTATGTGGGTCTCGCTGGCTGGTCCTCTGACCAATCTGCTGCTGGCGTTGGTAGCCGCAATTCCATTACGCTTCAGCCTGGTAAATATGAACCAACCCTCTGGTGCAATTATTCCTTCCATCGGATACTTTTTGCTGACCTTTGTGTTGGTTAACATCACGCTCTTCATTTTTAATTTACTGCCACTGGCGCCGTTGGATGGTGAGAAGGTGCTCTCATTCTTCTTACCCCGGTCCTGGCAGCCGGTTCTCGATGCCATTCGCCGCTACAGCCCGATTATCTTGCTCTTTCTGGTGTTTGTGGGGCCGCGCATGGGCTTTGACGTGATTGGCAAGCTTGTTCACGAACCCGTCATGGCAATCGCCCGCTTCCTGATCAACCGATAGGGACTGCATGCCTTACTATTGCTACATGCTCGAGTGCGCTAACGGAAGGTACTATACGGGCTGGAGCACCGATCCCTTCAGGCGTCTCAAGCAGCACAACGCCGGTCTTGGGGCAAAATACACGCGCATGAACGGACCCTCAAGGCTGGTTTACATCGAGGAAATGCCCGACCACAGCACAGCACTTAAGCGCGAAATCCGCATCAAACAACTGAAACATCCCCAAAAGGTCGCGTTAATTTCAGACCTCTCACGCAATAAACTGCCCGAACTTCTGGCAAGCCTACAAAACAAAGTGGCAAATGACCACAGCTTCATCATCCGTTCCCCGGCGAGGGTCAACTTGCTGGGCGAACACGTGGATTACAACGAGGGCGTGGTGCTGCCCGCGGCGATCGACCGCTATGTGACCCTGCGAGTGGATGTGTTGGATGAGCCTGTCGTGCGGCTGCAGGCTGCCGACCTGCAAGCTGAAGTGGCGTTCTCGCTAAACAACCTGGAAGAGAAGAAGGACATCAGCGGTCAACCCCTGCCGGCGTTTGCGCTCTATCCCGCCGGGGTTGCGCTGGCGCTCCAGCAAGCCGGACTGCCTGTTAGAGGATTGTCAGTGCAATACAGCTCCAACATCCCAATTGGCGCGGGTTTGAGCTCGTCTGCTGCGGTTGAAGTTGGCTTTGCCCTTGCCTGGCAGACTGCCGGGGAGTGGGAAGTTCCCAAATTAGAGATGGCGAAGCTCTGCCAGAAAGCCGAGAACGACTACGTAGGGGTGAAATCTGGGCTGATGGACCAATTCGCGTGCGCGCTTGGAGTGGCTGGGCATGCCCTCGCGCTGGACACGCGCAGCCTTGCCTGGCACACCCTTTCTCTGCCGCAGGATGCCGCCATTGTGATCGCGGATAGCGGCGTTCGGCGCAGCCTGGCTGCCTCGAGCTACAACGACCTGCATGCTGACTGCCAGGAAGCCGTGCGACGCTTGCAAACCTGGTGCTCCAGTTTGGCGTCCCTGAGGGATGTAACCCCGCAGTTCCTGCAAAACTACTTACCTGAGCTCCCCGAGCGGGTTGCGAAACGGGCAATGCACGTTGTTGGGGAAATGGCGCGCGTTGAGCAGGCGATTGGTTATCTCACCGAAGGCAATAGCGCGGGCTTTGGCGCATTGATGCTTGAGACCCATGCCTCACTGCGCGATTTGTTTGGCGTGAGCTGTCCTGAACTCGACTTGCTGGTGGAGCTGGCATCCAGCCATCCAGCTTGCTTCGGCGCACGCCTGACAGGCGCGGGTTTTGGCGGCTGTACGGTCAACCTGGTAAACAGAGACGGATTGGATGACTTTGTAAGCTGGTTAAAAGCGGCTGTGAAGGACAAAAGCGGACGCGAAACGCCGATTCACATTTGCCAGGCTGTGGATGGCGCGCACCTCGTGGTTTGAACTGCCTACTTGATGCGGCGGGAGCTGATTACCAGCAAGACGACCCCAAAAAACACCAACCCCAATACCCCTAAAGCAAGAAATTTGGCGTCGCTGCTCATGATGCGAGTAAACACGCCCGGGTCTTCCATGGGCGTGGGCTCTGGCGTAAGCTCTGCCAGTATCAGGGCGAGCGTGGGGGTGGGGGTCTGAGTGGGCTCGGGGGTCAGCAGTTGCGCTGGCGCGTCGGGAGTTTCGGTGGGTTGACCAAGATTGATTTCGCCGCCCTCGCGGATGAGCAGGATGTCTCCAGGCAAGATGATCGATTCGGCGGTAAGGTTGTTTTTTGTCAGTAAATCGTTCAATGTGATGCCGTACATTTCGGCGATCGTGATCAGGAATTGACCGTCCAGCACCGTGTGGCGAATGCCGCCATCCAGACCAGGCGTTGCGGTCTGAGAGTAAAGTTCCACCGGCAATGTGGGGATGGCTGTAGGCTGTTGCAGTGCCTCGGGGGTCGCCTCCTGCGGCGCGGTTCTGGCAAGCACGGGGCTGAAAAAGCCAAAGAACAGGCAGCAGGCAAGGAGTGCCGTAAGGATATGCTTGAGCGTGTATTTATTCATGAATAATCTTGCGACTTTTTCTGACTTCTTGCCCCATTATATTCCAGCTTGAAATTATTGTTGGAAGGTTGGCGTTGGTGGTTGCTGCCCAAGGTAAAACCAGTGCAGGGGAACCAATTCCCGATCTCAGCGTCTGTTAACAGGAATAAAACCTGCACCCTCAGGTTGCTTAACCTTAACC
>CAYPBU010000132.1:0-3794 GCA_964409045.1 uncultured Anaerolineaceae bacterium | reverse complement strand
TCCTGCACATCTTTACCGCAACCAGCAGCAATTCTCCTGCGCCGGCTGGCGTTCAGAACGCGAGGATCCTGCCGCTCTTTGGGGGTCATCGAGTTGATGATCGCTTCCACCGTCTTCAGTTGATCTTCAGCCTCGTGTGGGTCCACCGATTTGGCAACGGTGCCAAATTGCCCGGGCAACATCCCCAACACCTGCGAGATGGGTCCCATCTTCTTGATCTGCCGCAATTGGTTGGCAAAGTCCTGCAGCGTGAATTGCCCGGTCAACATCCGCTCGGCTTCCTTCACGTCCACCTGACCCGAATAAGCCGCTTCTGCCTTCTCAATCAGACCGAGCATGTCGCCCATTCCCAAGATCCTTGAAGAGATCCGGGTGGGATCGAATACTTCCAGCGCATCCAGACCCTCACCAGTTCCAAGGAACTTAATCGGGATGCCGGTCACTTCGCGGATGGAAATTGCTGCACCGCCCCGCGCGTCGCCATCGATCTTGGTAAAAATCAGACCGCTCACGGGGATTACGCCAACGAAGCCTTTGGCGACATTCAGAGCTTCCTGTCCGATCATCGAGTCGACCACCAGCAGGATTTCTTTCACCGGTACGGCTTCATTCAGGGCTTTCAGTTCATCCATCAAAGAGTCATCCAACTGCGAACGGCCAGCGGTATCCAGGATTACAACCGAGTAACCGCCTTTTCTTGCCATCTCATAAGCGCTTTTTGCGATTTGAACCGGCTTCGCGCCGTCCACACTGTGCACGGGCACATCAATCCGCTCGCCCAATGTTTGTAACTGTTTGATGGCTGCCGGGCGGTAAATGTCCGCCGCCACCAACATAACCCTCTCGCCTCTTGAGCGAAGTTGTTTCGCGAGTTTTGCGGCCGCGGTTGTTTTACCGGAGCCCTGCAAACCTACCAGCATGAGCACATGTGGCTTTTCGCCGCGCAAGTTCAACGGCGCAGGTTGCCCGAGCGTCTTGATGAGCTCTTCATTGACGATCTTGATCACCATCTGGGCAGGATTTAGTGCTTTTGAGACTTCCGCCCCGATCGATCGCTCTTTGACGCGGTTGGTAAAGGCTTTCACCACAGCGTAATTAACATCTGCCTCAAGCAGTGCAAGTCGCACCTCGCGCATCGCCTTCTCAACATCCTCTTCGCTCAACTTCCCACGTCGGCGGAGGTTGTCAAATACGGCTGTCAGTTTGTCGGTTAAATTCTCAAACATGGCTTATCCCTGTTCTGGTGACTTTTGTAATATCAAGTCCATATCATACCGCAAACTGAAGCGGTTTCAAAACAGACTCTTTGTTCAAAATTCCTCATCAAATTAGTCAACTTAATTGGATTGCGAAACTTAATTCATATCTGTGTGTTTCTTAGTCTAATAAAACTGATGGAGAATTGAAATGAATAAAGTAGCGATCGTTACCGATAGTACCACTGCCATCCCTGACTCCATAGCCCGTGAGCACAACCTCACGGTCGTCCCACTCAATCTGATCTGGGATGGAAAATCCTACCTGGATGGAATCGAAATCACTCCAGTGGAGTTTTATGAACAACTGGTCAAAGCCAATACCCTGCCAACCACCTCCCAACCATCGGTTGGCATGTTTGTGGATACCTATCGAAAGCTGATCGATCAGGGTTACGATATTCTTGCGATCGTCATTTCCGAAAAACTCTCAGGCACCTACCAGTCTGCATTCCAGGCTGCAGAAGAGTTCCCCAAGAATCGCATTACCATTCTCGATAGCAAACAAGGGTCGATGCCGCTTGCACTGGCGGTGCTGATGACCGCACAAGCTGCCCAACGCGGTGCAACGCTGCTGGAATGTACCAATCTTGCAAAAGATATTTGCAACAGGGTACGAACGCTATTCATCGTCGATACGCTCGAATATCTCCACAAAGGTGGTCGCATCGGTGGGGCTGCTCGCATGCTTGGAACAGCACTCAAAATGAAGCCGATCCTCGAGATCAAAGATGGAGTACTAGACTCATTCGACAAAGTCCGCACCTTCAAGAAAGCTACAGAACGCGTTTTCGAGGTTGTCGAGGCTGAACTTGGGAAACAGGGAACCATCGAGTACCTCGGTATCGTTACTGCTAATGCCTCACAAGTTGGAGAGGAATTCCTGACTATGGCGCACCAGCGTTTCCATGTGCGAAATGAGTTTGTTGGTCAGATCAGCCCGGTTGTTGGAGCACATGTCGGTCCAGGGACTGTGGGTTTTGTCTGGCTCCCTGCTAAAAAAGCCTGAACTGACATCATCAACACCTACAGAGCCTGTTTACCCAGGCTATGTTTGTTTTCCTCGCTTTTCTCCCCTGGTTTGATACAATAAGGTCAACTCACCTAAAGAAAAGGACTTATGTCATGTCAATTGCAGAGATAATTGGTGTCCATGTCCCTGAAGTTCTCCTGCCGGCAAAGGGGATTGATCCTCACAAGTGGGCGGTTATTGCCTGCGATCAATTCACTTCACAGCCGGAATATTGGGAGGAAGTCGCCCAAACCGTCGGAGACGCTCCGTCCACATTCCACCTGATCCTACCGGAAGCCTGGCTGCATGCCCCGGACGTGAAGGACCGCATCCTCAAAAGCCAGCAAGCCATGCAGGATTATCTGAACAATGGCATCCTGGAAGCCCACAAGGGGTTTGTCTTTGTAGAACGCCAGGTTGGAGACAAATTCCAGGAGGGTCTTGTGGTCGCGCTTGATCTTGAGTGCTACGACTACAACAAGGGTTCCCAAACCCTCATCCGCGCCACCGAGGGCACCATTCTCGACCGCCTTCCTCCCCGCATGGACGTGCGCCGCGATGCGCTGCTCGAATCTCCGCACATCCTTGTTCTATATGACGATCCTGAAGGCGTTGTGCTTTCTGAAATTCTTGCGCGCAAGCAAGAGCTCCCACTGGCATATGATTTTGAACTGATGGCTGGCAGCGGTCACATTGCTGGTCGGCTCATCGAAGACCCCGGCCTGATCAACAGCGTCGTCGAAGGATTGGCGTCCCTGATCGAACCCGCCACCTACGCCCAAAAGTACGACCTGCCGGATGCACATTCCCCCCTACTTTTCGCCATGGGTGATGGAAACCACTCCCTCGCCACAGCCAAAGCCATCTGGGAGGAGCTAAAGCCGCACGTCAGCCCGGATCATCCCTCACGCTACGCGCTGGTGGAGTTGGTCAACCTTCACGATCCATCCCTCAGTTTCGAGCCCATCCATCGCGTGTTGTTCAACCCTGGTGAAGATTTTGAGACGGCTTTGAGGCTTTTTTTCTCAGACAAACTCTCGCTGCACTCCATCGCTGGCATGCCGACCCTGATTGGCGAAGTTGCCAAGTCCACATCCACAACACAGAGATTTGGTATGATCCAGGCGGATTCGTACATGCTGGCTGAACTCGACCACCCCATCCACAACCTGACTGCTGGCAGCCTGCAGCAATTTCTGGACCTTTATCTGAAGAGCCATCCTGATACTAAGATCGATTACGTCCACGGGGATGACACGGTGGATGAGCTCGGTCGCAAAGCCGGGAATATCGGCTTATTCCTGCCCCCAATTGGCAAGAACTCGTTCTTCAGGTCTGTCATCGTTGATGGCGCGCTTCCACGCAAAACCTTCTCAATGAACCATGCCAAGGACAAGCGCTTTTACATGGAATGTCGGAGAATCAAACCTTGACGTATCGAACAAGTGTGCTATATTTATATAATCCAAACAATTAGATCTGGGAGAAACTATGGCTGCCCGAAAAGCATCAACAACAAACAATCA
>CAYPBU010000131.1:0-3905 GCA_964409045.1 uncultured Anaerolineaceae bacterium | reverse complement strand
GTGTTACCTATGTCTCCGAACGAGTGTTACCCTTCTGTCCAGTCTATACATCGAGAGAGGGTCCGCGTAGCGGGGGTGAGTGAGGCGTTTGGAAGTGAAATTATCCCATTTCGCGATGCACAAACCCTGAGATTAACCGGGCAGGCACGGCATCCCACAAGGGGAGGCTTCTCACTGCCGTGCCCCTACACTGATTCTCCTCGTAGGGCGGAATGCGCTTCACTTGCGCACTCCGCCAACGATGTAAATGCCGGATTGAACCCCGCAATCCGGCCTACGAAAAACCCATCGTAGGGGTCACTCCCCGTGGTGACCCGGGATTTTCAGCCCTCTCTCGAGAGTTGTAGGTCAGGTTGCGCAGTTCAACCTGACGTCGGAAGCTTGGGTTTTTTGAGGGGGTGAGGGGGTTACCTGCCAACATCCTCGGCGTAGGGGTCACCCACTGTGGTGACCCGGCGAAAATGCCGGATTGAACCCCGCAAAAAGACACGGAGCAAGCCCTTCAATCCGACCTACGAAAAATAAACACATGTGGGAAAAATTGGGGGTGAAATTGGAGGGTCGTGATAAGATTAGGACACGGAAGTATCCATTCGAACATTTAAATTGGAGGAATTCACACATGCATAGAAAGTCACGTCTCACCTTAGTAATGATGGCTATCCTGCTGATGGTTGGCATGGTGGGCATCCAACCCGTCAAGCCTGTCCAGGCAGCTCTCCCAACAGATTTGTTCTTTTCAGAATACATGGAAGGTGGCAGCTTCAACAAGGCTATCGAAATTTATAATGGCACCGGTTCGCCGATTAACCTTTCTGATTATCGCCTAGAGCTTTACACTAATGGAGCGGCGTCACCTTCTCAGTCCGTTGTTCTCTCGGGAACGCTGGCGACTGGAGATGTGTTTGTGGCTGCCCACGCCTCAGCCGCCCAGCTTATTCTTGATCAGGCTGACCTTTTAAATAGCACTGTGGTGAATTGGAGTGGCGATGATGCCATTGCATTGCGCAAAATTTCAACCGGTTTATTGGTTGATGCATTTGGTCAGATTGGGTACCGTCCCGCATCGGGATATTGGGGAACCAATCCTATAGTAACTGCGGATCGAACACTGGTCCGAAAAGCGAATATTTGCGCTGGTGATCCTGATGGAAGCAATGCATTCGATCCAGCCACTGAATGGGATATGTACCCAAAAGACACTGTCGCCTATATAGGCTCACACACCTCTAATTGTGCGCCTCAACCTCCAGTCATTAACGAGTTTTCTGCGAGTACTACAGGCGATGATGTTGAGTTCGTCGAAATCTTTGGCAGCCCCAACACAGATTACAGCGCGTATACCATTTTGGAAATTGAAGGCGATTTCAATTCGACCAACAATTCTGAAGGCTTTGTGGATGAGGTAATAGCACTAGGGACCACAGACGCGAACGGCTTTTTGCTGGTTAGTTTGCTTAATGGTGCACTTGAGAATGGTACCATCAGCTTACTCTTGGTCAAGGATAACACTGCCACACTCGACGTGGATATTGATACCGACGATAACGGCGTGATCGATGCCACTTACTGGTCAGAAATACGAGATGGCGTGGCTATCAATGATGGCGGCGTTGGTGATCTCACTTATGCAATTCCAGTTCTTGCGAGTGGCTATGATGGCAATGCTTTTACCCCTGGCGGCGCGTCACGCATTCCTGATGGAACAGACACTGACACCAGTGCGGATTGGGTTCGTAACGATTTTGATCTGGCTGGCATTCCGGGCTTTGCCGGGACGATCGCCACTGGTGAAGCCTACAACACCCCGAGTGCCACAAATCGGGCTTATGTTGAAACTGCACCCAGTGTTGTTAGCACTATCCCTGCGAACGGCGGCAACCATCCGATAGATGAGAATATCACCATCACGTTTAGCGAGAAGGTAACCGTAACCGATCCCTGGTTCAGCATTTCTTGCGGAACTTCTGGCGCGCATACCGCGACCGTGAATGACTTGGACCCTGTTTTCGTCCTGAATCCTGATGTCGATTTCACTATTGGAGAAAGCTGCACGATTACGATTACAGCTGCTAATGTTGTGGATGATGATGCAGACGACGCAACATTCAATGCAATGCTAGCCGACTACAGCTTCAGCTTCACCGCTGTGACCCCACCAGAACGTTGTGGTGATCCCTTCACACATACCTACGACATCCAGGGCACTGGTGAAACCTCCCCATTAGCAGGAACCATTTTAGCCACTGAAGGTGTGGTGGTAGGCGACTTCCAGGTGGGCGGCAAAAACGGTTATTACATTCAGGATCTCAGCGGAGATGGCAACCCTGCTACATCGGATGGTATCTTTGTTTACAACACCACCACGGCAGTAAACCCTGGCGATCATGTTCGCGTTCGAGGTACCGCGGTGGAGTTCTCAGGCATTACTGAAATTTCCCCTGTGACCCAAGTTTGGGTTTGCTCCACCGGTAACACGGTCGTGCCGACCGAAGTCACCCTGCCGGTTTCGGCAGTCAGTGACTTTGAAAAATACGAGAGCATGCTGGTCACCTTCCCACAGAGCCTGATCATTTCGGAATACTATAACTTTTCCCGCTACGGAGAGATCGTTTTGACCTCCGAACGGCATATGACCCCGACCGCCTTTGTTGAACCCGGCGAGGATGCCGTGGCGGAAGCAGCAGCTTACCTCTTGGACCGCATCACCGTGGACGACGGACGCACCTCTCAGAACCCCGACCCCGCCATCCACCCCAACGGATTGACCTTTACCATGGAAAATCTGTTCCGCGGCGGCGGCACGGTAACTGGCGTCACAGGCGTCCTTGATTACGGCTTCAATTTCTACCGTGTTCAGCCCACCAAAGGCGCGAACTATGTGGACGCCAACCCCCGCATTACAGAACCCGATATCATCGACGGAGATCTGAAGATAGCCAGCTTCAACGTGCTGAACTACTTCTTGACTCTGGATACTGGAATTCCTATTTGTGGTCCAAATGGAACATCGGATTGCCGCGGAGCGAACGACGCGGAAGAACTCTTACGGCAGCGCACAAAGATTCTGGCTGCAATGGCCATCATCGACGCGGACATCTTCGGTCTGATGGAGATTGAGAACGATAGTCCTGTCAGCCTCAATGACGCTGTAGCGGATTTGGTTGAAGGGTTAAACGATCTCAACGGCGCCATTATTTATGACTATATAGTTACCGAAGCAATCGGCACCGATGCCATTAAGCAGGCAATCCTCTACAAACCCGCTTCCGTCACCCCTATTGGACCCTACAAGATTCTGGATTCAACTGTGGATACACGCTTCCTTGACACCCGCAACCGACCTGCCCTGGCGCAGGTTTTCATGGACAATACCACTGGCGATGAATTCGTGGTGGCGGTCAATCATCTCAAATCCAAGGGGTCTGCCTGCAGTAGCGACCCGGATCTGGGCGATGGCGCAGGTAACTGTAACCTGACCCGCCTGGCAGCCGCGCAAGCCCTGGTGGACTGGTTGGCTAACCCAACTTACTTCCCGGATGTTGAAAAAGCCCTGATCATTGGCGACCTCAACTCATACGACAAAGAAGATCCTATCGACATGATCAAACTCGGCTCGGATGACGTTGCCGACACTGCCGACGATTACCTCGACATGATCTTTGAAAAACAAGGGGATTACGCTTACGGTTACGTCTTTGACGGACAGACTGGTTACCTTGATCACGCCCTGGCGAACCTTTCGTTGGCAGAAAACATCGTGGACGTCAACTTCTGGCACATCAATGCGGATGAGCCTGACCTGATCGACTACGACACCTCTTTTAAAGGTCCCGCGCAGGATGCGCTTTACGCACCGGATGCCTACCGCTCTTCCGACCACGACCCTGTGATCGTCACCCTGA
>CAYPBU010000130.1:3611-3919 GCA_964409045.1 uncultured Anaerolineaceae bacterium | reverse complement strand
CAAGTGCTTGGCGGTGATTCCGCCCTGGTGGATAGCGACTCAATCCGACTTGGCGGTCGTGATGTGACCCGCCTGAGTTACTCCAAGGACTCCACAGCCTGGGTTGCCTATCTGTTTAAGGAAGCGGATTACCTTTGGATGACGCTCTACCTTACCACACCTGCCAACCTTGCCGTTGAATTGGGCGACTTTGAGATCAGCGTTGGCTCTATCAAGATCGATGCCGTCCAGCCGACGCCCTAACGGAGAACTGTGAGCGAACCTAAAACCGTTGCGATCATCCAAGCCCGCATGAGCTCCTCGCGCCT
>CAYPBU010000130.1:0-3601 GCA_964409045.1 uncultured Anaerolineaceae bacterium | reverse complement strand
GAGCAAGCCTATGCTGGCACGCGTTCAGGCTCGCGCCAGCCGCGCCAGGCTGGTGGATGAGGTCATGGTGGCAACCACCACCGACCCCAGCGATGAACCCATTGCCGCCTACTGCGAAACCAAAGGTGTTACCTGCTTCAGGGGTGACCTCTATGACGTGCTCGATCGTTATTACCAGGCTGCAAAGTTTAGCAGCGCGGATGTGATCGTGAGGCTCACCGCAGATTGCCCGTTCATCGATCCGGAAGAGATCGATCGCACGATCGCCCATTTCCATCTGACCTGCACTGACTTCACCGCCAACCGCCTGCCTCCGCCTTTTAGAAGAACCACCGCCGTAGGCATGGATATTGAGGTCGTATCTTTTGGCGCACTTGAACGCGCCTGGCAGGAAGCCGTTGAGCCTTTTGAACGCGAACACGTCATGCCTTACCTGTACGACATGCCCGGTCGGTTCAAGATCAGCGTTGCGGATTGGGAGAAAGACCTCAGCCATTTGCGTTTCACCGTAGATACACCTGCCGATCTCGACGTTGCCAACCAGGTATATGAGGAATTCAACGACCGTGATGATTTCACCCTGCAGGATCTGCTGGCTGCCAACGCGCAGCACCCGCAGTGGCAGGCACAACTGGTTGGAGTGAAGCATAAAGACCTTTTTGAGGTAGACCATCGCGCAAAAATGCTGGACGAGGGGCAAACAGCAGAAAGAAATGAGCCTCCTCATGATAGCAAATAAACCCGCATCCGAACTCCATTGCCCACTCTGTGAAAAATCAAAAGCCAGGGTCATTTCTGAGATGGACTCTTTCGGCTTCAAGGTCAGGTATTATCTCTGCCAGACCTGCGGATTTGTGTTTCAAAATCCTGGGGAAAGTGCCGCGGCGGACCCCGCGTTTTACGCAGAGACCTACCGCAAGCTTTACCAGTCCACCGAAGAGCCCACCGCCAAAGACCTGCGTCAGCAGCGCTTGCGCGCGGAATACCAGCTCAACTTGATGCAGCAGCATGGCGTCTGCAGGCTTTGGCGCGCGTTGGATATTGGCGCCTCCTCCGGGACATTGTTGCAAACGATCCACGAAGCTTACGGAGCCGAGATGGTTGGTGTGGAGCCAGGTAATGCCTACCGCAAGCTGGCGGAAGAGAAGGGGTTCAAACTTCACCCCTCCATTGAGCAACTGCAGGCCAATGAAACTGCCAAATTTGACCTGGTGACCATCATGCACGTGCTTGAGCATCTCGAGGATCCCTTGGGCACGTTGAAAGAGATCAGGTCCAACCTGCTGGAGGATCGCGGCTTTTTGCTGGTGGAAGTGCCCAACTTTTACGCGCACGACTCTTACGAACTGGCGCATCTGAGCTGCTTTACCGAACACACCCTGGTTGAAATGCTCAAACAAGCCGGATACAAGATCATGCATCTGCGCAAGCACGGCTACCCACGATCGGAAACGCTCGAGCTTTACCTCACCGTCCTTGCCCGGCCAGAGAGCGAACCAAGTGAAAATATTGCCATCATCCCCGAACAGAACGTCGCCCTCAAACGCACTCTTGGTACGCTCAAACGGGATTTGCTGACCAAACTGTCACCAGGCAAAACCTGGCTGCCATTGGAGGATAAAGCCTGATGCCGCCCGCCCTGACCCTGTTCACGGCTCCCAAGCCCTTCACCAACCCGCACATTGCTACTATTCAGGGCAACGCGCTGAGAAGCTGGAAAGCGCTTGGCGAGGCAGTTGAAATCGTCCTGATCGGTTCCGATGAAGGCATCGCGGAAGCCGCCGCGGAGTTCGGTTTTAGGCATCTGCCGGATGTGCCCGTCAACCAGCTTGGCACGCCCCTCATCAGCGGTATCTTCAAGCTGGGTCGCCAAGCCAACCAAAGCCCACTGCTGGCTTACGTCAATGCGGACATCATCCTCTTCCCGAACTTCCTGGAAGTTGCCCAGCAAGTTGCGGCTAAATTGCCAAAGTTTTTGCTGGTTGGGCAGCGATGGGATTTGGAAGTCACCGAGTTGTTAGACTTCGAGGGCGAATGGGCTGAACCTCTGCGCCGGCGCACCTGGCGGGATGGCAAGCTGCACGAACGGGCTGGGAGCGACTATTTCGTTTTCCCACGCGCGTGTTTCCAGGATATCCCGAATTTCACCGTCGGACGCGCGGGTTGGGACAACTGGATGATCTTCAAAGCCCGGCAGGAAAACTGGCCGGTGGTGGATTGCACCGCCGACCTCGACATCATCCATCAAAATCACGACTACAGCCACCTGCCAAACGGCAAGCCGCACTACCGGCTGCCGGAAACAGGCGAGAACATTCGCCTGGCAGGCGGACGGCGCACTATTTTTGACCTGAACGATGCCTCACATCGCCTGGTCCACGGCAAAATCGAAACCATGCCGCGCGACTGGAAGGGCAAACTGCGGGAGTTCCAGAACCGCCCGATGCTCAAACACAACAATTTCGCGCTAACCCAGCTGCTTTTCACCATTTTTCAGCCGAAGCGAGTCTGGGTCGAGTTCTGGAAAAACCGGGAGATAAAAAAGGTCATGCAGTCATCCCGTGAATCGGCATCGAAATAGAGGAGTAGGCAATGCGAGTTGGGCAAAATCCTGCAAAAACTGTAAAAGAAGTAGCAAAACCGAAGCGTATCACAATTGCCGTGCTGAACTATATCCCGTTCATGAGCGGTTTCTTCGCGGAAACGTTCGATGTGCTTAAACTCTGCCTTGGCAGCATCTGGGAGAACAGCGATCTGCCCTTTGACCTGTTGGTGTTCGATAACGCCTCCTGCCCGGAGGTACGCCAATACCTCGTCGAGAAGCAGCAAGAGGGCAAGATCCAGTTCCTGATCCTTTCAGATACCAACCTGGGCAAAGGCGGGGCCTGGAACATTATGCTGGCTGCCGCTCCGGGTGAAGTGATCGCCTACACCGATAATGACTGCTACTTTTTCCCCGGCTGGCTTTCCAATACGATGAAAGTTCTCGAGACCTATCCCAACGTGGGCATGGTCACTTCCCGCCCGGTTGCGCTGGATCACAAATACAACACAAGTACGATTGCTTGGGCAGAAAGCCAGAAGGATGTTGAGCTTAAACGAGGGCGATTTTTAGCTTGGGAGGACTTCAGATCTTTTGAGATGAGTCTTGGGGTGAGCGAAGACGAAGTTGCCAAGCGCTATCAAGACCATGAAGACACTGTTCTTCACTACCATGGACAGCAGGCTTTTGTTGGCGCGTTACATTATCAGTTCCTGGCCAACAAGCAGGTGTTGAAGGAATTCTTGCCTTTCGATATGGACAAACCGATGGGACAGGTGCGTCAGTTGGACGTGCGGGTTAACGAAGCTGGTTTTTTGCGACTGATGACGCCATTGCCATACATGAACAATATGAGCAACCAACTTCCGGCATGGCTTAACCCTCGGAAAAAATTACAAACACACGCTAAACAAAAAGGCATCCGACTTAGAAATCTCAAGTTAATCAAGTGGCCGTTAATGCGTTTATATGATTGGATTTTTAATATTTATTGGAGAGATCGGTAGCCATGACGATAACAAAAAAGACGATATTCATTATTGCCGATCACGGCTTGGC
>CAYPBU010000129.1:0-3925 GCA_964409045.1 uncultured Anaerolineaceae bacterium | reverse complement strand
ACTTGAATTGGTGAAAAAAGGCGATGACGAGATCGACAGTTATGAAAAGGTTCGTTATTATCTTGGATCGAGAAGGTATTACTATATCCCTGATGTAGCGGAAAAAATTACCAATTACGTTGAAGCAGCAAAGAAAACCAGATTAGACGATATCCGTCGTGAATTAGAGGATGTTGACTTAAAAATAAATCGTCTTGAAAGACTCAAACTTCATAAAGCAAAAGAGGAAGTTGAGCGAATCAAGGAATCTATCAATATTGTTCGAAAAAAGATCCTTGAACCCTGGTTCGGTGTGCCACTTGGTGCAGATTTTCGTGATGAAAACGAAAAACAATTGATAATAAGACCAAGTGAGCTGGAAGCGTTTGAAGATGAAATCGACAAAGATTTCAAAAATCTTTCGCAAAAGGAACAACTCATTGATGATCTCCAAACATCAATCTTTGAAATCGAGAGACTACTTGAGGCGGGAAAATCTTCAGAAGCAATAAACAACTACGAGTTAATCAATCAAAATTCAAACTATAGCGCTTTCAGTGCTTTCATAGAACTTAGCCAAAGAATTTCCAAGTTTCGTTCATTTGATGAGGTCCTCGAAACCATTCAAAGACTATACGAAATTAATGACTTCCAAGGTGTGATGGATTACTTCCTTGGAGTAAAAAATGCGACTGCTTTTTCGAGTGGAGATCAGGAAAGAAAATCACAAATAACCAAAATTGTTAGAGAGTCGAGGCAAAAGTATTACTACTCACGATTAAAGAAATACTTTGACAAACGTAACCTTCGAGCTACCGTTTGGGTTCTAGATACGCTGAGAGGGATGGACTTTAGTGATGAAAGTTTCCTCAGAGTAAGTAGTGAGGTCGAAGATATTTTTGCAAGAACTCAACAGCTTGCCGAGTTGTACTCATCAGCTTTCGCTAGTGTAAGTATCAAGCACCCATCTCCCCTAACAACGGTTTTTTCCTTAATTGACCACTATCGCGAAATGGTTAGTGAAGGTGGAATGAGTGAAAACGATTCAGAGGAATTTCACTCCATAGTTGATGAGTCCAGCATATTTATTGAAGAAGATGACTTGTCAAATAAGTTAGAAACCATCTTCGATAAATACGATTTTCGACAGTTTTACTCTTCAGCAGCGAAAATTTATCATGTTGCAGGAGGGTCAAATGTGGTTAACACGAATTGGCCAAGGTTTCAGGAGTCTCTGGATACCTATGATGCCATTAAAACCTGGCCGCTAATCAGATCGCTACTAATTAAAAGAATAAGAAAGTATGTCCAAGAATCAAAGGATCACACTGAGGATCAAGATGCTGTCACAGCAGATCTTATCCTTGAAGCATTTCACAAACTCGAACTCCATGGCGATAAGACAGTCAATAAACTTGTTGAAGATTTTGCTATCGAAAAAGCATTCAAGATATCTCAAGAAGCGAAGAGAACTCTAGGACTTGAGTCGCTCAGTAATGCGTTTTCATATTGGGGAAAAATGGTGGAATACTTTCCACACAGCCGAATCGTCCAAAACGAGTATAGCCAAACAAAAATCGACTATGTATTAAGAAAACTGAGAAAATTTATAAGAAGTCAAAACTGGGACGAAGCAGTGAACCTTATTCTGGAACATAAGGACTTAATCGAGAGAAACCCTTCTCTGTTAAAAACCCGAATAGGCTTCCATTTACACAAAAATAACCCGAATTATTCGATTGAATTGGCTGAATTAGATTTAGGTCAGCTTACTGAAATCACACCAGATGATGAGGAAATAGGTGAAATTATTGTCAAGCTTGAAGTTGCTCGGATTAAAACAAAGAGCAACATCACTGAATTAGAGGTGCTTGAAGGAATAAATGAGTTAAGACAGCATCATCAGTTGCAAGTGAATATTCTTGAGAGAGAATTTACTGATTTATACAACTCATTTATTGGAGGACACAAACAACAATTTGCCACTTCAATCCAAAATAATGAATACATAAATGCCGTCTTACATGTTGTGGACATTTCCCGGGCTGAAGAAATAAAGGGGACTGATTTTCACCTTAGCCAGGAATTGATTGAAAATGATACCCTGAGGAGAAACATCCCCAGTGTTGCGAGCAATTTAATTAACAAGGCAAAAGGCTTAAGATTCAAGGATGATTCTGACATTAATCTCAAGAAGAAAGAACTGGAGACAATCCTCTCTCAACTCCGGGGCATCCTAACGATGATAACAATCAGATATCCGAATAAGGATTTTAATTTACCCATTGATCAAATTGTCGGGGTAGGTGTTGGGGGTGATGTTGGGGATGGCCAAGTAACGCTTTCACACATTCAGAGTAGTATCACATCTTGCGCTGGAAAATTAGAGACAATAAAAAAAATTCAACAAGCTCTGGAAAATGGTGGGATTCCGGAAAAATGGGAGAACAGCGCTAAAATTTTTATCAATGGTAACAAGGGTCTTGGCTGGGACACGGACATCGCTGTTGGGCAAAATTTTATCGACCAGTTAAGTGGAAATTATGTATTTAGAGAAACAACCCTATTCCTTGATGCCTACGATCAATGGTCCAATGACTTGAATGCAATCCATCAGCATTACAGATCTCTGCGAGACAAGGTGTCTACGGAAGCCTTTGATGATGGCATCCGCTTGATAGGTGTAATTGAAGAAGGGATAAACAACCTCAAGGATTACTCCATTGAAGATACTACAACAATAAAAGACAACCTAAAAGGCTTTATTTCAATCAATGCAGGGAGGATATTTCTGACTGGATTACCAACAATTGCTGAACACCTTGAGAATTGCTCATCTCAGATAGATATTCTCTCTAAAGACAAAAATAAATTAGAAGAAAAAATCAGCTCTCTAAAATCAGACATTTTCAATTTTTCAAGCAAGTTCGATCAATACCTCCAGCTGCTGGACCACAGTGAACGCAGCGAAATTAGAACATACCAAGATTCCTTAACAAATCTTAAAAAACTTATTGATGATGAAGGTTTTTTGGACATTATCATTCCAGACCTCTCAGCAGACAACGGCACGCCAGGGCATATACGAGAAACCCAGGAAGAATCGAAACCCGGCTTTTTTACCAATTTCCTTAAGCGAACCAGAGGTCGTACCACCGAGGTGAACAATCCCTTGGTCCATTCATTAAGGCGTGATTTTTCCGACAACACAATTGAGCATCAGATCAACATGCTAAAACATATCATCGATTCAGGAAAGACAGAGGATCTGATCGGGCCTGCCATTACACTCCACAGCAATAGAGCAATGGATATCATGGATGACATCAATCGGCATAACGACAACATAAAGGACATCATCACGAGATTACAAGCTTGTGTCGAAACTGGCGAGAAATTAGTCTCAGAGCACATCATGCTGACAGAAGAAAAAACACAAGAGTTTTTGGACAGAAAGAATTACCTAAATATCGCCAGGGCTATAAAGAGATCGGATCCATATGTTCCAATGGAAAAATATGCTGGTTTTCGAAATATCGTCATCAACCATCTGACTTGACCCAGGAAGTGATACTAGAATGAGAATAGCTCTTCTCTCGGACATTCACGCAAACATCAACGCATTGGAAAGCGTGTTTTCTGACATTGACAATAATAAAAGGAAGGTAGACCAGTACTTATGTCTTGGTGACATCATTGGGTATGGACCAGATCCAGTTGAGGTAATTGAGTTACTGGCGAAGAGAGTCGCTCCACAAAATGTAGTTTCAGGGAATCATGAGGATCTTTATAGGGGTTTGGATGAATACTCATTCAGTGAATCTGCCAAGTTCACGATGCAGTACGAAATCAGCTTGATCAATTCAAACCCTCAAGCGATTAAATACCTTAAACAAATTTCAAATTCAGAAGCAGACTTGGTTTTTCGGAGAGTAAAAAACAACAA
>CAYPBU010000128.1:0-3932 GCA_964409045.1 uncultured Anaerolineaceae bacterium | reverse complement strand
TTGGCACTTTCGTAGCTAAGAGGAGATGAGTGATGAAACGATCATCCTGGCGTTACCTGTGGAAATCTGAGGATATCCGCAATAAGCTTTTGATTTCGCTGTTGCTGCTGGCGATTTTCCGCCTGGCAGCCAACATCCCAGTACCCGGCATCAACCGTGCCGCTGTTGCCGCATTAGCGCAGCAGACTGGGGCTGGCGGTAACTTGGTGAACTTGCTTGATCTGCTATCTGGCGGAGCTGTATCCAGATTCTCTGTGCTTGCCATGGGTGTCTACCCGTATATCACTGCCCAAATTATCCTGCAACTGCTCACGCCGGTAATCCCCGCGTTGGAGCAGAAAATGAAGGATGATCCCCGCGAAGGTCGTATCTGGATGGAAAAATGGACTGTGATCCTGACCATCCCGATGGCGCTCCTTTCGGCTTTTGGCCAAATCAACATTTTTAACTCCATGTTAGGTGGCAGCACGGTCATTGAACAATGGGGTTTCACCGGCGAACGGTTGTTACCAACCGTCACTGCTATCATCAGCATGGTAGGCGGGACGATGTTTGGCATCTGGATTGGTCAGCTGATCTCTGAATATGGCTTACGCAATCAAGGTCTGTCGTTGATCATTTTCGCGGGTATTGTCTCGCGCTTCCCGGTCACGATCGCCCAGATGTTCAACGCCAAAGAAGCCTGGTGGGTCTTTGCGGTGGTTTTGATTGTCTTTGTGCTGACGATCCTGGCGATTGTTTATGTCCAGGGTGGACGGCGCAATATCCCGGTTTTGTTCCCGGGTCGACGAATTGGCAACCGCATGTCGATGCCAGTTCGTAGTCAATTGCCTCTGATGGTCAATATGGCCGGTATGATCCCGATCATTTTTGCCCAGTCGTTCCTGACCTTCCCGGCAATCCTGTCTTCATTCTTTATCAATGCTCAAACCAAATGGGTTAACAGCGCTTCCAACTGGGTCTACAAAGCCTTTGGCGGCGACACCTGGTGGTATCCGATCATGTTCTTCGTGTTGGTTGTTGCTTTCGCGTACTTCTATACTGATGTACTCTTCGGACAGCAGAACTACGGTGAGAACCTGAAAAAACAGGGCGCCCAAATCCCGGGTGTCGTGCGTGGAAAACCCACGCAGGACTACCTGACCCGTGTTCAGCGCCGTATTACGCTGCCAGGCGCGTTCTTCCTTGGTTTGGTTGCAGTTTTGCCATACATCATGGGCTACTTCCTGCCTACCGGCAGTGCAGGTGTGCACCTGATGCAGGCTTCTGGTCTTCTGATTGTGGTCGGAACCATTCGTGAGACGGTTGAGTTGATCAGTACCGAACTTCGCATGCACGGCTATGATGATCGGTTGATCAGCTAAGCTGGAGAATCATACGATGAACGAGAAAGCCACTTACATCGTTATGCTGGGTCCTCCGGGAGCCGGCAAAGGCACTCAGGCAAAGATCCTGGCAGAAAAGCTGGGTCTGGTGCATGTTTCGACCGGAGATCTCTTTCGCGAGAACCTGAGCCAGGAAACTGAGCTGGGTAAGTTGGCATCGAGTTTTATGGTCAAAGGTGAGCTGGTACCGGATGGCGTAACCATCGCCATGGTACGAGAACGCCTTTCAAGACCGGATTGTGCCTTGGGAGCCGTGATGGACGGCTTCCCACGCACACCGGCTCAAGCTGAAGCGTTTGAAACGCTGCTAGCTGAGATCAACGGCAAGGTAGATTTGGTACCTTTCATCAGCGTACCGAATGAAGTGCTGGTTGAACGTCTCAGCGGTCGATGGATGAGCCATGCAGGGCGTGTTTATCATGCGCTCTACAACCCTCCCAAGGTTAAGTGGGTGGATGATGTGGATGGCTCTGAGCTTTATCAGCGTGATGATGATAAGCCTGAGACGGTTTTACATCGGATCAATGTGTACTACGACCAGACATCCCCACTGATTGATTATTATCGCAAAGTAGGGACGTTGGTCGAGATAGACGGCACACAGGAAATTGAGCAAGTCACACAAGATTTGCTGAAAGCCGTGGCTTAATGTTTGGAAGCAGTATCAATCTCAAATCAGGCGCGGAAATCGCCCTGATGCGGGAAGCTGGTCGGTTGAATGCGCAAACCCTCGAAGCGGTCAAGGCTGAGATCAGACCAGGTGTAAGCACAGGTGAACTGAATGAGGTCGCGGAAAGCTTTCAGCGGGCTCACGGAGTTTACTCGCCCTTTAAGAATTATGACCCCGGCAACGGGGTGCCCTTCCCAGGGAGTATTTGCACCAGTATCAATGAAGAAATGGTGCATGGTATTCCTGGCAAGCGCAAGCTCAAGGCAGGCGACATCATCTCGGTTGATTGCGGCACGGTTTATGAAGGTTTTGTTGGCGATTCGGCTTTTACAGTCGGGGTTGGCGAAATCTCAGCAGAAGCCCAGCAGTTAATCGATGTGACCCAACGAGCGCTCGAAATTGCCACGGCACTGATGGTGCCTGGTAATCGCAGTGGTGACGTTGGCGCGGCAATTGAGGACTACGTGGAACGCAATGGCTTTTGGAGCACGCACACCTACACCGGTCACGGTGTTGGGCGTGAAATGCACGAAAACCCGCAGTTAACCAACTACGGGGTGCCAGGGCAGGGCTTTTTGCTGCGCGAAGGCATGACAATCGCGATTGAGCCAATGGTTCTGGTTGGCACACGGCGCACGAAGACCTTGCGCAATCAGTGGACTGTCGTTTCAGTCGATGGATCATTGACGGCGCACCAGGAAAACACAATAGCAGTAACCAAGGAAGGCCCGCTGGTGTTGACCAGTTTGTGACCAAACCTTGTCAAGAGTGAACGATAAAGATATAATAGATTCTTTGCGGATAGAAGAAGGAGTAAAGACTGATGAAAGTATCAGCATCGATAAAGAAACGCTGTAACAAGTGCAAGATCGTGAAGAGAGACGGTCGTCTTTATGTTATTTGTACGAATACCCGCCACAAACAGCGACAAGGATAAGGAATCATAATATGGCTCGTATAGAAGGTGTTGACCTCCCGCGCAACAAGCGCATTCAGATCGGTTTACGATATATCTTTGGTATCGGACCCAAGACTGCGGATCAAATCCTGGCAGCCACTGGTGTCGATCCTGATGTACGGGTAAAAGATTTACCCGAAACCGAGGTTTCGAAACTACGTGATTACATCGGACAGAACATCAAAGTAGAAGGTGATCTGCGTCGTGAAGTCCAGATGAATATCAAGCGTTTGGTTGAGATTGGCTGCTATCGTGGTTTACGCCACCGCCGCAACCTGCCTCTGCGTGGTCAAAATACCCGCACGAACGCCCGCACACGCAAGGGTCCCAAGCGCACAGTCGCTGGTCGCGGACGCCGTCGTGGAGCGACCAAGAAATAATAATGAACTGACCAGTAGGCTCGGGATGGGGTTCCCTTTCTCCCCAGCGGCAACCTGAAGCACTGCTGTGACAGACATGTAAAGATTTAGTGAGGAAGAATTATGGCAAAACAAGCACGTACAGCGCGGCGAACGACCACTTCGCGTAAGGTCAAACGCCAGATTTCGACAGGACAGGTGCACGTCTTTGCGTCCTTCAATAACACCATCGTGACCATCACGGATCTGCAAGGCAATACGATTTGCTGGGGCAGTTCCGGGTCTGCTGGTTTCAAAGGATCGCGCAAGAGCACCCCATTTGCTGCAAGAATGGCAGCCGAGCAAACCGTGAAGACTGCTCAGCAGATGGGTCTTCAGGAAGTAGAAATGTTCGTAAAGGGCCCTGGTCCTGGTCGGGAAGCTGCAATTCGTGCAGTCCAATCTTTGGGCATTCGTGTTCGCATGATCACAGATCTGACTCCTGTGCCCCATAATGGCTGCCGACCTCCCAAGAAACGCCGCGTGTAAAGAATAAAAAGGAAATTATTAAAATGGCAAGA
>CAYPBU010000127.1:0-4049 GCA_964409045.1 uncultured Anaerolineaceae bacterium | reverse complement strand
GCCATGGACCAACAATAATTCCATTTCCAAAACAAAAACAGGCCCATGATCCATATTGCACCAGGGCCTGTTTTTTACTATTTACCTGCTTTACGTTCAAGTCCGTAATAACCTTCCCTTACATGCGGTGGATCACCTCTATCCTCACGGATCAGGCCGGCTTCATTGCACATATCCCGCAAAATTACCACCATATGGGACCAATGGAATATCCGTAGGAACTCATTACGATCAGATACATGTAGTAGAACTTCCTCTATTGATCCCCATTTTGTCCCAGTGGGGTTGAATGTAAAGTACCTGGATATCCTGGCTTTGAAGGCTTCCTTTGTGCTATCGGGGATATCTCCATAAATTTGCATGGTCTTACTCCAATCCGGCCGCCTTACGAGCTTCAGCCAATATCTTGTCCTCATTAGGATCCACGTCTACTTCAGGCAACCCAGCTGCCTTACGTACTGCATTGATAGCCTTTTCATCTGCAGTTTCCACGGCAATTGATCCCAGCTTCATTTCAACAACTGTTCTTTCTTCAGCTGATAGACTATTCAACCATGCTTTAAGATTTTTGTTCATTTTATGCCTCCTCGTGAAGCTCTCGTTTTCTCGCAGCTTCTTTTATCCGCCTAATTAGGCTTTCGTTCACAGTGATATCCGAGTTGTTAACGTTGTATGCATGATCCAGTAAGGTAACTGCATAACTTAACAGTACCATCTCACTGGCCAGTTTATCAACATCATCACCTTTTTTGAGCATCTCATCGCTATCTCTCTTCAACTGTTCCAGGCGGTTTTGTTTCGCAATCAACTGATCCAACAACCTCGCGGCTGCCGGCTTACTTTTCTTTAGAACAGTTTCGCAAGCTGCTATCTCAGCTTTTTCTTCATCTGTAAATTTTGGTTCACGGACCTGGTCTGCAGCTGCAATAGCCTCCATTTTCTGAGCGAGTGCGTTTATTTCCTCCCTTGCAGATTTACTTAAATTGTTCGTGTTCATTTTCCTATTCCTTTCAAATTCTATTTTTTGATTTATGTTTTCGGCGGTTCTTCATCGATAAACTCGCCGGATCTTCTTCGATTGTCGCAATTTCTACCTGGCAATTGCATACACCTGGTGGCGTTTGATTTACCAGGCAATTTACATCATGGATCGCAACTACACTGAATCCATACCCCCTCACTTTCTTTATTGGTTTGCACTGCATTAATTCTTCTAACATTCTTTCACCTCTACATTCTTGATAGTTGATCTATCGCCTCGTTATTGCTTACATTGTGTAAGCGGGCGTATAGGTTGATTACGTCTAAAACGACTGGAGTACACCCTGCCAGGCACCCGCAAATCTGCTTAGCGGTATCTACAAACATGGACGGGCGTGAATCGTCATGGAATGGACATTTTGCTACATAAAAATTGGCGCCAGTTCGCATAGATATGGGAATAAAATCCTCTATCCTATGCCTTGCTTTTATTTGAGCCACTGTCATTTTCTTACCGGCTGGCAGGTCTAGAACTTGTAAAGGATTGGGCTCAGTAAAAGGGGGGCGTTCCTGAGCCAAAAAAACGGCACTTTTCCGCCTTTCCAGTATTTCAGGCGGTAAGACTTGGTCTAAGCGTTCAAATGAGGGAAATTGCCAATTGTCTTCATCCACCGCTTCATACTTGAACCCACTCGGATGTATGGACCCAGGAAGCATGATATATCCACCCGCGCCTTTTACATCTACCCCGCCATAGTGAAGGTTTCTGAAAGTATGCGCTTGTTTTGAAGTGAGATATACATGCATCCCTCGATTGGTTTTGACCATATACGCGTCAATCGCGTTTCTGCTTATCTCGTTTGCTTCACCCGCCCACTTGAACCAGCTTATAAAATCGGGCATATTGTCAAAGTCAATAACAACTAAGCCCGCACCGTATCCATGGCACCCTGTCAGGACCGCGCCATTCGTAATCTTATAAGCAAACCAGGTGGATATCTGATTTTGTGTTGGTCTCTCTTTCTGGAATGGAACCCATCGTACCTTTGCTTCTTTTGTCTGATAATGGCAAGGAATCACCGCAAAACCCAGGTCGGTAAATTCCTGAGCAATGGGATACATGGCACCGCGGGGGTCAAATACTTTATTCACAGTGACCATCCTTTCGTTGCCGGCACTTCGTGCCGTTGCTCAGTATAGGAGGGGGGGATTACTCGTTGAAAAAGTGCCTCCTTCCCCCCATATACTGAGCCCTTATCGTTAATTTGCCGGTACTCTATACTCCCTTTTACTCGTTGAGAGTACCATCGCGTACCATCAGTACCAGCAAGCCCTATAAACTTATTTTTTTTTGAAGAATATTTAATAGTGTTTAATGGAAAATACTGGTACTGATGGTACTGCTGGTACTCTGGGATCGCCTGGAAGTAATTAAATGCGCGTAACATTTGCATATCCCCACACCTTTTTTCCAGTAATATCATTGCGTTTTGCCTTAACCGCACCCTTCGATACCAGGTACTCAGACAGTCGCCTTTGAATTGCCTCGTCTCCCATCGTTTTAATAAAGCTTGAACCTCGAATTTGATTCAAAATTTCGTTAGTTGACATAAAATTATTTGTATAGTCCACTTCAAAAAATTGATCAAATGCAATTTCGATAGGATCCGGCGCCTTGTAATTTTCATTGTTGGCAATGGAAAGTTTCAATTCTTCCGGCGTCAATTCTGGTTTCTCATTCATCTTGAAGGCATGAAAGGCCTGTGACCAAAAACCGTCTACGCTCCAATTACTCATATATCCTTCCCAATCGATTTTCTCAATTTTCGTGACCATGAACCGTCTACTTCCAGAAGGATCATTCAAAAAACCGGCCTCCCCGTTATTGATCGTGCCTATATAGTTGGCCGTGATCGGTCGCCTTTCGTCTTGACGGCCATATGGCCGGCGTGCTGTGATATATCCCTGACTTAGAAAACCTTTCAAGCTCTCAATATCTGCCCGCCTGGTAGTCGAGCCCAGTTCGCTTACTTCCCATATCCAAATTTGTGAGGCTCTGAATCCCGTGTCTTTTTGATCGGGTGCGAGTGGTCCTTCTGTAAAGTAGTTTTGCAATTCAAATGGATTAAGCGCCTTGGCAAGGTAGCTCTTTCCAATCCCTTGATCACCGCTCAGTACCAACATCGGGTTCTGAGTTTGTTTATAGATCTTGCTAACGGCTCCCAATGCCCAACGCCATAAGAATATCGTGAAAAACACATCGGCTGTGACGTACTCAGAGAGCTCTTGAACGTAATTCCTTCCATCGTAAGGGGGTAAGGATTCCAGATAACGTTTGATCGGGTGGTAGCTATTTTGGTATGCCAGATTCTTTATTTGGTGGCGGATTCTGTTTTCCTGGAAAAATCCCAGATCATGCATCTTGCACATGACTTCAGATTCCTTGTGATCAGTTAGTTCTATTTCACTTTTTCCATCAATGATCATATCCATTCCCGTCATTTCGTTATACGCAAAAGAATAACCAAGGGTTTGGAAAGCTTGTTGGTAATCATATGTAGTTTGATGTTTCGTGCGCTTTGTAGTTTTTGGGGGGTTAGTTGCCATGTCTTCCCCCCTTTACTGAGCCCAGGAATTTAGCACATATGTTCTTGTAATTTGTTGGGATTTCGTGTATACTTACGGTAGAAACTAACATTCTGAAACACCCTGCAGTACCGATTCCGCCCAAGTGTCGTGGGCGGTTTTGGTTTTTAATTGGTCTTTTCATGGACCACCTCATTTTCTTTACGCTCTGGATTTTGATCAGGAATTAGAACTTGCAGTAACTCTCTGATCACCCTGGATTCTGACTTGTTCACCCTTTCAGCATGAGACTGTAAAGCGATTCTCATATCTTTGGGCAGCCTTACCGTAAAAATTTTTCCATACGTGCTCATTTTCACCCTTTCCGCTGGAAATAAAAAATCCAGCCAAACTAATTTCTTTTTGTTTGACTGGATCTATAGCTATTTATTAAAAAAACAATCCTAGCCAATGCAAAAAGATTTTCGATTGTCGTTTTGCGT
>CAYPBU010000126.1:0-4086 GCA_964409045.1 uncultured Anaerolineaceae bacterium | reverse complement strand
CATCCGGATACCAATTGCTCTATCCAGACCAGGCAGAGGTCGTTCTTTCCGTCGCTGAACGCGTTCAGGCGGAGGGAAATCTCGTGGCGCTTGACCCATCACCGCTGATTGGGGATGTGCCCGAAGAAATTCGCAGCAGGATGCTTAGGCTCACGGACATTTTGCTGCCCAATCTTAGGGAATTAGCCATTCTTACGGGGGAAGAAGACCCATCAAAAGCCCTGGAAAAAGCCCGCTATTTGTCAAAATGCGTTGCCGTCAAGCTTGGTTCAAAGGGAGCCTGGATGGCATTTCTGGAGGGTTTTCAATTTGCAGATGGTCGAAGGTCTTCCGAAGACCTCTGTTTTCAGGCGCCTGCGAACCAAGTGCGGGCTGTGGATACGACTGGAGCCGGGGATGCCTTTAATGCCGGTTTTCTGGCGTCATTCCTGCGCAACGAACCCCCGGAAAATTGGCTCAGATCAGGGAATAGCCTGGCAGGTGAGGTGGTTCAACATCGCGGAGCAGTGTCCATGTTTTGTCCGCCCTCTCAATCCTCAGTGACATGAAAACGAAACATAGGAGATCAGAATGAAAGAAAACACCCTTTTAGATATCCAACCAGAGGTGAAAGCCGCGCTTGATGCCGGCAAGGCGGTGGTCGCGCTTGAATCGACGATTATTTCGCACGGCATGCCCTATCCACAAAACATCCAGATGGCAAAAAAAGTGGAGTCCATCATCCGCAGCGCAGGCGCTGTGCCAGCCACTGTCGCCATCATGGAAGGTAAGATAAAAATCGGGCTTTCGAGCCAGGAACTGGAAACATTCGCCAGTGCCGGGAACGTGGCAAAAGTCTCCATGCGTGATTTCCCCGGCATCATTGCCCGCAAGCAACTGGGCGCGACAACGGTTGCCACCACCATGTATGCCGCTCATCTGGCTGGCATCAAGGTTTTTGTCACCGGTGGGATTGGCGGAGTCCATCGCGGTTATGAAGAGACCATGGATGTTTCTGCCGATCTGGAAGAACTCGCTCAGACGGATGTGGTTGTGGTCTGCGCCGGTGCCAAAGCCATTCTCGATCTTCCCCGCACGATGGAATACCTCGAGACCAAGGGTGTTCCCGTGATTGGCTACAAAACGGACGTGCTGCCTGCGTTTTTCACGGCAAAGAGTGACATCAAGCTCATTGAAAGGGCAGACTCACCGGAAGAAATCGCGAAAATCATCGTCGCAAAAGCACAATTGGATATGCGAGGTGGGCTGTTGGTCGTCAACCCGATCCCCGAAGAATATTCACTCGACCATGAATTTATTGACCAGGTCATCGAACAAGCTGTCCGGGCTGCGCAGGAGCAGGGTGTGTCTGGCAAGAACATCACGCCGTTTTTGCTCAGCGAGATCACCAAAAGAACCGATGGGAAAAGCCTGGCAGCCAACCTCGAGCTGGTCTACAACAACGCCCTGGTCGGGGCGCAGATTGCCACCGCGCTTGCGGCTGAGTTGGGTCAACAATAATTGGAAAAAAAGAAGAGTGGGTAGGCATCATGAAGCATTTAAAGGACGCTCATTTGGCTATAGCATTCCACCGCAACGAAATCAGATTAGACCCTTTTGGTGGGTTGGCTATAAAGGATCTTTGGCAGTTTTAGGTAGATTGACGCCAATCCACCCTACAAAAGAGCTGCGTTGCTGTTGGTGGGTTGGCTATATTGAGGCGTTGGTTAGTTGAGGCTCTATGACGCCATACTCTTCGAGCACGATGATCCACCCTACGAAGAGGCTGCTTTTAGGTTAAAAATGAGCAGCAATTTTCTGAGTCCTGTTTCGGAAACATAGACAGCTTTGCCCACTCCGATAAAAATGGAGGGTGGGTAGGCGTCACAAAGTATATGCAGGACGCAGATTTGGCTATAGCATACCCACCGGAAAACATGCTGTTGGTGGGTTGGCTATAAGGATGCTCAGGTAGGTCGAGGAATTCAATTATTTTTGCTCCAATCCGTCGACCTCTGGTAAAATATCGCATACAGGGCCTGTAGCTCAATGGCGGAGCAGGCGGCTCATAACCGCTTGGTTGAAGGTTCGAATCCTTCCGGGCCCATTTTTTTTAAACAAAACCCCAATTTCTCGATTTCTGGAAAAATTGCGCAAACGGGGCTATTAGCTCAATGGCGGAGCAGGCGGCTCATAACCGCTTGGTTGAAGGTTTACTGGGGAAGAAACCCAGCACAGGCGAATCCTTCCGGGCCCATTCCCACTCTCTGTAGTATTCCTTTGTTCGTAACTCGCCAAGTGGTGAAAATCGTTCTGCGATTCAAATGGATTTTTCTTGCCGATTGTTTGTGTAAACCCGCAAAAAGGATGTCTCCGTTTACTCCTTCCACCAATTTGGCCTGACAGGTCGCGTCTTGAACCTTCTATCAGGTAAGAAAAATCGGTGGTATAGATATCCACCAATAGGCAGACAGCCTATTGCGTCAAGAACAATAAAGCCAAAATCAGCGGCTGATTAGTGGTATGTATATACTCTGACCCTTTGAAATGATCTGAACGTCATCTATGAGCGCAAGTATGCCCGTGGATGTGTTTGTGCGATTACGTGCAAGGAAATTGATCCTGATAGTTTGTCCACGGAACGCGTTCAAACTCAGCGTGGCTTCTTTCCAGACGCCATGACCATCCTCCATCTCGGACCCACTGTTGACTATCTTTGTCAGGTGGTTAAGCCCAACACCGTCTTTTACTTCAACAAAAAGATCAGCATTGTCAATCGAATCGTTAGATTGAACTTGATAATAGAAACTCAACTCAGGGAAGAGGAAGTCTTCGGGTATGGAGATCGTAGTGTAAGCTTGAGCGTAATCCTGCCCTGCGTGGGATAACTCGCCTAACTGCAGCGCATAACCTCCGCTATATGCTTCGCTGGATCTTTGAAAAGGTAATGTGCCACCGAAGGTCCAGTTTGCTGAACCAAGTTCATTCTCAAAGCCGCCGTTTTGAACAAGGTTTTCCACGGATGTGACAGCGTAGCTCTGCAGGATGCTGGATCTGGAGGATTGGATCGGTTGGTTATCTATAAGTTCAAAAACCAACACTCTTGCATTACCACCATCAATGAGATATAGCAACCCATCTTCAGAAAAATCAAAGCCATATGCACCCTGGAAGTAGGTGTTTATATCACCATACTCTCCCACCCAAGTTTTGTCGATGCTCAAATCAGCAGGATTCATGCGGAGCATGCAGTTATTCCGAGGATCCACCAGATAAAGATATCCATCCGGTCCAAATCCAATCGTGTTGGAATAATATCCCATAAGCGTGGTTTCTGCTAATAACAGACCATCAGGGCTGTACTTGTATACTTTATCTTCCTGCCAATTGACTGCAAAGATAACACCTGAGCTATCTACTGCAAGCCCAGATAAATAATCCTCAATGCCAAAAGTTTTTTCAAGAGTGCCATCTTTCTTAAATATTTGGATCCGGTGAGCCCAATCAATAGTAAAAACCAGTTCTTCTTCTCCTGAGTCGACTGGGACTGTCTGCACTACAACATCTACTAAATTATTGAATTGACCAGGATCTTCACCTGCTACGCCCCAGCATTCCAAGAGACCGGTAAGACCATATTTACAAATTTTATCTGTCAATGTGACATAGACTATCCCATTGCTATCCTCTGAAATTGCTCGAGCGAAACCGCTTTCAAAGTTCCATTCGAAAAGGAAGGTGCCATTCTGATTAAATGCCTGGATACGGTTATTGTTACTGTCTGCGACATACACATTCTCTGAGTTGGACATAAGAATATCAAACGGCGACTTGAACTGACCTGGTGAATCAGCACGAATACCATAAGAGCGTAAATATTCTCCCTCGGGAGTGAAAACTTGGATGTTATGTTCGCCGCTAAGAACCAACAAATTCCCTAAGCTGTCAAATTCAATCGACAAAGGCGCAAACAATAGCCCTGGAGCATCTCCGTAAGTTCCCCAGTGTTTGACGAGTGTCTCTAAATCGGGGGTAAATTCATAAATTTGTGGATTTTGCACATCCACAACAAATATGTTTCCGTTTACCGGATTTATTGCTACATCA
>CAYPBU010000125.1:0-4164 GCA_964409045.1 uncultured Anaerolineaceae bacterium | reverse complement strand
TCACGCCCGGGCCAATTATCGCAAATGTACAGTTTTCTATCATGAGGAACTCCCGTGGTTGGTTTTCCCTATTATAGCCTTGAACGCTTGAGGAGCGCGTCCTTGCCGAACCTGCCAGGGTGATACACACCTTTTCTGGGGTATGATAGACACAGTCCTCTCACGATCGGAGATGCCTATGTGCGACACAATCGGATTGATCACCTCGGGGAAAGCGTTTTTTGCCAAGAACAGCGACCGATCCCCCAACGAGCCCCAGGTTGCCGAGTTTCATCCTGCTACGGATCACCCCTCTGGCGAAATGTTGAAAACAACCTATATCAGCATCAGACAAACCGAGCATACCCACGCCTTGCTGCTTTCACGTCCGACCTGGCTGTGGGGCGGTGAGATGGGTGTGAACGAATTCGGCGTATGTATTGGTAATGAAGCCGTTTTTACCAAGGGCAAATACGCCAAAACCGGTCTGACAGGTATGGATCTACTGCGGCTCGGTCTGGAACGAGGCAACAGTGCCCAGGAAGCCCGGGATGTGATTATCAAACTTTTAGAAGAGTATGGGCAGGGTGGGAACTGTGGGTTTGATCATGCCTTCTTTTACGATAATTCCTTCCTGATTATGGACCGTAAAAACATTTTTGTGCTCGAAACCGCGGGACGTGAGTGGGTGTACAAGCAAATGGAACGGGCGAGTATCTCCAACCGCCTGACAATTGGAATGGATGGGGATAAGTACAGTGACGGAAAAGTTCTTGATTTTAAGAAAACCCACCTTGAGCCACTTTATTCTCACTTTTCGGGCTCCGTGGATCGGCTCGAACAAACAGGGGAATGCCTGGCAAATGTTCAGGGAGTTACTGACCTTATGAATGCGCTGCGGAAGCATCGTTTTGATGTAAACAATCCTTTGTCACAAGGCAGCGTTGCCAGCCCTTGCATGCACGCCGGGGGATTGGTCGGCGACCACACCACCGCCAGTATGATCGTTGAACTGGGCGCGCAGCCACTGGTCTGGCTGACCGGTAGTTCCACCCCCTGCATCTCCCTGTTTAAACCCTGGCTGTTTGGCTCCGCACCTTCCATCCCGGTTTTTGCTGCCGGGGACCGAAACGCTGAGAACTATTGGCTAGAGCTCGAAGCGTTCCATCGCCAGGCCATAGGCCGCACCTTGCCGAAAGAGTTCTACGCGGAACGCGATCATCTCGAAGTAGCCTGGGTGACAGCTGCTGAGAAAATCGACGGTAAAACTTTCGTAGATTTATCCAACCATGTTGCGGAGGAAGAAGCCGACTTTTATAAGCGCTGGGGTAACCAGCTGAACTCATTGCCCCTCGGTGGAAAGCGCAGCTTTCACCGGTACTGGCAGGGCAAAAACGCCATGCTTGGCTCCGGGCAGAAGCTTTGATGAAAAGAGCAACTCGCTTGACGCAAATCGACAAATCAGGATATACTTCACCCTCGCCGGGGTGTAGCGCAGTCGGCTAGCGCGCTGCGTTTGGGACGCAGAGGCCGACGGTTCGAGTCCGTCCACCCCGACCTTTTTCTTCAGGCTTTGCAAAGCGACCAACTTGTGAGTACGCCTTTTCTCTCCCTCATCATCCCCGCCCACAACGAAGCTGTACGCCTGCCTGCCTCTCTTAAGGCTGTTCGCAATGCCATCTTGGCCTTCCCCTTTGAAACCGAAGTGATCGTGGTTGAAAATAACAGCCACGATGCCACCGCGGAGATCGTGCGGGAGTGGATGAAAACCATGCCGCAGCTGCGCCTGATCAGCCTGGCGCAACCCGGTAAGGGTAACGCCATCCGCACCGGCATGCTCGCCGCCCAAGGCGCCTATCGCTTCATGGCGGACGCGGATTTTTCGATGCCGGTTGAGGAAATTAGCAAGTTTCTGCCCAAGAGCAAACCGCTTGCTCCTGTAGCCATCGCCTCGCGCGAAGCCCTTGGTTCAAACCGCATCGGAGAGCCTTTACACCGTCATTTGATTGGGCGCGTTTACAATCTTTTGGTGCGGATCCTCGTGCTGCCTGAGCTGCAGGATACGCAATGCGGCTTCAAATGCTTCAGCGCAGAAGCCGCTGAGGCGATCTTCCCGTTGCAAAGGCTCGAAGGTTGGAGTTTTGATGTCGAAATCCTCACCATTGCGAGCCAGTTGGGCTTCGAGACCACGGAAGTTCCCATCACCTGGCTTTACCAGCCCGGTTCGCGCATGCGTCTGATCCGGGATAGCTTCCGGATGGCAAAAGACCTCCTCACCATTCGCCAGAACAAGAAAAAGGGCTTCTACGATGCCCCCAAAATTTGATACCAGCCTTATCCCGCCCTATCCAACCCTCACTTACGAAAAACAAATCGCTGAAAACGGCTGCACGCTGATCGCCGGGCTTGATGAAGCCGGGCGGGGCGCGCTGGCAGGGCCGCTCTGCGCCGCTGCTGTCGTCCTCCCCGTGGAGCAGGACGGGCTCACGGAAATCTTGCTAGGCGTGCGCGACTCGAAGCAGATGAGCGCGATCCAACGCGAACTCGGCGCAGAGCATATCAGGAAGATCGCGCTGGACTGGTCGGTCGCCTGGGTGGAAGCGGCAGAAATTGACGCGCTGGGTATGGGCAAAGCCGGGCGGCTGGTGTTTGAGCGTGCCATCGCGGGGCTCAGAACCAGACCGGGGCACCTGCTTTTGGACTACTTCAAGCTGCCGGCGGTCAAACTGCCGCAAACCTCGTTGGTCAAGGGCGATCAACGCTCGCTCTCAATTGCCTGTGCTTCTGTGTTGGCAAAAACCGCCCGTGACGCACTGATGCTTTCCCTGGCAGAAGAAGATGACCACTATGGGTTTGGTCAGAACAAGGGTTATGGCACCGAGGAGCATGTTAGGGCGATAGAGCAGTTTGGGATTAGCCCTTATCACCGCAGAAGCTTTTGCGAGCACCTTTTGCAGGGCAAATTATTCGACTGATATAGACTCCCCGAAGGCTTTTCTGTTCCTAATCGAACAAATCCCACTCATGATAAAATTGATCCATCAGCCCTAAGGAGCTTACTATGACCAACCACGTTGCCCCCGATTTCTCCCGCGAAGAACAAATCCGAGGCCTGATTGAGCAAATCAGCGCTTACATCGAGCAATTTCACCACGGCTCGGTTGAGCTGATCTCCGTCGAGGGCGATACGATTAGGTTGCGCCTTGGCGGCGCCTGCGCCGAGTGTGAACTTTCCACTCAAACCCTGCAGGGTTGGGTCGCCGGCACCATCCGCCAGTTCTTTCCAGATGTAATTATTATTGCAGCTGAGTAGTTATCCTATTTTTCTTCGTAATAACGTAATTTATTATCCCAGTTCCCGGTAAGTCGGGGCGGTTGGGGCAAAGATTTCCCGCTGAACGGTCTCCAGCAGGGTCTCGCCCTTCAGTTCTTCCACTGTGTAGCAGACCGCGTCCATCTTGTCCGCCAAGTCCTGAGCCAGGCCACTATCGAAGACCTTTTGCTCCATGTTGATCACCACGCTGTGGATCTTCTCGTTGGCAAACATGCCGGCCAGCTCCGTGATCTCCTCCGCCACCAGCCGCCCAGGCACCAGCGGCACGTTCCCCGCTCCATCGGTCAGAACGATCAAAAGCGGCTGCACGTCCGAGTGCAGGATCTTTTCGCGCTTGATGACCTCATACGCCATCTGCAGCCCTGCTGAGAGAGGGGTTTTACCGCCAACCGGGATGTTCTCGAGCGCGCGCTGCGCCAGCAGCACCGAGTTGGTCGGCGCCAGCACCAGGGTGGCGCGGACTTTCTGGAACACGACCAGCCCCACGCGGTCGCGGCGTTGATAGGCATCCGTGACGAGCGACAAAATCGCCCCTTTGGTCGCCTGCATACGTTCGGAGACTGCCATCGACCAGGAACCATCCACCAGGAACAAGATCAAGTTGGCGGTCTTCCTGACCCGGATCTTCTTATGAAAATCTCCCGTTCGCACTGCAAATGCCACGTCACGTTCGGCGCGCAGGTCTTCACGCTGGCTCTGGAATGGCGCTGCCGCACGGATGGTGGCGTCGAACGCCACGTCGGAGGTATCATCCGGCGCTGCATATGCCTGGATGTAACGCCCGCGTTTGGTTTTGGATCGGGTTTGGGATCGCCTGCCGCCCTGTTTGCGGACCATTTCGTCCAGGGGGG
>CAYPBU010000124.1:0-4204 GCA_964409045.1 uncultured Anaerolineaceae bacterium | reverse complement strand
TGCGGTTCCCGTGTGGATTTTGCCGCAACCCAAACCGCCAGCATAACCGACACTCCCACTATCACGCCTACTCCAACCGACACGCCCACCCCAACGCCAACCAATACTCCTACTCTTACTCCAACACCTACGGAAACTCCCACCCCGACTGAGACCGCCACACCAACTCCCACCGAGACACCCACCTGGCAGCCCAACCCTTACATGATCTGGCCGAAAGCAACCTTTACCCAGTGGGATGTATGGTGGGGTGGAGATGAGTGGTGCCCGGAACGTGGTACGAATGTCACCTTCGAAATCGAATACCGCAACTACAGCGGGCAGTGCCTGGTGGGCATGACCTGTTATGATGCTTGCGGAAAATACTACGGTGTAGACACAATTAAAAACGGCACCGGCAGCTACACCTTCAGCGGACCCTGCTATTGATGATCAATAGAATTCTTTCGGTCATTTTTGTCGTAGTGCTCCTGGCAGGTTGCGGCGCAAAGGCTACCCCCGAGCCAACCGCCTCGCCAACTCCGCCAGATACGCCAACAGCCACCGCCACCAACACCCCCACGCTAACCCCAACGCTTACGCCAACAGAACCCCCACCGAGACCGTCACGCCCACCCTGGAGCTGACCGCGCGCCTGATCTGGCCACGGGCTTGGTTTTCGCCGGCAGATGTCGTTTGGCGCGATTACACCTGTCCCCTGGAAGGGGAATGGCTGAGCTGTGAATTTGAGTACAGGAAAGATGGCCAGGGCTGCTATGTTGGAGCAACCTGTTATGACGCCTGCGGCTGGTTTTACTCAGTCGACACGATCCCACCAGGTGTGGAAGAGTTTTCAGACCCCTGTTGGTAAAACTGTCCGCGACTTAACTTTGCTGGCTAATACTTGTAAATCCCACCGCCAATAAACTCACGGATCACGGAATTCTCGGGCACGATGCTGTCATCTTCAAAAGCGTCCATCTCCTGGAATAACGCGTTCACCCTGTCTGCCCGTTCCCAGGCATCCCGCCGAAGCGGATCGTCCTTGTATTCTTCCGCCCAACGGGCAAAAGACGCGCCCAATTTTGCCTTGTAAAGCGGGAGCTCGTAGGGCATAGCGCTATTGACGATCGTATCGGTGGTGTTGATGTACGGGATGATGTGGCGCAGTTCGCTCGAGCGCACGTAGTGCCAGTGGAGCAGCGTCTGGGTGGGGTCGTAAGCCCGGTGGGAGGCGTCGCGCAGCATGCGGCGCATTAGGCGCACATCCGTCCAACGGGCGTAGTGCCCCTGGCTGTCCTTCAGCTGCAGCAGCGGCTCGATGTAGAGCTTGAACTTCCACTCGTTGGGAATATCCTCTGTCATCTCAGGGTACAGCCCATGCAGGCTGTCGATCAGGACGATTTCCTTCTCGCCAAGTTTCATCGGGGTGTGATCCGGAACGCTCCTGCCGGTTTTGAAATCATAGAATGGGATGCGGATCTCACGCCCCTCAAACAGATCGGTCAGATTCTGATTTATCAGCTTCATATTGAGCGCCTGGGGGGTCTCAAAGTCGTAATCGCCAAACTCATCCTTGGGATGCATGTCGAGATCATAGAAGTAGTGATCGATGTTGAGGGTGATCAGCTTGAAGCCAAATTCAGCCAGGTGCTGCCCAACCTTGATGGTTGTTGTGGTCTTGCCGCTGGAGGACGGACCTGCCACGAAGACCATGCGAACTTCATCGCGCCGGTCAAGGATCATGTTGGCGGCGTTTTCTACATCTTCGTGATAGGCGGCTTCAGCAGCCGTCACAATCTCATGCAAGCGGTCATGCCGGATGGCGTCATTCAGCAGCGCAGTGGTGTGGACGTTGTGAGAGCACGCCCAGTCCAGCGTTTGCCAGAGTTTTGGCCAGGGGATATTGCCCGAGGGCATACGGTCGCGATCGGTGCGCTTTTCGCGTTGGCGGGTACGCTCCTCGCGGTAGAGGATATAAGCCTTGGCAACCTTGGCACGGCCGTTCTCGATCAGCACCTTTTCGACCATGTCCTGTATCTGTTCGATATTTGGCACTACTCCTTCAGGAGTTGCCTCTTCCAGTTGAGCAATTACCTGGGCAGCCAGCGCTTCCGAAGCAGCGCGGTCCCGCCCCCCGACAGCGACTGCAGCCCGGTATATGGCGTTGGTGATCCGCTCCGGAGTAAAAGGCACCACAGTGCCATCTCGTTTGGTTACATGGGTGAGTTTTGTCATCAGAACCTCCACAGAGTTCCAAGTTTTCAGTACTGTTAATAATTAGATTATAGCATTTCGAGTCGGGTCGTGCACAAATAAGCTTTTATCAAATCAAGGCTCTGTTTTCTATAAATGAAAAGGATTAACAAAACGCTTATGCGCAACGAGGAAAATTACCCTGCCTGGATGTTATAATGCACGTCTGAATAACTATTAGAAATGAGAAATTATGGCAAAAACAAGCGTTCCATGTCCACAATGCCGTCAGCCGGTTACCATTGAACTGACCCGGCTTTTCGATACCAACACCGATCCCGATGCCAAGCAAAAGTTGCTTTCGGGTTCTGCAAATTACTTCCAGTGTCCAAATTGTGGTTTTCAGGGTGTTTACCCCACCCCGATCGTCTACCATGACCCCGAAAAAGAACTGCTGCTGACCTTCTTCCCGCCGGACCTGCGTACACCGGTCAACGAGCAGGAGCGCATCATCGGACCGATGATCAAGAAAGCCATGGATGACCTCCCTCCCGAAAAGCGCAAATCTTACCTTTTCCGTCCACAGACCATGCTGACCCAGCAGCGTCTGTTCGAAACGATCCTCGAAGCGGATGGAATCACCCCCGAGATGATCAAAGCTCAGCAGGAAAAACTCAACCTCTTGCAGCAATTGCTGGGGGCCAGCACTGAAGGCTTGCCTGAGATGATCCGCCAGAACGATGAGAAAATTGATGAGGAACTCTTCATGCTCCTCGGCCGCCTGGGGCAGGCCTCAGCCGCTGCTGGAGACCGCCAGAGCCTGGTAGCACTGGACGCCCTCCAAAAGGCACTCATCGAACATTCCACGCTCGGAAAAAACGCCAAACTGGAAGCCGCTGAAACCCAGGAAGCTGTCAAGGAGCTGCAGGAACTGAGCAAAACGGGCATCACCCGCGAAAACCTGCTGGAGCTCCTGATCAAGAGCGCCAACTCGGACATCCGCCTAACCACGATCGCCTCCATGGCTCGCGGGGGTCTGGATTACACTTTCTTCCAGCTTTTATCGGACAAGATCGAAGCAAGTTCTGACGAAGAAAAAACACAGCTCGAGTCCCTGCGTGAGCGATTGCTCACCATCACAGCTGCCGTTGACGAAGCCATGAAAACCCAACTTGAAGAAGCTCACAAACTCTTACACGAATTGCTGGAAGCTGAAGACGTTGAAAAAGCCACTCAGGAAGCCTTGCCGCGCTTCAACCAGGCGTTTGCGGAAGTGATCAACCAGGAAGCCCAGGCTGCTCAATCTGCCAAAGATGAGGAAAAACTGCGTAAACTGAGCCAGATCATCAACGTCATCCAGTCAGCCGATAGCTCCAACGCTTATCTCGAGTTTATTGACGCGCTGCTTCAGGAAGAAAGCGCTGAAAACCGGGCAAAAATGCTGGAGGAATCAGGCGATCTGATCGACGATGAATTTATGCAGCTGCTGGGAGGGTTGATCGGGCAGATGGAACAGCAAGGCGATCAGCCGGAAATGCTTGACAAGGTGAAAGATCTAAACCGGGAGATCCTGCGCTTCACGATGAAACGCAACCTGCAAAATAGCTAACTAGCCTCAGTGCGGCTCGTTTTGCAGCCGCAATCCATGACCCCGAACGGTGACAATGTAATCGTAATCGGGGTCAATTTGATTAAGACGGTCGCGCAAACGCCTGAGCAGCGCGTCGAACGCCTGTTCAGTCACCCAGCGGGTATCATCCTCCCAAACGGCCTCAATCAACGCCTCACGGCTGACCACCTCGCCGGAGTTTTCATACAGCAACGCCAGCAGGTTAAACTGCTGTGCAGAAAGTGGCGGATCCAACTCGACACCGCGTATCCAAACGCGTTTCGAAGCCTTTTCGAGACGCAAATTGAACACCTGGCTCAACTCGGGAGGCAAGTCGCTCAGCGGTAAGGTGGCATCGGAACTTAGAAAAAGAAAAGTCTGGGTGAGGGCGATCTGGATCTCGTCCGCTTCCACCAGTTT
>CAYPBU010000123.1:0-4295 GCA_964409045.1 uncultured Anaerolineaceae bacterium | reverse complement strand
TAAAGATGACCCCATTACCTAAAAGAAAACTGTCTTCCGGTCGCCGGGACCGCCGTCGCTCGCATGACGCTCTTAAAGCACGCAACAGTGTTGCCTGCCCAAATTGCGGTGAGCCTCGTCTGCCCCATCGCGTTTGCCCAAAGTGCGGTTTCTATCAGGGTAGAGAAGTTCTCTCCACTGATACAGATTAAAACCCATTTTTTGCGATAGAAAAGCCAGGTTACCCTGGCTTTTTTTATTTCCGGTAAGCGTCAAAAAACGCCAGAAGCTGCCGTGGCAGCATTCCATCGATCAAGATGCCGTCTTCCAGGTGTTGAATGTCCCTTACATGCCCCTTTTCGTGCATCATCGAGACCAGTCTGCCCTCTTCGTAGGGCAATTTAACCTTCACATTCACGAAAGTCTGATAACTGCCCACAGCAATTGCTTCAGCCAACTCGCTCAAACCATCCCCAGTTAACGCGCTGATAAAGACCGAATTCGGCTCCGCTATCTCGCGCAAATCTTCGATTTCATCGGTGCTCAGTAGGTCGATTTTGTTGTAGACAGTCAGGATCGGGATCTCAGCAGCACCAATCTCCTCAAGGGTTTCCAGCACGGTCAGCCGTTGAGACTGAGCATTCTTGTGTGACGCATCCACCATGTGGATCAGCAAATCGGCTTCCACAATTTCTTCCAGGGTTGCCCGAAACGCAGCCACCAGGTCTGTTGGGAGTTTCTGAATAAAACCCACCGTATCTGTCAGCAAGACCGTCTCACCAGAAGGCAGTTCAAGCTGCCTGGTGGTTGGGTCAAGCGTGGCAAACAGCTGATGCGCAACGTAGATGCCAGCATTTGTTAGCTTGTTGAGCAGGGTGGATTTGCCGGCATTGGTATAACCCACCAATGCAACGATAGGAATGTTGGATTTTCTTCGCTGTTGGCGATGCCGGTTACGGTGTTCACGCACTTTATCCAATTCGTCTTCAAGTTTAACGATATTCTTCTTAATCTCGCGTCGATCGACTTCAAGTTGAGTCTCGCCAGGTCCGCGCAAGCCCACGCCCCCCACTCCTCCAGTTCTGCCCGATGCGCCACCGGTTTGCCGCGCAAGGTGCGTCCACGCGCCGGTCAGACGAGGCAGCCGGTAGCGGTATTGCGCCAGCTCCACCTGCAGCATCCCTTCACGCGTGCTGGCGTGTTGGGCAAAGATATCCAGGATCAAAGCCGTGCGGTCTATGACCTGCTTCTTATCTCCCAATTCTTTTTCGAGTTCACGCTGATGGCGCGGTGAGAGTTCTTCATCAAACAAGATGATTTTCGCGTCCAATTCATCAGCCAGCATTTTGATTTCATCCAGCTTGCCGCTGCCAACAAAGGTGCGTGAGTTGGGGCTGGACAGGTTCTGGGTGACCTCACCCACAACTGCAAGCCCTGCGGTTTCCGCAAGCAATTCCAGTTCGCGCAGGGAGTCATCGAGGGTGAACCTGGGGTCCACTTCATGCCTCACCTGCACCCCAACCATTAGGGCTGGTTCGGCTACGGCTTCTGTAACGATTTGCTCGTTCGTTGATTTACTTTCGTTGTTTTTCAACCCAATCCTTTAATCTCCGCATGGCTTCGGCGATCCGGTCCGTGGGGATCACGATTGAAATGCGAATGTAATCAGCGCCACTGGGACCGTAAATAACGCCTGGGGTGATGCTCACGCCTGTGTCCTGCAGCAAATCCGCACAGAACTTCACTGGGTCCGTAAACCCCTCAGGCAACTTTGCCCAAAGGTAAAGCGCCGCTTCCGGCAGGTCTACTTCGAAACCTGCATCAATCAAACCTTCGTAGACCACGTCGCGGCGTGCTTCATAGATCTTGTTGCGATCCTGAAGCCATGCCTGGTCCGAAGTCAGAGCCACGACGGCGGCATCCTGGATGGGGGCAAAGATGGAGGAATCAATCTGGCTCTTATAGTTTGCCAGAAGTCGGATAATTTCAGCGTTACCGACTGCCATACCGATACGCCAGCCTGCCATATTGTAGGTCTTCGAGAGCGAATTGAACTCAACCGCAACGTCCTTGGCGCCGTCCACTTCGAAAATACTGGGTGGGATATAGTCCCCAAAAGCCAGGTCGCAATAAGGGGCATCATGGGCTATCAAAATGTCATATTTGCGTGCGTAATCGACAGCCTTTGCGTAAAAATTCAGATCTGCGGTGGCGCCAGTGGGATTGTTCGGATAATTGAGCCACATGATCTTAGCTTTCCGGGCGACATCCTCAGGGATGGCATCAAATTCTGGCAGGAAATTATTTTTCTTCAACAATGGCATAAAGTGATAATCGGCACCCGCGAGTTCGGCACCAGACAGGTAAACCGGGTAGTAGGGGTCGGGCAAAAGGACTGTATCACCAGGGTCAAGCAGGGTGTGGTTAAGGTTAAACAAGCCTTCCTTTGAACCAATCAGACCCAAAGCCTCCGTCGCGGGATCAATATCCACGTTGAAACGTCGCTTGTAATAAGTGCTAACTGCCTTGAGAAAAGCAGGAGTCCCGCCGGCTGGTGAGTACCCGTGCTTCTTCGGATTCCGGGCTGATTCAACCAGCTTGTCAATGATGAAATCTGCCGGCGGCAGATCTGGCGAACCCATGTCCAGCCGGATCACATCCACCCCTTGCTCAGCCAAGTCCGCCAGAACACCCTTTAAGCCAGCAAAAAAGTATGGTTTGAGATTAGCTACTGATTTTGATGGTTTGATCATATCGCTTTGAAATCCTTCTCCTTTTTTCTTGATTATAAGCTAACCAGGCAATAAAGCGCTACTCTTCTCCCGTGCAACTAAACTTTGGACCGGGATTGGGTGAGCAGACTTTCAAAACCTTTGGTATACTTCTTGCACAAAGCAAACTGACAGATTTATTCTGTCTTGCGGAAGGGTAATTATGCTGATACTCCCAAGTCAACAGACCAACACCTCCATGTCGGCGCACCTGGCTCAGACAATGACTTTGCTTGGTCTGACCCTGGGCGAACTCCAACAAAAGATCGATTCGGAGCTCGCCGCAAACCCCGCCCTGGAGCTGATGGAAGAGCGCACCTGCCCGATGTGCAAACGCCCCCTTCCACCTCGGGGACCCTGCCCGATTTGCAGCCAGCCAAGCTCTCTCGAGTCCCAGGACCCGATTGTCTTCATCTCACCTCGTGAAGATTTTTACACAGGCTCTGCGTCGAGCACTGGCGAAGTGCCAGAGGAACCTTTCGTTTCAGAATCAGTTGACCTCCCAAGTTACGTTCTACGCCAAGCTGCCGGCGATCTGCCAGTGGAAGACCGGCTGATAGCAGCTTACATCCTCACGCATCTCGACGAGGATGGATTTCTCACCACCACTGCTCTTGAGGTTGCCCGCTACCATCATCGGCTACCGTCGGAAATCACTGCCCTGATTGAAAAACTCAAACGCTATGACCCTGTTGGTGTCTGTTCCGCCAACCCGATTGAAGCCATGCTGGCTCAAATAGAGGTATTGTCCGAAAATGTGACTGTGCCTGCGTTCACCCGCGAAGTGGTATCCAAGTATCTCCATCAGATGAGTCAGCATCACTACCCCGAAATCGCCCGTGCCCTGGGGACGAGCTCGCAGCAGATTCAGAAGATTGCGGCTTTCATCAGCGAAAACCTCAACCCCTTCCCTGCGCGAGCCCACTGGGGAGACGTGCGCAACCCCAATAGCAATGATTCGCAGGTGTTCCACCAGCCTGACATCCTCATTTATCACCTTAACGAAAACCCTGCCAACCCCTTGGTTGTCGAGATCATTCTCCCCATTCGCGGTACACTGCGCGTGAATCCACTCTTCAAATCCTCGCTCAAACAAATGGACCAGGACAAAACCGAGGAATGGCGCAGCGACATCGAAAAGGCTAACTTGCTGATCAAATGCATCCAGCAGCGCTCGAATGCACTGAAATTGCTTCTTGAAAAACTGGTAGCGATCCAAAAAGGTTACATCTTGCAGGGCGATCTTGAAATGAACGCCCTGACACGCGCCGAAATTGCGACAATGCTCGACATGCACGAGTCCACGATCTCGCGCGCTGTCTCGAACAAGACGGTTCAACTGCCAAACAAGAAAATTGTGCCGCTGGCGATCTTCTTCGACCGAAGCCTTGCGCATCGTACATTGATTAAGCAGATGATCGAGGCTGAAGATCATGCTTTGAGCGACTCTGAGATCCAGGGAATGCTGAAGGAACAGGGCATTGAAATTGCCCGCCGAACGGTTGCCAAATACCGCTCGATGGAAGGCATCCTGCCCGGAAATCT
>CAYPBU010000122.1:0-4497 GCA_964409045.1 uncultured Anaerolineaceae bacterium | reverse complement strand
GGCAGCCTCGATCTGGCGCGCGGTCATATAACCACAATCCAGTGCCTTCAATCCAAAATCACCGAAGTTCACGTCCACACCGCGTGAGGCTTTACCCTTCATGCGGCCGCGCATTTGCTTGCGGTACTTTACTCTCTTTGGCATCAACATAATTTACGTCCTCACTCGTTCCGAATAACTACTCGCTAATATAGACACCTTCGGTGGTCTCAACTTTTTCTTCGGGCAGGTTCATGACGATGCCCTTATAAATCCAAACCTTGATGCCGATCTGACCAAAAGTGGTCGTGGCAGCGGCACGGGCGAAGTCAATATCAGCACGCAGCGTCTGCAGAGGCACGCGACCTTCACGCAGGGTCACGCGGCGAGCCATTTCCGCACCAGACAAACGACCGGAAACAGAAATTTTGATGCCGCCTGCGCCCTGGCGCAAAGCTTGTTGGATGGCGCGTTTCATCGCGCGGCGATAACTGATGCGGCGCTCGAGCTGACCGGCAACGTTTGTTGCCACCAGGTAAGCATCCGTATCCGCAGATTTGATCTCTTTGACTTCCAGATCAATCTTCTTGCCCGTCAGTGTTTCCAGCTGCTGGCGCAGAACTTTGACGCTCTCGCCTTTGCGACCGATCAAAATGCCGGGTTTGGCAGTATGCAGGGTGACCTTCACCTTGCCTGGATAGCGTTCGATTTCGATATTTGAAACACCAGCGCGTTCGGCTTCTTTTTTGACCACGTCACGGATCTTCAGATCCTGATGCAATTGATCAGTGTAATCTTTGCCTTCAGCGTACCAGCGTCCTAACCAGGGCTTGTTGATCCCCAGACGAAATCCGATTGGATGTACTTTACGACCCATATCTCACTCCTTACCTTTACTCGACTTCGCGTAATATAACGGTCACATGCGAACGGCGCTTCAGCAACGGCTTGAAACGACCGCGGGCACCAAACCTGCGCCACTTGCGAGTGGGCGCTTCATCGGCGAAGATCTTGTAAACAACGAGGTCATCGCGGCTAACGCCAAAATTCTCTTCAGCGTTGGACATGGCCGAGTAGATCAGCTTCCGCACCGGGCGAGCTGCCTTGTTAGGGGTCAGTGTCAAGGTGTTTAAAGCGTCCACAACCTTCTTACCGCGAACCATGTCGATAACCAGGCGGGTCTTCTGAGCAGATTCAGCGAAGTTTGTGAGTTTTGCAGAAATTTCCTGTGCCATACTCTTCCTCACTTACCCTTTTCAGAGACGTGCCCACGGAACCAGCGGGTTGGAGCGAATTCGCCCAACCGATGACCAACCATGTTCTCAGTCACATAGATCGGAACGTGACGGCGACCGTCATGCACTGCAATCGTATGCCCTACCATCTGGGGGAAGATGGTGCTGGCGCGGCTCCAGGTGCGAATGACCTTCTTTTCGCCTCTCTCGTTCATATCTTCAATTCTTTTCAACAGTTTCGGGTCAACGAATGGCCCTTTTTTCAATGATCGCGACATCTTAGTTTCCTTTTCTGTCTCTCATCCACTACTTGCGCTTTGCCTTGGAGCGGTGGCGAAGAATCATGTCATCCGTGCGCTTATTGGTGCGCGTCTTGTAACCAAGGGTTGGCTTACCCCATGGGGTCTTGGGACCGGGCATACCGATCGAAGTTCGACCTTCACCACCACCATGCGGATGGTCTCTGGGGGACATCGCGGTACCACGAACTTCAGGACGAAGACCCATATGGCGCGCGCGTCCAGCCTTGCCGAGCTTGATGTTGCTGTGTTCCACGTTTCCAACCTGTCCGATCGAAGCGCTGCATTCCTGCAGAACCAGGCGAACTTCGCCCGAAGGCATACGCACGTGCGCGTACTTGCCTTCTTTCGCGAGCAGTTGCGCGGAAGTCCCTGCGGAGCGAACGATCTGGGCACCCTTGCCGGGATGCAGTTCAATCGCGTGGATCATGGTGCCAACCGGGATATTCGCCAGGGGAAGATTATTTCCAGGGCGGATTTCCACGTTTGGACCAGAAAGCAGCGTATCGCCAACCTTGATCCCGATGGGGGCAATGATGTAGCGCTTCTCGCCATCAGCATAGAACAGCAGCGCCAGGCGTGCCGTCCGGTTGGGATCGTATTCGATCGCGGCGACTTTGGCGGGGATGTTCATCTTATCCCGTTTGAAGTCCACCAGGCGGATCTGCCGGCGTGCGCCGCCGCCACGATGGCGTACTGTCACACGACCAGAAGAGTTGCGACCAGCGCGTTCCTTCTTCACCACGATCAGACTGCGTTCGGGGCGGGTCTTGGTAATTTCTTCGAACGTGTAGCTGGTTTTATGGCGCTGACCGTTCGTCTTGGGTTTATAAATCTTGACTGCCATTAGTCCACTCCTTCAAACACAGGAATGCTCTCCCCCTGCTTCAGGGTGACGATGGCTTTTTTGTAGCCGCTCGCACGCACTGCCAGCCGGCGGGTCCGCGAATTGCGGTGCGCTTTGGCGGGGAGGTTGATGATATTTACACGCTCAACGTTGACATCGAAAGCCGTTTCGATGGCAGTCTTCACCTGTTCGCGAGTGGCAAAGGATGCAACTTCGAAAACATACTGGTTCAGTTTGCTTGCCAGGTAGTTCGACTTTTCGGTCACAACTGGGCGTCGCAGGATATCAAAGACGGTAGTACTCATTCTGCTTCACCTTCCTATCCCAGATAACTCTTGATCACATCGAGTGAAGCAAGGGGGATAATGACTTTCTCACAAGTGAACAGATCGCGGATATTCAGGTAATTTGCCTGCAGCAGCTTGGCATTCGCCAGGTTGCGTCCGGATTTGATCAGGTTTGTGTAGGATTCGCTCTTATCGGGCACCAAAACCAGCTTGCGCATATCGCCAGCCAGGGCAAAGAGGCCCTTCGCCAGGTCCGCGCTACGGGCTTTATCCATGCTGAGGGTGTCGACCACGATGATCTTGGCATCATTGGCGGTCACCGTCAAGGCACTGCGCAGGGCTGCGCGGCGCATCTTCTGGGGCATGGCCTGGGTGTAATCCCGGGGTTTGGGGGTGTGGATGCGACCGCCGCCAACAGACTGGGCAGAAATCATGCTGCCGCGTCGGGCACGACCGGTGCCCTTCTGTTTCCAGGGCTTGGCACCACCGCCACGGACTTCACCGCGGCGCTTGGTATTGTGGGTGCCCAGGCGGGCATTCGCCATTTGGCGCTGATATGCCTGATGCATCAGGTCCACATTCACTTTAGCTGCAAAAATTTCATCGGGCAGTTCGACAGTATCCGACTTTTCGCCTTTTAAGTTATAGACATCAACTTTCATGATAGCTTTCTCCATTCAACCACAAGCGCATTACTGCTTGCGAGCCTCTTTGATTACCACAGTTCCGCCCTTGGCGCCGGGCACTGAGCCCTGAACCGCGATCAGATTGCGCTCTGGATCAACCATCGCAACACGGATATGCGAAGAAGTGACCTGAACATCGCCCATATGCCCAGGACGGCGCTTGCCCTTGTATACGCGCCCTGGCGTAGTACCGGATCCAGAAGAACCGGGAGAACGCTGGCGATCAGACTGACCATGGGTAGCGGGTCCGCCGTGGAAGCCATGACGTTTCATAGCGCCGGCAAAACCCTTGCCTTTGGAGGTGCCGATAACGTCTACATACTCGCCTGTAGCAAAAACAGACGCTTTGAGTTCGTCACCGGGGTTGATATCTTCAACTTTCTTAGTGCGGAATTCCCTCAACACGCGCACGGGAGGGAGGTTGTTTGTCTTGAGATGGCCGAGTTCAGCCTTACTCAGACGCTTTGGTTTTACTTCTCCAAATGCCAACTGAATAGCGCTATAGCCATCAGTCTCAGCATTCTTGATCTGAGAAACAAAACAAGGCCCAGCCTCGAGAAGCGTCACGGGAATTGCGCGCCCGCTTTCATCGAAGATCTGGGTCATACCGATCTTTCTACCAATAAGCCCTTTTAACATACTATTCTCCTGTTTAGGTTTTTGCGAGACTGTCAACCTGGGCAAGTTGCATCATCTCCGCACAATTCAGTCAATGTTCCTTGTGAAGCCTTTCTGCCCACGCGGGATGCATTCTTAAATTGTCACACAAATATAACTACCTCTGAAGGTAGCCCGTCAAATATATCACAACCCCCCGCGGAATGCAAGGGTTTTCAGACCTATTGGCTGGTTTTCCTCAAGTAGATTACGTGCTCAGGTATTCTACTACATTTTAAGACAAGTTAGTCGTACTCGACGAGTGTAGCGTCAAAAATCTCTATACTTGCAACTAATATGTAGGACATCGTAGGGTGGGTTGGCGTTACAGAGCGTTTTCAGCAATTCATCTGGTGATAGCCTACCCACCGACACCCCAAGGGAATCATAGGTTACGACCGTTGTCAATGGTGGGTTGGCTATTTCGACATTGCTGTAGGTTGAGAGACAAAGACGCCAACCCACCCTTGTATCTTTATAGAGATCTCAATTACTCTTAACAAAGAG
>CAYPBU010000121.1:0-4517 GCA_964409045.1 uncultured Anaerolineaceae bacterium | reverse complement strand
GGGTAATGAAGGTGCGATTTAATTCATCGATCAACAACCGGCGCGCTTCATCCGCTTCTTTTTCCTTCGCAGTCAATTGATCTGCGATTTTCGTGTCGGGATTGATCATGTATGCCAGCAACAGATCGACACCTTCCAAGGTCAGATTAGTTTGCTCCTGAATTCTCTGTAGGAAAATATTTCGACGTTTCTTAAAAATTTTTAGCATAATGACTCCTTCATTCACTCCGTTCAGAGTAGATATTGGCAATACAACCAGTTTTTTCCAATAGTTTGAGACCGGGCAAAAATTCTTCGTATGGTACCACGCTGTTTATTTCGAGCGTACGGATGGCGTTGGCAGGTAAGTACGAGGCCAACCAGGCAAAGTCCACATCCCCTGACCCCGGAATTTGATGATCCAAAATGTCCTGAACATCGTGCAGATGGACCCCTACCATTCTTGGCGAGAATGCCTCGAGCCACTGCTTGAAAGACATCAACCCCAGTCGGTCATGCACCTGGATATGACCAACATCCAACTGCCAGCCTACCCATGGCTGCTTAAATTCTGTGAGCAGGGCCTCCATTTCCTCGAAAATGGGGAGCTCATAGTGATGCAGTCGGTTCTCCAGGCCAAGAAACACGTCTGAATCCTTCGCGTAGTCCACAATCTCGGTCAGACTGCGGATCAGTGCTGCGAGGTGGGGTTTTCCACGTTCCAAACGATCTGTCACCAATTCCTGGCGCAGGTTTTCGTATTTTTGGCTTCCCTTAAGCCCGGCGCGATACATGTCTCTCAATCGGTTATCCAACGAGTGATCGCCATCCACTCGACCGGGATGGATAACCACCAGCCTGGAACCAAGGCGATATGCCAGATCGATGGTGCGTTTGAGGGTGTCAATGCCAACGCGCCGTTTGTCTTCCACCAACGAAGTGACCTGGAAGTCCCCCATCTCGAGCTGTTTGTTCGGGATCACAGCAGGGCATGGATCATGGACAGACCCCATGTGGTAGCGATCGAGGTCAAAGGTTTCCAACTCTTCGGGAGTGATCTGGTGATTGAGCTCAAATCGTGCGAAGCCCAACTCCCGCCCCTTGCGGCAAAAATCGTTTGCTGTTTCAGTCGATCGCGACCACCACATCGTTGACAAAGCGGCGTCATACAGGGTATGCAACGCGATGGTGGGGGTGGGAACGAAATGCGAGTTTGCTCCAGGAAAATATGCCTGAATCTCTTCCAGAGAGGATACAGTGTAGTCTGCACGCATCGGGCATGGGTTTTCTTCGCGGTATTCGGTTTCGTTTTCAACAATGATGACCAAAGAGATGCCCGCCTCGCGCGCGCCGATCAAATCCCGCGAAGGGCGATCGCCAACGTACGCGCACTCTTCCGGGTGGACGCCCAAAGCCTGAGCCGCAGCAAGGAAAGGCGATGGATGCGGCTTGCGTTTCCCGAAATCGGCAGCCTGCAATGTAACCTCGAACAAATCTTTGATACCGGCATTTTCCAAGTGCTTGGGGGATGTGTGACTCACACTCCCCAGACGGTATCCCCGGTCCTTCAGGGTGTGAAGAACCTGGATTGTCTCAGGTGAGATGTAACGCTTCCCGCGGGACTCGCCCCACCAGTTTTGGAGTTGACTGGCGTTCTCCCTGATGAATTCGCGTGGGAATTCCGGGAGTAAATACTCGCTCCAACGTTCAGGGTAGGAAAGTTCATCAAGAGATCTGTAGGACCATTCCTTGTATGCCTTCTCACGCTGGGTAAGCCGTTGGATGAAACTCTCAGGAGTTTCATCCAGGTTCAATAAATGAAGCATCTCCGATACGATTTCAGGGTCCCTGGAATCGTGGTTTAACTTTTGGACAATCGTGCCGCCCAAATCAAACAAGATAACCTTGAGTTGGTTTTGGGCTTGTGTGTGGGTGGCTTCTTGTGAAGAGCTGTTAATTTCCATAATGATTTGTTTCTAAACCTTCTTTACGCAACCATGGTCAACCAAAACTTCGAGACCATGCGCAATCTGTTCTATGGTGCAATCCGGTGAAACCTCGAGCGTTCGCAAGACGCCATCAACCAGGTATGGCGCTAAGCTTGAGAAATCGACTTCTCCCATACCCGGGGCTAAATGATCCTGCAAGCCGTTTACATCGTGCAGATGCACGCCGATCAGACGGTGGTGGAAACGCCTGAGCCACTCGCCCTTGCCAACCATCCCCAAGGCTTCCAAATTGTGGGCATGCCCGGCATCATACTGAAAGCCAAACCAGGGTTCTTCACACAAAGCAAGTAAGATTTCCAATTCATCCGGCAAGGGCAGGTCGTGATACCTGTTGCGATTTTCAAGGGCGATCGCAACGCCAGAGCCCCTGGCGAAGGGGATCACTTCTTCCAAGCTGCGGATCACCTGGCTGAAATGGGGTTCCTTGTGTCGGTTTCGGTCGGTGATGCTCTCCTCCTGGAGTTGGCTGAATTCCGATGTTCCTGACTGCCCCTTTAGGAATAATTGTCGGAGTTTTTTGTCCTTCGTTTGGTCGCAATGAACCGAGCCGCAGTGTACAACCACTGAGCGTGAGCTTAGCCGCACAGCCAGATCGATGGAACGCTTTAGGTTATCGACAGCCTTTTCGCGCTGGGTTTCGTCCAGGCTGCTAATGGCAACATCCTGTCTTTTTAACTCGGTGTACCCAAATTCAGAAGGGCAGGGGTCGTGGATCGTGGCGACGTAATACTTGTTCCGATCCCATTCCTGGTACAAACGCGGTGTGATTTTGTTGCTGAACTCAAAGCCGACAAAACCCAGCTTACGGGCTAAGCCAAAGGTCTCAGCGAAAGGCATCTTCTGGTCAGCACTCCACATCGTGGAAAGTGAGATGTCATAGAGCGTTTCGGGTTGGGTGGGCTCCATCACTTCGGAATTTGTACGGGAAACACCCTGGAAAATATTCAGCAGGTCGCCAAGGCGGCTGATGCGGTGTTGGGGTTCCATTTCAGACAGCGTTTCAACCTGGAAATCATCATCCGGATCAAATTCATCCGTTTGGTAACCCAGACTATCAAAGATGACGACTGTTCCAAACCCAGCCTGCATCGCTCCAACGAGATCGCGGGAAGGGTTATCGCCGACATAAGCGCAATTCTGCGGTCGAACGCCCATACCCCTCGCGGCTTGCAGGAACATGGATGGGTGAGGCTTTCGGCTGCCAACCACACAGGATAGGATAACCGGCTGGAAGTATTCAGTCAGACCATTTTCCGCCAACATCGCGGGAGCTTCAATGGAAGAGGTTGTGTTGCTTACGATCGAAAGCTTGTATCCCCGTTCGGCAAGCGTTTTAATGGTGTCAACGGCGTCCGGGAAGATGAATTTGTTTCGCGACGCCCTCCACATCTGGTTGAGCGTGATGGCGTTTTGCCAAACAAACTCGTGGGGGAAGTCGGGCAGCATGAATCGTGTCCAAAGTTCCGTTTCTGGCAGTTCAAGCAGTGTCTTCTTGCACCACTGGCGGTATTCTTTTTCGCGTTTTCGCAACACACTGAGGAATTCGCCAGGCTCACCTTCCACACCCAAAAAGGATTGCAGGTTCCGGATATAGTCCAGGTTGCTCTCACGGTTTTTAATGGTCGCGCGGAGTGTTCCACCAACGTCGAAACATATCGCTTCAATTTGATCGGTCATAATTTTGGGTCCTGTCTGTTTTCTATCAGCCCTGCAAGCAGGACACCTTTGGAATTTCTCGAATGTCGTTTATGTATGCGTCTGCCAGGGTACCAGCGTCATAATTGAGCGCGATGGTCTTCATGCCAAGTTCACGTGCTCCATCAATCTCAGTTTTCTTGTGACCTACAAAAACCGCATCGCAAGGATCTACGCCAACCTGGTTTAATGCCCGCAGGTACATTTCGGGATCCGGCTTGCGAGCCCCGACTTCTTTTGAGCTGATCACAGAGTCCCAGACTCTGCCGAATCCATGTTGGTCAAACCAATTCAACTTGATCGAGAATGCCAGGGCTGTATCCGTGATTATTCCGAGAATGTACCCCTTCTCTTTAAGTTCCTGAATGGTTTCGGAAGCTCCGCGGATGATTTCCACGTTATTGTCGTCTGTGCGCATGGCATCCACCCCTTCTGAAATAACCCCAGGGTCTGTTACTCCGAATAAACGGATGACCTGTTCGTAATAGCTGTGGCGGGGAATTTTGCCAGTGAATGCCAGGTCCTTCAATTTCATTTTTTCTTCGTAGAAACCTTCAGGTTTGTCAAGTTGGTGTAATTCAAGAAAAGATTTCAAATGCATGTCTTTACTTGGTCGGTAGTAGAGGATGTCGCCGGCATCAAAGAAAATTGCCTTTACTTTATGCCCATTGCGGTTTAGAGCGGCTTGTTGATCTTGACGAAGGTATTCTTTGATCAAAGGGATTAACTCAGACATGTTCTCGATATAAGCATCAGGTTGCGCGCCCTCATCAGGCTCGCCATTATCATAGATATGGTGGATCTTGATGGCTGCCCTGAAGCCAGCCCTTTGCG
>CAYPBU010000120.1:0-4550 GCA_964409045.1 uncultured Anaerolineaceae bacterium | reverse complement strand
TGACCTGTCGGTTCGGCGCAAGGACGTTCCTGCTGTTGAGAAACTGACTCTGGAAGTAGATCCTGAAGCATTCATTACCGTTGAAGAAATCACCCCACTGCGCAGCGGATATTGGGGTACCGGCTCAGTGAGGAGATAAATATTTTGACTGATAACAGCTTAAATCACGACAAACAGGCCATCATTTTTGATTTGGATGGCCTGATTATTGAAACCGAAGCAATCAATTGCCGTATCTGGCAGCGGGAGTTTGCCAAAGAGGGCTTGCCGTTCGACATGGCTGGCTACCAAAACCTGATCGGCGCCCACCACGTGGTTGGGGGATACCGCCCTCAGGAAGTGCTTGCTGACCACCGCAAGGATGGCGTCTCAGCCCGGGAGCTGCGCCAGGCCGTGGGACGTGAAGCGCTCCAGACCATCCTGAATGAAGAAGCCAAACCTGGCGTTTTGCAGATTTTGGATGAAGCCGATAGAAGAGGCTTCTTGCTGGCAGTCGGTTCCAGTTCTGAACAAGATTGGGTGCATAGCAACCTGAAACGCCTGGGCATTTTCGATCGCTTTGAGACGATCGTGACAGCAGATGATGTCAATAGAGTCGGCAAACCCGAACCGGATATCTACCTGAAGGTACTTGAAAACCTCGGCGTCGCCCCGCAAAACGCGCTGGTGCTCGAAGATTCGAACAACGGCGTCGTGGCATCCTATCGCGCCGGCATCCGCGTTGTTGCTGTCCCGAACGAAGTCACCACGGGTCAGGATTTCTCTCTGGCGACTGCGATCATCCCCAGCCTCGAAGCGCTCAACCTGGACGATTACTTCCCTGGGTAAACAGTGGCTTGGTATTACCTCATACAACACGGCGAAAAAGGAACTTCACGAAAAAAAGGAGATGGCTGACCATCTCCTTTTTAGTTCGAAGGTTGTGAATGCTACTGTTTTCGGCGGGTGATGCGGTCGATGATTACTGCCAGAACAAGCACAGCACCGCGGACGATATACTGGACGGAAATATCTATGTTCATCAGGTTCATACCGCTGGTCAGCGACATCATAACCAACGCACCAATGATCGAACCGGTGATGGTGCCCACGCCACCAGACGCTGACACACCGCCAACAAAGGCAGCCGCAATCGCGTCGGTTTCAAAGCCCAGGCCAGCAGTTGTGGTCGCGGAACGCAGACGGGAGGCGTACATGATACCCGAAAGAGAAGCGAGAAATCCCATTGCGCCAAAAACGATGTAGGTGATCTTCGCGACGCTGATACCGCTGAGCTCAGCCGCTTCAGGGTTGCCGCCTACCGCGTAAATGTGGCGCCCAAGCGGTGTCTTGGTGGTCACAAACTGGAAGATCGCCACAACCAGCAGTAAGATAACCAAACTCCAGGAAATACCGTTATAGCCCGAAAGTATCCACGATATGTAACCAATTATTGCTGAAACAAGCACTAGTTGGGCAATGAACAGACCAAAACTGGGAACTTTGAAGTTATAGGATTGCTTGGTTTGCCTGCTCTTGATGGCAGAATAAATGGCAAAAACGATGCCAATCAATCCAATGATGAGGGTTAGTTTATGCCGCCCAGGAAGAAAACCTCCAAGTGGAAGATCCGGGATATAGCCGTTGCCAATGGCATTATAGATTGTGTTCTTGATCACAATCGTGCCGGTTCCCATGGTTACCAGCAGCAAGGCGCCTCTAAAGATGAGCCCGGCAGCCATAGTCGAAACGAAAGCCGGCACACCGAGCTTGGCAACTGGTGTGGCGGTCATCATGCCTGCAAGGATGCCCAGGATCATCACAGCTGGTATGACCGCGTAGATCGGCCAGCCCCAGAAGGTCATCGCGATCGCTGAGAACGCTCCGAGAAATCCTGCCAGGTAACCGACTGAGAGTTCGATATGACGTATGACGATGATCAGGGTCATACCGACCGCCAGTACCGCGATGTAGCCCATCTGGTTGATCAGGTTACTGATGTTTCTGGATGAGATAAAGACGCCGTTGGTTGTTACTGTGAAGAAAATCATGATGATAATCAGTGCTATAAACATAAAATAGTTACTGATATTCATCTTCACAATTTCCAGCAGGCCTTGCAGCCGTTCAGTTAAGCTTTTTGTTTGCTTTGAGTCTTCCATTGACGCCTCCTAATAATCCACTGCCAATGCCATGATGCTCTCCTGCGAGGCTTCTTCGATTGGCATTTCACCATTAATTTTTCCAGCTGACATGACATAAACACGGTCGCTCATGCCGAGGACCTCAGGGAGTTCAGATGAGATCATGATGATGCTCATGCCCTGCTCCACCAATGTGTTCATCAGGGTATAGATTTCATATTTCGCACCAACATCAATACCCCTGGTGGGTTCGTCGAGGATCATGATTCCGGGTTTGACGAATAGCCACTTTCCCAACGAAACTTTTTGTTGGTTTCCACCGCTCAGGTTGCGCACCTTTTGCTGGATAGTGGGCGTCTTGATATTCAATTCGGTGCGATACTTGTTTGCAACAACGATCTCTTCGTTTTCGTTGATGACGCCCCCAACGGAGATTTCCTTGAGATTTGCCAATGTAATGTTGTGTTTTACATCGTCAATCAGGATCAAGCCATTGCCTTTGCGGTCTTCGGTGACGTAAGCCATCGAAGCCTTGATAGCGTCATGTGGACTGCGGAACTTTTGCTCTTCCCCGTTGATAAAAACTTTTCCGCTAAGCCGAAAATGGTCCGGGTTGCCAAAGATGCTCTTTGCCAATTCCGTTCGTCCGGACCCCATTAAACCGGCAATCCCGACGATCTCACCAGCATGCACATTGATGTTTACGTTCTTGAGGATGTCCCTGCCAAGACCATAAGAAAAAGCGCTCCAATCTTCAAGTCTGAGCACTTCCTCTCCGATGTTGACCTTCTCGCGTTTCGGGAAGACGTTATCGATTGATCGACCGACCATGTGCTTGATCAGTACAGGCTCATTGACATTGTCTTTTGCGACATCCAGCGTGGTGACCGTTTTGCCATCCCGCAAGACGGTAATGGTATCTGCGATTTCCATCACTTCGCGCAATTTGTGCGAAATTAGGATGCAGGTTACACCTTGTTCCTTGAGTCCCCGAACCAAGTGCAGTAGGTTGTCGCTGTCAGTTTCATTTAGAGCAGCGGTGGGTTCATCCATGATGAGAACCTTCACCTCTTTTTTCAAGGCTTTGGCAATTTCAACCAGTTGCTGCTTGCCAACGCCGAGCGTCTTGATTTTTGTGAGAGGATTTACATCCAAACCCACCTTTTTCAGAATTTCAATCGCCTGGGATATCGACTCGTTGGAATCGATCACAAGACCATTGGTGACTTCGTTTCCAAGAAAGATATTTTCATAAACGGATAATTCCGGGATTAATGCCAATTCCTGGTAGATAATCGCAATCCCTGCGTGCTCACTGTCGCGGATACCGTTAAACTTCTGTAATTGCCCCTCAAGAATAATTTCACCTGAATAACTGCCGTAAGGGTGCACACCGCTAAGAACTTTCATCAAGGTTGATTTTCCAGCGCCGTTTTCCCCAACCAGGCAGTGGACCTCACCCTTGCGCACACTAAAGGTTACGTTATCTAACGCCTTTACTCCAGGGAATTCCTTGGTAATGGATTTCATTTCAAGAATGGGTGCGTCCATAGGCGTCTCCTGCAAACTACATTAGATAAGAGCAGTGACTGGTTTCCCAGTCACTGCTTCAGCACTACTAATAGAAATTACTGCAGACCGGTGAAATCGGTGGCGGGATAGTATCCCGAGTCAACGATCGCGGCTTTTACATTGTCTTTGGTAACCGTGACCACAGCCGAAGGCTTGGCAGGTACTTCAATGACGTTGTTGTTGTATGTGTGGGTCTGTTCAGGGGTCTTACCATCGAGGAATGCAACTGCTGCGGCGATGGCATCACCAACGAGGGTACGGACATCTTTCAGAACGGTCATCTGCTGCTTACCGTCGATGATGTACTGGACGGAGGCTTTTTCAGCATCCTGACCGGTAACATAGTACTTGGTCACATCGGTGTCGGCCGCGAAAGCGTCGGCGATAGCGCGGGCGGTACCATCGTTCGGGGCAAGGATGAAGACTTCGCCCTTATCCGCGGCGGTGGCAGCGGTCAGGTTGGCTTCAGCCAGGTTCTTTGCCACATTGAAATCCCAGTTGGTGGTGATTTGACCAAGGATCTTGCCCATTTCATCACGGGTCAGAGTGGCTTTGCCCTGCAGCGCGATGGCTTCTGGTGAGTTCTTAATCACGAAGGTGCCATCAGCAATCTTGGGCTGCAAAACATTCCAGGCGCCTTCGAAGAAGAGGAAGGCGTTGTTGTCGGAGGAGGCGCCGGCATAAAGGAACAGCGGCAGACCAGTGCCTTTGGCATTGTCCACCAGGAACTGAGCCTGGGCAGCACCAACTGCAACAGAATCAAAGGTCACATAATAATCGACAGCTTCGGTGTCAAGAATCAGGCGGTCATAAGAGACCACTTTCACACCGGCAGCACGAGCGGCTTCAGCAGCC
>CAYPBU010000119.1:0-4570 GCA_964409045.1 uncultured Anaerolineaceae bacterium | reverse complement strand
TCTGCCGTGTCTCTTTATTCTATATCCCTTGCTTGGGTATCATACTAATGACAGATGATTCGTCATCGCGAGGAGCGAAGCGATACGGCAGTCTAAATGTTTGGTTGGGAATAAAGGCAAACCCTATACTTTGCTTTACCAAACTGGTTTGTCGTAGGGCGAGATTGAGGGCTCCGTCAACATCGTGATTGATGATCCTTTTGTGCCCTCAATCCGCCGATTCAATGATCAGGCGTGTGTTGGCGGATTGGAAGCACAACAAATTCCTTTTATTACAAGTTTAGCAGTGCTTCCAATCTCGCCCTACAAAGTCTGTCCAAATTGTGTAACGCATTGGTATCTAGATCGCCACGGTCGCTACGCTCCCTCGCGATGACGGGAATTTCGATCGGGCAGGGCACCATCATTCGAATTCCAATCCGCGTTAGAGGCGAATCATTCTGGGCGTAAACCTCTGTACTGGCAATACAGTATTATCGGAATGCTTCGCCCCACGCCTAAATCCAAGAAAATACCTATCCAGGTGGTAATGTTATTTATTAATTATGATCGATGGGATGAAATCTACGAAACAGCCCGCAGAAATCCCGGGGTTCGCAGACCATATTCCAACAGGTATGTCAGATAGCGTTCCAACAGGCTGGCGAGTTCCGTCTCAATTTCCTTGGGGATTTCGAGGTCTTTGACTTTGCTCCACGAGTTGCGTTGCAAATGCCGCATGTACTTCAACGCCCCCAGGCTCACCTTCCAGGCGCTTGGGTCTGCTGAAAGTGAGTTGGGGCAGAGCGCTCCACCCAATTTGGCTGAGAAATACTGGTCTTGGGGCTTGATTTTCTCCCCACATGCCGAGCAAACTTGCAGCTGCGGCTTGAACCCCAGTAAATCCATCAAATGCACTTCATAGTAATGCACCGCAGTCTGAGCCGGCGCGCCTTCATCTATGCGCGCCAACGTATCGACCAGCAGATTGTAAAGCAGGCGGTTCTCGCCCTCTTCATACGTAAATCGATCCAAGAGTTCAATCACGTAAGCCGCGTACGCAATCAATTTCAGGTCAGAACGCAGATTTTCGTAGGTGTTCTGCGCTTCCGCCTGCGAGATCACATCCAGGTTGCGCCCCTTGGCGAGCATCAGCTCCACCCTTGAAAACGGCTCAAGGTGCCCCGCTTTCCGGCTTTTCATCTTGCGGATGCCCTTGGCAATCGCCTGAACTTTGCCATATTCCAAGGTATAAAACGTGAGGATGCGGTCCGCCTCGCCAACCTCCACATGTCGCAGCACAACCCCCTGGGCACGATAACTGCGAGATTCCGGGCTTGTCATGGTCTGAAAGTTTGCTTCCGGTTTAAATCATCAGGACCAAAGGAACGCGGAAGGAGATCCCCCAAGGTAAATTCCTCTTCGAAGCCGTCATCAACGGTAGTTAGAATCACAGGCATTTCAAGGCCTGCAAATTCACGCATCACCTGCCGGCACGCTCCGCAAGGCGCCCCAGCGTTGCGTGTGACCACTGCCACAGCCAGAATCTTGCGGTTCCCCTCGGAAATCGCCTTGTTGATCGCCACTCTCTCAGCACACAGCCCGGATGGATGCGCCGAGTTCTCGATGTTTGTCCCGCCATAAACCAGCCCATCTTCCGCCAATACCGCAGCCCCGACCGGATAGTTGGAATAGGGTGAGTAGCTGTTTTTTAAATATTGCCGGGCTGTTTCAATCAGGGTCTCGCGATACTCACTTGTCAGCGTTTCCATCTTCATTTTCCTTCTGGGCGTCTTCTTCGCCCAATTTGCGGACCTTGACTTTGATGATGCGTCTTGCCACCACTTGCTCCACGGTGAATTCAAATTTATCGTCTGTAACGACTTCACCCGGCTGGGGAACCCTGCCGAGTTGACCGTAAATGAAGCCACCCAACGTGTCGGCATATTCATCCGAGAGGGAGCCATCTGTGATCAGGTTGAACTCGTCGATGGTTGCCCTGCCCAAGATCAGATAGGTATTCTCATCGAGTTGCTCGTAAAGTTTCTCTTCGCTCTGGTCATATTCATCACGAATTTCACCAACAATTTCTTCGACGATGTCTTCGAGCGTGACGACGCCAGCCACCCCACCATACTCATCAACCACCAACACCATGTGCACCCCGCGGGACTGCATCTCGGCCAGGAGCTCGTCCACCTTTTTGGCTTCCGGCACAAAGTACGCCTGTCGTAAAAGTCTGCGCTGGGCCGCAATTGTGTCGTTTCCGTCCACCACAGCCAGCAGGTCTTTGGCATAGAGCAAGCCCACCACATTATCTACCGAGTCTTCATAGACTGGCACACGAGAGTGCCCGGCTTTAATAAACTCGTGGCGGGCGTCGCTGATGGTGGTGGTCACCTCCAGCGCCAACACGTCCATCCGCGGCACCATGATGTCTTTCGCCATGGTTTCGCTGAAGCGGAAAATGGAATAGATCATCTCCCGTTCACCCTTTTCGAGGGTGCTCTCAGGCTGTTCATTCTCGACCCAGTCCCGGAGGGTGTCGTCTGTGACGGTGAGGGTGACTTTTTCAGCGTGCTCGCCGAGCACAGAGGTCATCAGACTCGTTAGTGGGGACATAAAGAAAGCAATAAACGCTGCAACGCCTGTCCAGGTGATGGCAGCCTGATCCGAATTATCCAAAATTTTCCGTTCGATCAAAAATTCCAGAATGCTCGTGATTAAGAACACCCCAAAGACCACAAGCGCGACCAGCCAGTAGTTTTGAATGGCAAAAATTCGGTCGCAGATTAGAACGACCACCGCCGCGACGGCAAAATGGGAGATTATCAGCCCCAAACGTAGTGCGGTGCGCAACCCGGTTTTGCTGAAAAGCTGTATGGTTTTGTCAACCTTGGCGTTGTGCGCGCTCGCCAACCCTAACAGGTAAGGCAGACGGGCGTGCGTGAAGGCGGATTTCGCGGCTGAAGCCAGTAAACATAAAAAAACTGCAACCGCAAGGGCTATCCAAAGCCCGATTTGATCATTCACAGTGATCCTTTCTTTCTCTGGGTCTGGCAGGTACACCAACCACAAGGGTGTCATCAGGCACGTCGTGGGTAACAACCGCACCCGCAGCCGTTTTGGCGCGTTTGCCAATTTTTAGAGGAGCGACCAGCATTGTATCGCTGCCGATAAATGTTTCATCCCCGATTTCGGTCGGATGTTTGGTTTTTCCGTCATAATTGCAGGTGATCGTACCTGCCCCAATGTTCACATCCCGCCCAATCGTGGCATTGCCGATGTACGAGAAGTGACCCATTTTAGTATGCTCACCAAGCGTGGAATCCTTCACCTCGCCAAAGTTGCCCAGGTGGACGAAGTCTTGTAGTATTGCGCCGCTGCGCAGATGGCAGAAGGGTCCCATTGACACATGGTTGCCAATGGTAGCTTTTTCAGCGACTGAATATTGGATGACCGAGTGGTCACCAACGCTGGTATGTAACAATGTGGTGTCGGGGCCGATGGCGCAATTCTCACCGATGCAAGTCCTGCCGCGCAGGAAGGTGTTCGGGTAGAGAACAGTATCCTGCCCGATGGTCACACCCATCTCCACGGTGGTGGTGTCGGGGTCAATAAAGCTGACGCCTGCCAGCATCCACTGCCGGTTGACGCGCGCGCGTAATGCCCGCTCACAATCCGCCAGGTCCACGCGGTTGTTGATGCCCAAACCTTCGGCGGCATCCTCGAGCACCATGGCTTCCACGCCCCTGCCCTGCGAGATGGCCATTTCGACCAGGTCGGTGATGTAAAACTCGCCTTTGGGGGAAGGCTTCAGCTCCGCCAGGCTCTGCCACATCCACTCCGCTTCAAAACAGTAAGCCGAGATGTTGTACTCTCGAATTTTCAGCTGCTCAGACGTGGCGACAGCTTCTTCCACGATCGCTTGCACTCTGCCATCCTCCGAGCGCACGACGCGCCCAAATCCACGTGGCAGGTCACCAATGACGCTTGTCATGGTGACAGCGCTGCCTGTTTCGCGTTGAATCTGGATCAGGCGCTCAATCGTTTCGGGGCGCAACATGGGCATATCCCCAAACGTAACCAAAAGGGTTTCCGCTTTCCCGCGCAGTTGTTCTTCGGCTGAGCGCACAGCGTGCCCGGTGCCAAGTTGTTCCGCCTGCAAGGCAAAGCCAACTTTTTCGCTATAGGCGCGTGCGACTTCATCACGCACGAGCTCACTGCCATAGCCGGTCACGAGCACCGGCGGTAGATCTACTAATGGCAAAACGCTATCCAGGGCATGGAAAACAATAGGTTTACCGAGCAAAGGGTGGAGGGTCTTGGGCAGGGTGGAATGCATACGCTTGCCTAAGCCAGCAGCGAGGACTACAGATGCAATTGTCATAAAATACTCCGGGAATCAGAAAAGCAGACAGCAGTCCAAAGCGGACTATCAGCCTCGCTATCATCTACAGTAGGATCATCAGATTGTGTGTCCACAATAAATCAGGCCGGGGCACTTGGAGTCGAACCAAGATCAGCGGATTCAAAGTCCGATGTGCTGCCATTGCACCATGCCCCAACGCAGCCAATATTTTAGCATACA
>CAYPBU010000118.1:0-4628 GCA_964409045.1 uncultured Anaerolineaceae bacterium | reverse complement strand
CTTTGTTAAGAGTAATTGAGATCTCTATAAAGATACAAGGGTGGGTTGGCGTTCAAGACCATGGGAATACGGATGGCGTTTAAAAGTCAACCCACCGATGCCAAGGCAATAGAAGTGTTGGTGAGATGGCACCAGATTGCCTCGACCTACCTTTACCCCTTAAAAGCCCACCCACCGGAGGACGATTTAATTCTGGAAAATCATTACATGTATAATTAACACGAAAATAGCAAAAACTAATAATAGGCGGCGTATGAATATTTCTGAAATTTTCAAACACAAAAAGGTCAGCTACTCGCTGGAGATCTTTCCACCAAAGAAAGATAGCTCCTACGATGTGATCTACAACACCTTGCTCCGCCTGCGGGGATTGCCCGCGGATTACATCAGCGTCACCTACGGCGCAGGCGGCAGCCTGGCTCAGAGGGAAAAAACGGTCGAGATCGCCTCTTTGATCCGCACCAATTACCACATCGAACCGGTGGCGCATATCACCTGTGTCAATTCCACCGAGCAGGATGTTATCGAAATACTCGCAAAGCTCAAGGAAAACCAGGTGATGAACCTGATGGTCTTGCGCGGTGATATCAGCCCCGATATGCCCCCCAAGGATGACTTCCACTATGCCAGTGATTTGGCGGACTTCATCAAAAAACGCGAACCGTCGTTTAATCTGGTTGGAGCCTGCTACCCCGAAGGGCACTACCAGGCAGCTTCCCTGGAAGAAGATATTCGAAACTTACATCACAAGATCGCCAACGGCGTGACGCACTTGGTGACCCAACTTTTCTTTGACAATGAGGCTTTTTATCGCTTTCGGGATCTGGCAGTTGCGCACGGGATCGACGTGCCGCTCGTGGCTGGGATCATGCCCATCACCAGTCTCAGGCAGATCGAACGCACCGTTGCCCTCTCTGGCGCAAGCGTACCGGCAAAACTCTCAAGGCTTTTCAGCAAATATGCCAACAAGCCTGAAGCTCTGCGCGACGCCGGGATTTTTTACGCCATCGAACAGATCATGGACCTGATCGATAACGACATCCGTGGCATCCATCTTTACACGATGAACAACGTGGACACTGCCTACAAGATCAGCGAGGCTGTCCAAAACGTCATCATGGCGGAAAATCTCCCCTAAACACAAAATGCCCGGTTTCCCGGGCATTTTTTATCCTTTGAAGAATACTATTCGTTACGATACAGCGCTTCACTCAACATGTTTGAAATCGAGTAATAATCCGGCATCAAAACCATCGCGCCTTCAGCCGTGATCCAGTTGGATACCATTTGAGGTGTTACTGCATATTTGTGGATGTTCTCTGACTTCATCAGCGCTGAAGCCATGGGCAGCAGCGGCAGGGCTTCCATCAATTGCACGTCCGTGTCCACGTACTCCCGATAAAGGCCGTAAAGTTCAGGCAGCTTGATCAGCATGTTCAGGTTGACTGCTTTGTGGAAGATTGCCATCACCACATCCTGCGCGCGCCGGTTTCGGTCAAAGTCGCTGGTGGTCTTGCGGGAACGCGCATACCAGAGCGCTTGCCCGCCGTCCATGTGCGTCTCGCCAGGTTCAAGGATGCACCAGCCCGATGGATCCGTCTCACAGGCATCCTGCAATTCTTCGGTTACGTTTACATCAATCCCATCCAGGCTGTTGACAACATCCTTAAATCCGTTGTAATTGACCATCATGTACTTGTCCGGGCGGATACCAAAATTGGCTTCAAAGGTCTGCGCCAGCAGTTCAAAGCCGCCCAATGCCCAGGCAGTATTGATGCGATTGGACCAATATCCGGGGATGGTGACGTAAAGGTCGCGTGGGAAGGAAATCAGGCTGACTGTTTTATGCTTGGGGTTGATGGAAGCCAGGATGATCACATCCGTGCGGAAATTATTCGCTCCAAAGTCGTCCACACCCAACATCAGGATGTTAAGCTGGTTTTCAGGCAATTCGCCCACCGGAATAACAGGCACCGGTGTCGGCGTGAGCACGGGTTGGGGGATGAGCTCGATTGTGCCATCTTCGAGAATATTCGCGAAAGAATTGGGCTGATACGGCGTCGAGGTAATCTGGTAATCCCGGAAGCTGACCTTGTAGGGGGAAGTTTCGGAGCTTGCCATAGCCGCCACGATGACACCCGCAAAAATGACCCCGACAAAAGTCAGGGTTGTGACGAATAAGACCGCAAGAGTGATGGATTGATGTTTTTTCAGGCGCATAGGAATCAATACTTTTCCGGAGATGGTGTAGCAAGATCATTGCCAGAGGTTTCGGGCCCGCTGCTTAATGGGATAGCCAGGCGGTGAATGGTCAGGGTGTCGGGCACGGAGTGGATCCACCAATGACCGCCCAGGCTTTGGGTCAGTTCAACCGCCTCCTGAAGCGCGCCGATCTCACCCCAGTTTTGTTCAACAGGATCATCGCCCGACTTGATCGTTTCCAGGAAGGCAGTTTGATCCTCAGGTTTCAGCCCGGAACCCGCATCGCTGACCCGCAGCTCAACAAAACCCGGCTGATCCAGGGATGGCAACACTTCCAGCAGCACTTCTGAGCCGGCTTTGCTCACGGCTAAAGCGTTGCGTGCCAAAGATCGGCTTAACTTGAGCAATTGAGCCTTATGTTCCGGGTCGGGTTCTGCTGCCAAGCTGTTTTTTATTGCTATTCGGATTTGTTTCTGGTCTGCTTCCAATTGCAAGGCGTCTACCATGACCTTGAGTGCTTCATCCAGGCTGGCAGTCTGCTCGTTGACGGCGAGCTTCAAGGTTTGGGGATCCATTTGCTCGAGCATATTGCGAGCCTGGTCAAGCGCGGTGCGCAATCCCTCGACCTGCAGCGCGTTTTGCGCCATTGAACGCTCCAGCTGTTCTTTTTCAAACTGCAAGGTTTTCGCCTGGGCGAGGGTTGCCTCGTTCTTTTGGAGGGTATTCTGCAATTCCTCCAGCTGATCTTCAAGCGCTTCCTGCCTTGTCAGCCATAATTCCACTTCGGTTTCATGGGTCTGACCGGTGATATGAAGTTCCTCTTGTAAGCGAACCAGGAGATTCTGTGATTGCAGGAATTGTTCAACAGTTTGTGCCCGGTCGCGTTGGACGCGGTTCACCAGGGCTTGTAGTCTCTGTGCGGATGTAGCTTTTTGCTCGATATCTGCGGCTTCATCCAATATTTCATTGACTTTTGGAGTAATCTGGCTCAGTTGATCCAGCTCTTTATTACTCCAGCTTCGTTCTGTAAACGGGCTCAGGCAAAGCAGCCCTCGTCCGGTTGGGGCATCAATGGGGTTTATCGGGCAGAAAAGCAAATTGCCAATTTGGTTGTAACCAATCAACTCCATCAGCGCAGCCTTCTCAGGTGCCAGTTCTTCTGGCATATTTGAAAGCAGAGGCTCACGATCTTCAAGATGGGCGCTCAGGACTGGGAAATCCTTGTTGGGCAGTTCAATGGTTCCCAGGAACTCCTCCCGGATAAGATCGTACATGCTCAGTAAAGTCAGACTCTCGTTTTCTTTGTCAGCAACCAGGAAGCCGCAAAGGTCCGCCAGCAGAAAGAGCCCAAGGCTGTGGGTCAGGCTGCGTTGGATTTGGGTGTTGGTCTGTTGCAAGCTCACGTCCAGCATGCGCACAGCTACCTCACCCGAAAGTTCCCGCCGTTCAGAACTTGCTTTTTCCGGTTGAGGGATTGGAGTTGGTTTTTTTCGCTGCCATGCCAGGCTGATCAAGAGCGGATAGTAGATCAATTGGCTGACCATGACCGAGGCGGGCAAACTCCCGCCATTCGGGAGTGCCAGGTAAAGCAAGTAGCCGATCGCAGCCAGTACGAGGATGATGATCCCTTCAGCCCGGTCTATGCGGTCTTGTTGCAGGTAAACAATCGCCCCGATCGTGATGGTGAGAAGGGTAAAACCAACCCAAATGAGGTCCTGCCAGGAACCGTTGAAGTTTTGCTCGCCTGCGAGGGGAAGCCAGAGGGGCACAAGAATGCTGGCAGCGGTCAGGATGATTGCCGTCAGCACCCAGACCAGCCATCCATGGCGTTCTTGCGGCTGCCAGAAAAGCGCTCTCAAGAACCACAGGATGCACACCAGCGTTAACGCGCGGAATACTATCGGGAAAACTTGGTTGAGTTGCGTAAAACCCTGGTAGATCATCAGGCTCAGCGTAAGCAAGATCAACTGGCTGAAGAAAATAACCAATAAACTGTTCCGCAGGGCGGGATTGTTGGCAGGGTGTGCCCGTCTGAACGCGAAAAGCGCCAACCCGGCAGAGGAGAGCAGCACGGCGTAATAGAGCAGTGCGTAGGGGTACACTGACAAAACGGGCAGAACGTCCAGGATGGGTATCATAACTCGTTGCCTTCCAGCTATAGCTGGTGCAAGAATTGTACCGCTACAAGGGGGATTGAAGTCAGTTTAGTGTCGTGAGATTTAAGCGTAGGGGTGAGAAGAAGTTCTATCGTAGGGCGAGCTTGGAAGCACTGCAATCACCATCATAAAGAGACATTGGCGTGCTTCCAATCCGCCAACACACCATCGTTTGTTCATATGGCGGATTGACCCCAGAAGAAAGAGCTCTGGGGTCAATCTCGCCCTTGTATATTAAGTCTCAGAAAGAAATGATAATTAATTAACATC
>CAYPBU010000117.1:0-4702 GCA_964409045.1 uncultured Anaerolineaceae bacterium | reverse complement strand
CGGAATCCCTGAGCATGATGTCCGCCAGGTCTTCGCTGGCGTCGGTGGTGTAAATCTTGCCGCGAAAGCCTTGTTTGACCAGATTGGGGATGTTGCCGCTGTGGTCGATGTGGGCATGCGAGAGGATCATCGCGTCGATTTGGCTGGGGTCAAAGGGAAAGTGGAGGTTGATGAAGTAGGATTCATCGCGCTTGCCCTGAAAAGTACCGCAATCAATCAAAAGTTTATGACCCGCGTGTTCGATCAGGTGCATCGAACCAGTGACGGTACGTGCTGCTCCAAGAACGGTTAGTTTCATTCCTTTGTCCTTTCGAGTACCTCAAAAATGGCTTCGCCATAACGTTCATAACGATAAGGGAAATACTTCATTGCCTGTTCAAGTTCATCTCGACTTGCAAACACCTGGTGTGCCAGGCGTTCAAGCAGTTCGCGCGAGATGATCGCGTTGGAGGGCAGACCCTCATCCAACCCGGTTTGTTTCCGCCAATTTGAAAGGGCATCACGCCTTTTCATTTCCGCATCACTAAGACGATGGTTCCTGCGGGGGTTTACTTTTTGGGGGTGTTCCCGCCAGCCTTCAATGGTTTGCATCAACTGGCTGCCGTAGCGCCTCACCTGGCTCTCTGGCAGCGATGGCAACAAACTAAGCTCCTGAATAAAGTGGGGTTGGGTTTGGGCAATTTCGATCAGAGCCCGATCTGAGAAGATTTTAAAGGGAGGCACGTCGCGTTTACTGGCGATGAGTTCACGCGTGTGGTTCAGCGCGTCGAGCAGGGAGAGCGCTTCGGCTGTGAGATCCTGAGCGCCCTTTACGCGCCAGATGTCCTCGCTGTGCTGTTCAAGCGGCTTTACGAGGCGCGCCATCCCCTCGCCTTCCTCTAAAACCAGTTGCAGACGGTTGCTCTCTTCAAGCTGTGGCAGCAAGGCATCGCGCAGCGGAATGAGAAAATGCGAATCATATTGGGCATACTGAAGCATTTCAGGCTTTAATGGTCGCTCACCCCAGTTAGCCCGCTGATACTTCTTATCAAGAATGATGTCGAAATTCTTTTCAACCAAAGCCGCGAAACCAAGGTTGGGTTCAGCCAGGGCTGTTGCGGCAAGCATGGTGTCGAAGATGTTGTGGAAAGTCAGGTCAAAATCGCGCTTGAGGCAGCCAATGTCGTAATCACCGGCATGGAAGACCTTTTGGATGTCCCTTCGGGCAAAAAGCGCACCCAGTTCATCCAAATTGGCGAAAACAAACGGATCCAGCAGGAAGTCAGCGGTAGTACTGGAAAGCTGAACAAGGCAAACCCGTTCATGGAAGGCATGCAGGCTGTTCGATTCGGTATCGATGGCAATGGTATCCTGGGTGGCTAAATGTGCCAGCATTTGCTGGTATGTTTCAGGGGAGTTAACGATGCTGGCTTTAGGCATCTCTGGTGACTGCATAGGACCTCATTATACCCGGTAGTGCAAATAGCTTGCCAGTTTTTGGGAGATGCTGCTAAGTTCCGGTCAGGTAAGCCAAACCTTGTTAGAATTGGAATTTGAACAGGAGGTGGCTATGCATCTAGTGATGGTACGGCATGGAGAACAGGATTACACGCTTACGGAAGGTCGGGGCTTTCCTGGCCCGGCGCGCGAACTGGCGCCGCTGACGCAAAGAGGCGTTGCCCAGGCGGAAGCTGTGGCGAAAGACCCGCGCTTGCAAGGCTGCCAACTGATTGTCAGTTCGCCCTATACGCGCGCGCTGCAGACAGCGGCGATCATCTCCCGCCGGCTCGATCTGCCGATCGAGGTGGCGTTTGATATCCACGAATGGTTGATCGACACCCAATATAAAAACCGCGATTTCACCGATACCCTGGCTGCCATTGAAGAAGCCAGCCGATTCAAGGGCGTGCGCACACCCGAAGCAAAATTGAACTGGGAGGGTTACGACCAGGTTGCCCGGCGTGCGGCTTCAGCCTTGCTGCCTTACCTTGCATACGAGAAGATTATTGTCGTAACCCACGGCTACGTAATGAAACAGTTTTACAACCCTGGTCGCATTCCCCATTGTGGAATTGTGGAAGTGGATTTTGACGAGAACTTTACCTGGCCGGGTTATATCGAACGAGGCATGTCCAAGGAGACGCAATGAGAGCCGTTCTACAGCGGGTGACCAGCGGCAGTGTCACGGTTGACAATGAAGTCGTGGCACTGACTGGACTAGGCTATGTGATCCTGCTTGGGATTGGACCTGAAGACACGCCGGCGATTGCCCAGGAACTGGCTGAGAAGACCGCCTATCTGCGTGTTTTCGAAGACGAAGTCGGCAAGATGAACTTATCGCTGTTGGACGTTGGCGGCGGGGCGATCGTCGTTTCGCAGTTCACGCTCTACGCCGACACCAGCCGTGGCAGACGCCCGTCCTTCATCAACGCTGCCAAGCCAGAACTGGCTGAACCATTGGTGGAAGTCTTCACCACCCGGTTGCGTGAAATGGGAATCACTACTCAGCAGGGCGTTTTTGGCGCGCACATGGTTGTGGATATCCGCAATGATGGACCCGTGACTATCCTGTTGGAGCTACCACAACCGTAACTCTTTATTTTTCCCAGGGGGACTTCAGCTTGGGTTTTGCAGGTTTTTTCACTTCGCTCGCTGGCAGCTTGCTCGCTTCCTGCTCAGGCGCAAGGTTCGCGCCTGATGAAGCAGGCTCGGCTTGAACGGGTTCTGAGACAGAGTTTTCCGGCAGTTCATTTTGGAATGCGGGTAATTCCAATCCTTCTGAAGGCGTAATCTCCTCGACAGGAATTTCAACCCGCTCTTCCATGCGCATCTGACCGCGCAGGAAGGCGCCATCCTCACTACTGAAACTGACCGCCACGACGTCGCCCCAAACCCGCCCGGTGGAGCGGATCTCAAGTTTTTGGCAGGTGATATTACCCTGCATGGTCCCAGCCACCACGACCGTTTCAGCTTTCAGTTCCGGGCAGATGACCTTTCCGGTCTCGCCGATCACAACCAAGCCCTTGATGACAATGTCGCCTTGCATGGTGCCTTCAATGCGCACCCCACCCGTACCGTGGAGATCTCCAATCCAGTGGATGCCCGGTCCTAAAACCGTGCTGACCCGTGCTTGCAGCCTTTCGGGGGTAAAAACGGCTGTTTCTTTCTTGCGTGAAAAAATACTCATCGGCACAATCTTACTCTATCTTTCCTGCGCGGAATAGGAATCTTTGCTTGCGGTCCAAACCCAACGCCAGGGAAGGGAAAGCCAGGGCTCAGGCACGTATCCAATGCCAACGCGCGGAGAAGTCACTACCTCTTCTCGGGGCACTTTTTCCCCTCTTTCAACCCACAAACCCTCTTCTTCGGAGCACACATCCACCCCGTTCAGCTCTCTGCCGATGGCCATCGCCTGGGTTAGCTTTGCCGGGCCGTTCATCCAGCCAGGTTTCCCTGCCAGGTTAGGGCGCAGCATTCGCATTGCTTCCAACCCCTTCACAGGTCTGATTGCCCGGATCAGGACTGCTGCCGGCATACCTTCGTCCTCACAAACCAAGTTAAGCATCCAGTGCATGCCGTAAGTGAAATAAACATAGGCTCTTCCAGGCGCCCCAAACATCACCGCGTTGCGAGCCGTCTTGCCAGCGCGGGCATGGCAAGCCTGGTCCTCCACCCCCTGGTAGGCTTCTACCTCAGTGATCACGCCAGCCAAGCGCTGCCCCTCCCAGCGACGCACAAGTAAACATCCCAGCAAATCAGGAGCTACCTCGGGGGCTGGTCGTGAGAAGAAATCAGGCGAGAAGCTTGGGTTCAATTTCTTTTTTGAATTGAGGGTCACGCTCAATGGTTAACCGCAAACCCGTTTCGAGCGGCACCAGCGGAATGTAATTAAGCTTTTCCTGAGCCTTGGCGATGCCGGCACACATGCGGTCTGAGCCGCCGCTTTTGAGAGGGTTGTATACCTCCTCAGGCTTCTTTTGTGTGATTTGACGCACCAACCGCACCAGTTCCAAAACGCTCGTCTCAACCCCGCTGCCGATGTTGATCACCTGCTGATCGACACCCACCGCGGTTGAGGAGTTCACCAGGGCGTTGACGACGTCATCCACGTAGACATAATCGCGCGTCTGACTGCCATCGCCATGGATGATGAGCGTGCCATTGGTGAGGGCGTGCTTGAGGAAGTTGGAAATGATCGGCGGATGGGAGTTGGGAATGCGCTGACCAGGTCCGTAGGCATTGAAAATCCTAAGGCAGACTGCTTCCACTCCCGCCTGGGCACCGATCGTGCGAACGTAATGCTCCGCTGAGAGCTTTGAAACAGCATACGGCGACTCAGGGCGAACTTCAAAAGATTCGAGATAGGGTGTCTGGTCCTGGCGACCATAAACCGCGCCAGAGGAGGTCAGCACCACCCGCCTTACCTTCGTGTCGCGAATGGCTTCCATCAAGGTCACTGTTCCGCTGACGTTGACCAGGTTATAGCTGCTGGGGAAGAGGGAAGACTCGAGCACACCGACCTTGGCTGCCAGGTGAAAAACGCAATCCACATCCTGCAGCAGTTTCCAAAGCAGGGTTTTTTCGTTGATATCTCCCTGCACAAACTCAATTTCGGGTAATAAATAAACAGGATTTCCCGCCGAGCAGTCATCCAATACCCGCACGTGGTGTCCTTGTTTTGCCAGGCGGTTGCTTAGGGCAGTGCCCAAAAACCCCGCCCCTC
>CAYPBU010000116.1:0-4795 GCA_964409045.1 uncultured Anaerolineaceae bacterium | reverse complement strand
AGCGAGCCTGCCAGCGGCTCACCAGCGGTCGTCTTGCCTTTGCTCGCGCCGCTTGCCTTCTGGATTTCACTCATGCTCAGACCGTTACCGATCGTCTTCACTAACACCTTCAAACCGGGCAGGTCTGGAGCAGTCTCGCACCATGGAACCCTGGTGTCGGTGACAGGAAGCAATACTTCCGTGCCGCATTCATAGTTCCAGTGCACATGGCAGCAGATCGGCTTTGGTTCGTAGACCGTGGTCCAGGTACCGCTGATGGGATATTCCACCCAGAAATAGAGATCTGGTTTGTCTCCCGCGCAACGGTACCAGATGGTGGTCTTGAAACCATCACAATCTGTCATGACCGTGGCGATTTCATCCCAGAGGCAAATATAGGGATGCAGCCACGGCCATAAGCAGATGTAGGGCAGGATCATCGGCTTGAGTTTCAGCAACGCAGAGCTTACCTCCACGACTGAATTGGATTGGAGTTGTTTGGAAACGTCAACCGGTATGGTATCTATCAACAGGGGCAGATCCTTCTCTTTCCGGATGTTCGCTGTTTTCCGGACAGATTTGGCTGGATTACCCATAGTTAGCATCCTCGGAGTAACAACCTCTGGACGGGGTGGTTCAGGTTGAGGATTTAACCAGTTGATGGGATTAACCAGGATTCCCGGCGTTAAGTTAATACGATATGCGTTTTCTTGGACTTGCGGGAGATTGATTGGGGTCACGCGTTCACCCAAGATTTCTTTCTCCGGGTACTCAACTGGGAATAATCGGTATGGATCCGGCGGTGGAGGTGGCCATGGGAATTTAAAAATCGGTGGGTCGGGCAGGAACCTGTATTTTCTCCAATCTTTGATCAGCTCATCGCGGAAACGGAATAGTACATCCTTGGGAAGGTGTGGGAGCAACAGCCAGAGCTTATCAACTTCGCAAATGTGAACTTTAGCACCACAAACAGACTTGTTCACGACCGTTCCGTTGACAATAATCGGTCGTACCACCTTACCCTTGACCGTGCATGGGCAAAACAGCCATAACTTGATTTTTTCAATAGGAATGGGATATAGCTTGATTTTTCCTTTGACAGGGTCCAGCTCAAATCGCGGCTCATACGCCCCACCCTCCTTCAGAGCTTCGATGGTTGGCTTTCTTTTAGATGGAAGTACTGGGGAAATCAGGATCTTGATATCCTTTTTCTCAAGGATTTCAAGAGGCAGGCTGGCTTTTTCGTGCTTAACTGCCGTGGATTTTAACAGTTTTCCTGCGGCGTCAAAGACGTGGACGATCAACTCCAGCTCTTGCTCTGGCTTTTTTTCAAACTCGACAGGGAATTCAACGGTGGACATAATCACACTCCTTTCTGTTGTGTGAGTATCCAAGTTATTGTCAGTTCCAGCCCCCTAAAGGCGCTGCTTCTGCTTGGATGTGGTTGAATTAATTGGACTTGGGTGTCTTGGACACGAGAGAGTAGATAGAAGTTACCATTAACAGTATAGAAAGTTATTTCACAAATTGCAATAGATATTTGACTTACTTGCAGTGGAAAGAGTAAGAAATGTTCTCGACCAATCCCGGGAAGTGACCTAAAAAAGAAAAACGCGGTGATGTCGCCGCGTTTTTCTTCAGAGAGTCAGACCGCTAATCTTCCAAAACGTACATCGCCACTTCGTTCGTTTCGCGGTTGGTAGCCACGATCAGGCGTTTGCCGTCCTGGTCAATGTAGGTCACGTTTGCAGGACCGCTATCGCTATCCAATAGCTGGAAGTGATAGCTCTTCGCTCCGATGTCCCAGGTGAGGGCGAGCAACTCTCTTCTGCCCTTGCGATTGCCCAATAGAATGGTCGGTTTGCCGTTGATCTGACCGGACCAAATCGCATGAAGGAACTCCACCAGCTCCGGGTGAGCGTAGTCCAGCTCATATTTGCCATCGACGAGGCGCCAAATGCGCAGGATGTCGCCATGGAAAGGCGCGAAAGTCAGCAGCTCGGGCAGACCGTCGCCATCCAGATCAATCAGGGTACCGTCGCTGCAGGCTTCATCAAGCAGTTTCTCAAACTTCCAGGCTGGTTGTGCAGGGCTTGGTGGAGTAATTTTGAAGACGCCATTATCGGCGCTGATCAGCGAAAAGGGTCTGCCGTTTTCATAACAGCGGTAGTAGCCGTGGTTCCGGGTGAGCCCTTCTGCCAACACGCTCAGCTCGAGGCTGGCGTTTTCTGCCAGCAAATCGTCAGGCAGTTCAGCAATGAAAACTTTGCCAGGGTGGGTCCAATCTTCCTTGTATTCATGCCCAGATTTCAGCGTACAGGCAATCAGGTAATTCTTCTCGGGTGTGACCAGCACATCAAATCGGTGCACAAAAGGCAGCTCTGCCACAATCTTCACCTGCCAGGTGCCATCCACCAGGTAAGCCAGAACGATGCGTGCGTTCAACGAGTCGTTTGGGCTATAAAATTCCTGGGTGGAGAGGAACTGATCCGGCTTCCCAGGCACGGGCACCAGCGACATCACGCCGCCTGGATCCTGCCAAATCTGTTCAACCAGCTTGCCTTCCAGGTCAAAGAAGAAGCAGCCTCCAGCTTTCTCTGTCGCAACCAGAAAGCCCTTGGCGCCTCGCAATGTGGTCGGGCAGACTGAATAACATTTCTCCAACTCCGCGATTGCATACTTTTTAAACTTGATCTCGGTCATCTCAGTCTCTCTTAATCAAATACGCCTGCCCTTGAAGGCGCAGGCGTAGAGTGTTCTATTTTTTGGGAGTTGCACTCAGTTTCTGTTCGCGCTTCTCCACTTCAGCTTTCAGGAAAGTTTCCACGTCAGCCTGGGTATCCATGTTCACCACTTTTTCCGCAATCTCCTCGGCCTCACCAAGCGTAAAGAGCGATAACGTGCGTTTTACATGGGCGATGTTGGAAGCGTTCATGCTGAACTTTCGTAGACCCAGTCCAAACAGGACTATAGCTGCCAGGGGCTCACCCGCCAACTCACCACAAACCGACACCTGCTTTCCAGCGTCGTTATATTCCTTGAAAATCTTGCCAAGGATGCGGAACATGGCAGGGGAAGAGCTCTGGTAGTAGTTGGTAAGTTTTGGATTCATGCGGTCAACCGCGTGCAGGTATTGGGTCAGGTCATTCGTGCCCACGCTGGCAAAGTCAGTTTCTTTGGCAGCAAGGTCCGCAATCATGGCGATCGAAGGGATCTCGATCATGATCCCAATATTGATTTTCTCATCAAACGGAAGGCCTTCCGCATGCAATTCGGCCTTAACTGCCTCGACTGCAGCGTTGGCTGCTCTGATGTCATCAATGGTACCCACCATTGGGAACATGATTTGCATCGGTCCGTAGGCTGAAGCTCGCAGTGCTGCTCGCAGTTGGGTCCTGAATATATCGGGCATGTCCAGGCAAAGACGCAGCGCGCGGTTGCCCAGGAAGGGATTATCCTCTTTTGGAAGGACCAGGTAGCGTAAAGACTTATCGCCGCCGATATCCAACGTTCGCAAAGTCACTGGGTTGCCCATCGCGTTGGCAAGCACTCTCTTATATGCCGCGAACTGCTCATCTTCAGTGGGCATGTGTTCGCTTTCCATGTAAAGAAATTCCGTGCGGAACAGACCAATAAAGTCGACGTACTTAAACCCATCGTCAGGTTCGGTCGAACCAATGTTCAGTCCCACGCTGAACCGCTCACCGCTGGCGACCAGTGGAATGCGATCCAGGTATTCAGCCGTTTGTTTCTCGCTCTTGAGGTATTCTTCGAGCTTGGCTTCATACTCGGTGATCGTCGCCCGTTCAGGTTCCAGCATCACCTGCCCCTTGAGCGCATCCAAAATGACCGGATCGCCGTTTTTCATGATTTCAGTCGCATCCGGCACGCCTAACACCGCTGGGATCTTGTAACTTCGGGCGATGATGGCGGTATGGGAGGTCGCTCCACCAACCTCCGTCACAATGCCCATGACATGTGCCCGGTCGAGCGTGGCGGTATCGCTTGGAAGCAGATCGTGCGCCACGACCACCACTTTCTCACGCAAACTTGCCAGGTTTTGCTCTTTTTCACCTTTCAGGATGCGCAAAACGCGGTTACGTACATCCCGCAAGTCAGCCGCTCTTGCTGCAATCAAGGAGTCCTTGGCTTTTTCGAGCAGAATGGCAAACTCAGTGAAGACCATGTCTACGGCATAGTCCGGCATTGCGCGGCTTGAGAAAATCATGTCCTTCACTTCTTCAGCCACTTCTTCATCGTTCAGAATCTCAATATGAGCGGTAAAGATCTTTGCCTTTTCAGGAGACTCCACAGAAAGAGATGCCACGATCGCTTCCAGCTCGGACTGAGCCGCAGCAAGTGCGTCAGTGAATTGCTTGTATCTCACAGCCTCTTGCCCAGCCTCAAAATAAGACTCATGGACATCGGCTTGGAAAGCCTTGTAGATATAAACTTTCGCCAGAGATATGCCCCTGGAAACTGGATTACCCTTTAGAATCCTCATCTGCGCTCCTTTCAATTGACCGCTGTGTTGCTTCTAGTCTTCGCCAAACTTGGAGTCGACCAATTCCACCAACTTCTCAACCGCTACTTGCTCATCTGGGCCATCGGCACTGATTTCAATGGGCGTGTTCACCGAGAGACCCTGCGCAAGGATCTTGATGATGGATTTCGCGTTGGCTTCAGGGGCATCGTCAATGTCGAGCCTTCGCACGGTCACTTTAGATTCAAAAGCTTTGGCACAGGCAACGAATTCCGAGGCTGGGCGGGCATGCAGACCTGTCAGGTTCTTTAATACGGTTTGTTTGGAATACAT
>CAYPBU010000115.1:0-4816 GCA_964409045.1 uncultured Anaerolineaceae bacterium | reverse complement strand
GACAGTCGATCTGCCGTGTCTCTTTATTCTATATCCCTTGCTTGGGTATCATACTGATGACAAATAAATGAAAGATCCTTCCCGCAAGGGGACGCACGCAGTCGTGCTACTCAAGATGACAGTCAGAGGAGAGATTGCCACGCTGCGCTCGCGATGACGGAAAAAAAACAGATGGCCACGCTGCGCTCACGATGACAGAAACTTGTCTTTGCGAGGAGCGAAGAATAGGAGCATGGCATTGCCACTGGTGGGTTGGCTTTCTGAAACCCCTCAAATATGAACAATGTTTAACGCCAACCCGCCCTACGAGTAAAGCTGGAAGTAATGTCGGGTTGAACGGCTGAATCTTGGCCAGCACTTGTGACGTCAGGTTGAAAGACGCAACCTGACCTACGGCTACTGGGCTGATGACATAAAATTCAGCGCGCCGTACCCTGCTCCGCGAGCACAGGCGTTTCGCTCGCGATGACGGTTAAAAGAAAGATCCTTCGCTCTGCTCAGGATGACAGTCGGAGTAGAGATCGCTGCGCTGCTCAGGATGACAGTCGGAGGAGAGATCGCCACACTTCGCTCGCGATGACAGTATCGTTTTGCGCCTTGTGATGAGGGTATAATTCAGGCATGAATGTTGCGGTGATCGGAGCAGGACCGGCAGGACTCATGGCTGCGATCCAGGCTGCGGAGGGGGGCGGCAGGATCACCCTATTTGAGCATAATCCCAATATTGGACGAAAATTACTGGTAACTGGAAGCAGCCGGTGCAATTTGACGAATGACGCGGTAGACGCGGCAGGGTATTATTGCGAAGATCCAACCTGGATGGAAGCCTTTCTGGGCGTTTTTGGGGTGGAGGAGTTCAGGCGCGCGCTTGACCGGCTCGGAATTCCTACCCAGAAGACCGATGACGGCTGGTATTATCCCAGGTCGCAATCCGCACAGGCAGTGGTGGAAATATTGGGTGAGGCGTTGGCAAAGCGCGGCATAGAACTGCGCGTAGCCACTCATGTCACCCAGTTTTTTGGAGAAAACGGCACCTTTGAAGTAGAAATCACGGCACTTGGTGTGCATCAGACAGAAAAATTTGAGAAACTCATCGTTGGGGCAGGGGGCAAGGCTTACCCCGAACTTGGCTCAAGGGGGGAGCTTTTTGAGTCTCTTGAAAAACTTGGGCATCATGTGCAGCCGCTTCATCCCGCACTCGGCCCCATCTTTGCTGACCTGGGGGTGTTCAAAGAGTTGAAAGGGCAGAGGTTTGACGTTTTGGCGAGCATTTGGCACGGCGAGGAGAAGCTGGGGCAAACAACGGGCAATATCATCATCAACCAGGACGGGTTCAACGGTCCGGGGGTCATGAACCTGAGCCATTTGGTCGCTTTGCACCCAGGCGAGGAACTGACCCTGCAGGTAAACTTCATCGCCCCATTCTGGTCTGATTTTGCGGATATTCTCACGGGGCAAGTGGCTAATCCTTGCAGCCTGCGAGCCGGCTTGCTGCGTTATTTCTCCCCGAAATCGGCGGACTTTTTCATCAAGCAGTCAAGGTTGGATCCCGCGGTGAAGCTGAACACCCTGACGGAGGAGCAAGTCCGCAAGCTTCTGGAAGTAAGTGCCGAGGTGAAATTCAGCATCACTGGAGCAGGCAGCTTCAAGAACAGCCAGGTGAGCGTGGGGGGCGTGGGGGTGGGGGAGGTGGATCCGCTGAGCATGGAGTCCAAGCTCGTCCCGGGGCTATACCTTGTCGGAGAAACGCTGGACGTGGCTGGTCCGTGTGGGGGCTTCAATTTGCATTTTGCGTTTGGCAGCGGTTACCTGGCCGGGGTGCACCTAGCTGGTTTGCAAAAACAACGATCCAAGGAGAGACCATGACAATTCCGTTTATCGAGCCGTTCCGCATCAAAGTTGTCGAGCGCGTGAAACTCACCACCGAGGTGGAAAGGGAAGCTGCTCTGAAGAAGGCTTTCTATAACATCTTTAATGTACCTGCAGAGGATGTTTTTATCGACCTGCTGACCGATAGCGGCACCGGCGCGATGAGCGACCGCCAGTGGGCTGCCATGATGCAAGCGGATGAATCCTACGCTGGCGCGAAGAGTTATTACCATTTTGAACGCGCGGTGCAGGATGTGCTCGGCTTCGAATTCGTGCTCCCCACTCACCAGGGTCGCGCGGCTGAGGGTATGCTCTTTTCGACACTCGTCAAGCCCGGTCAGTTTGTGCCCAATAACCGCCATTTCGACACCACGCAGGCAAATTTGCTGGTGCTGAATGCCCATCCGATGGAATTCACCATCGCCGAATCGGAAGATTCGAGCCTGATCGCGCCCTTCAAGGGCAATATGGACCTCGTAAAGTTGGAGCAGTTCATCCAGGAGACCGGGGTTGAGAACATCCCGATCGGCATGATCACCATCACCAACAACTCCGCCGGCGGCCAGCCGGTTTCGATGGAAAATATCCGCAAGACCTCCGAGATCTATCACAAGTACGGCATTCCGTTCTTCGTGGATGCCTGCCGATTCGCTGAAAACGCCTGGTTCATCAAGATCCGGGACCCGAAATACAAGGATGTCAGCGTACGTGACATCGTGCACGAGATGTTCTCGTACGCGGATGGCTGCACGATGAGCGCCAAGAAGGATGCGATTGTCAACATTGGCGGATTCATCGCATTCCGAGACCCTGAACTGAAGCAGCGTATCGCTCAAAACTTGATCGTACATGAAGGTTTTTTGACCTATGGCGGCCTCTCCGGACGAGATTTGGAAGCAGTCGCGGTTGGGTTGTATGACGGAGTGGACGAGTCTTATCTGAATTACCGCGAGTCCCACACCCGCTACCTGGGCGAGGTGCTCAGGCAAGCTGGAATGCCGGTGTATCTGCCTACGGGCGGGCACGCGGTTTACGTGGACGGCGGTAAGGCGCTGCCGCACATCCCCCCAAGCCAGTTCCCAGCAGTGGCACTTGCTAATGCGCTGTATCTGGCAGGCGGCGTACGCACCACCGAGATTGGCAGCCTGATGTTTGAGCACAGCGACCCTGTGACTGCCGAGCCGATTTTTGCTCCGCTCGAGCTGCTGCGGTTCGCCATCCCACGCCAGGTCTACACCCGCAGCCACCTCGATTACATCGGTGAATCTGCCGAAAAATGCATGCGAGAGGCAGACAAGATCCGCGGATTGAAGATCACCTGGGCGCCGAAGGTTTTACGGCATTTCATGGCAAAACTTTCCCCTTTGGATTAGGAGATTGTCGGGGGAGATGCCCTCCCTGGCAGTGGTGATCGCTCGGGTATAATTGAGCAGACGAAAATTTGAAAGAGGCAGTATGCGCGTACTAATCATTGGAACAGGATATGTTGGACTAAATACGGGGGTGATGCTGGCTTATCTCGGCAACGATGTGACCTGCATCGACCTTAACCAGGAAAAGGTGAAACGACTGAAGGCTGGTGAGGTTCCTTTTTACGAGCCTCATCTTGATGAACTTTTTGCTGATGTTCACCAGAAGATTCATTTTGTCAGTGACTATGTTGAAGCCGATATCCCCAACCAGGAAGTCATTTTCATCGCAGTTGGAACACCATCGCTACCAGATGGTAATGCTGATTTAAGTTATGTCCGCCAGGCTGCGGAGTCGATCGCAGAGAACCTGGGTGAAAAGTTTGTGGTGGTGGTCAATAAATCCACCGTACCGATTGGTTCTGGAAACTGGGTTGAATCGATCATTCGCGAACATTACTTTGAGGTGCATAACACCAAGGCAAATGGATTATTCAACGTTGTCTCCAGCCCGGAATTTCTGGCACAAGGTGCGGCACTACATGGCTCGTTTTATCCAGATCGCATTGTGGTGGGTTCAGAGCATGAGCCCAGCGTGGAGCGATTGAAGGAATTGTTTGGTCCGATCACCCGGCAGGATTTTGAAGCTCCAACGGGTCTGCCCAGACCCGCAGGGCTCACTGAAGTGCCGATGCTCGTTTGCGACCTGACCTCGGCAGAGATGGTCAAGTATGCTGCTAACTCCTTCCTGGCGTTGAAAATCTCCTTCATCAACGAGATTGCGCACCTGGCGCAGAAGGTGGGCGCGGACGTCTCGGCGATTGCGACAGGGATTGGGCTGGATAAACGCATCGGCGACCGCTTTTTGAATGCAGGAATTGGTTGGGGCGGTTCGTGCTTTGGCAAGGACACAGCGGCTTTGGTGGCGACAGCGAAAGATTACAACCTTGACATGCCCATTATTCGCGCGGCAAGGGACGTTAATTACGCTCAGCGTGTGTTGGTGGTGGATCGGCTGCAGGAAGAACTGAAGATCCTGAAAGGCAAGCATATCGCGCTGCTCGGGTTCAGCTTCAAACCAAACACCGACGACCTGCGGGATGCGCCATCGTTGGATATCAGCAGGTTGCTTGTGCAGCGTGGAGCTATTGTGCGGGCGCACGATCCGGTGGCATTGGACAATGCGCGTAGCCAATACCCCAATCTTGGAATCTGCTACTCAAATGACCTCAATTACACGCTGGACGAGGCAGACGCGATCGTCCTAGTTACCGAATGGCCTATCTATCGTGAACTTAACTGGGACAGTATTCCTCCAGTGCCGGTGATCGATGGACGCAACTTCCTCGACCAGGAGCGTCTCACGCAATTGGGTTTTCATGTCGTTGGTATCGGCAGATAGGGGAGAACTGAACAGACGTTTTCTCCTGATATGAATTTTTGGAGTATTATTTAAGAAGCTTTTTGATCTTCGAACTATCAGAAAAAAAGGAGTTGTAATGAAAAAGTTTACTTTGCTACTGCCCATTCTTATCATT
>CAYPBU010000114.1:0-5171 GCA_964409045.1 uncultured Anaerolineaceae bacterium | reverse complement strand
AATTAGATCTGGGAGAAACTATGGCTGCCCGAAAAGCATCAACAACAAACAATCAACCGGCTTCTGACCAAAACATGGAAGAAGCAAAGAAGGCCGTGCTTGATCGCGCCCTTCACGACATCGTCAAAAAATACGGCGAGGGCAGCATTATGCGCCTCGGCGAGGCCCATCAAATGCAAGTCGAAGCCATCCCGACAGGATCCCTGTCATTGGACATGGCGCTCGGCGTTGGCGGCATCCCAAAAGCCCGCATCACCGAGATCTTCGGACCCGAATCTTCGGGTAAAACCACCCTCTGCCAGCACATCGTCGCCGAATGCCAGGCACGCGGCGGCACGGCGGCTTACATCGACATGGAGCACGCTCTCGATCCTTCCTACGCTGCCAAATGCGGCGTCAAGGTCGATGAGCTACTCATTTCCCAGCCAGACACCGGCGAACAGGCGCTTGAAATTGCCGAAACACTGGTACGGTCAGGTGCAGTGGACCTGGTGGTCATTGACTCCGTCGCTGCACTTGTGCCCCGGTCAGAAATTGAAGGCGACATGGGCGACCCAACCATGGGCGTCCAGGCACGACTGATGTCCCAGGCGCTACGCAAGCTCTCTGGTGCGATCAACCAGACCAAGACTGCCGTGGTCTTCACCAACCAGCTCCGCCTGAAAATTGGCGTGATGTTCGGCAACCCCGAAACGACCACCGGCGGCATGGCGCTGAAATTCTATGCATCAGTTCGCCTCGACGTCCGCCGGGTTCAGTCCATCAAAGTCGGTGCCGAGATCGTGGGCAACCGCGTGCGCGTGCGCGTGGTGAAGAATAAGGTTTCCGCCCCCTTCCGTTCGGCCGAATTCGACATCATGTACAACGAAGGCATTTCCAAGTCCGGCGACATCCTCGACCTTGCGACCTCTCTTGAAGTCATCGAGAAACGCGGCTCCTTCTATTCCTACAATGATCAACGCCTTGGGCAAGGACGTGAAGCCTCCAAGAATTACCTCATGCAAAATCCAGACATTATGCAGGAGATCGAGAAATCCGTCCGTGCGCTCGCCAATAGCGAATTGCTGACCGGTACCTTCGATATTTCCGCTGGTGAGGACGACGACGATAGCAAGGGCGATTATTGATTGAAGCAGTATTCATAAGTCGAGATTTAGGGATTTCAAACCACCATTCAAAAAAAGGAGCTGATAATAATCAGCTCCTCTTCGTTTCACAACTAAAACCTACGTTCCTTCTTCCCAGGAACCGAGGTATTTAACCTGCTCGTCGGTCAGAGTATCAATCTTAACACCCATCGCCAGAAGCTTCAGGCGCGCAATCTCGCGGTCGATCTCTTCCGGGACGTTGTAGACGCGTTTCTCAAGCTTATCTGAGTTTTTAAGCATGAATTCTGCTCCGAGAGCCTGGTTGGCAAAGGACATATCCATCACCGACGCGGGGTGCCCTTCAGCCGCAGCCAGGTTGATCAACCGACCTTCGCCGAGGATGCTGATCACACGTCCATCACTGAGTCTGAAACTTTCCACAAACGGTCTCACCAGCCGCTTTTCCACTGCCATTGCTTCGAGGGCGGGGATGTTGATCTCAACATTGAAATGACCGGAATTGGCAACCAAAGCGCCGTCCTTCATCACCTCAAAGTGGTGCTTGTCCACCACGTTCAGGTCGCCTGTGACCGTTACGAAGATGTCGCCAATTGGCGCAGCTTCGGCCATTGGCATCACCCGGAACCCGTCCATAACGGCTTCCATCGCCACCATCGGATCGACTTCGGTCACGATAACATTTGAGCCCATGCCTCTCGCGCGCATCGCCAGGCCGCGTCCACACCAGCCATAGCCGGCCACGACGAAGGTTTTGCCAGCCAGCAGCACATTCGTCGCCCGCAGGATGCCGTCAATTGTGGACTGACCCGTGCCATAGCGATTATCAAAGAAATGCTTGGTCATGGCGTCGTTGACTGCCATCACCGGGAATTCGAGCATCTTATCTGCCGCCATCGCGCGCAACCGGATCACGCCGGTGGTGGTTTCTTCTGTGCCGCCGACGATATTCGGGATCAGATCGCGACGTTCCTTGTGGATCGTGCTCACCAGATCCGCGCCGTCATCCATGGTGATGTGCGGTGCTTGGTCGAGTGCGGCGCGCAGGTTTTTATAGTAGGTCTTATCGTCTTCGCCTTTGATTGCGTACACGGGGATTTCGTATTGCGACACCAACGCCGCAGCCACGTCATCCTGGGTTGAAAGCGGGTTCGAAGCTGTCAACACGATATCCGCGCCGCCCGCCTGCATCGTCCGCATCAGGTTTGCGGTCTCAGTTGTGACGTGCATGCAGCACGACATGCGAACGCCCTCAAAAGGTCGTTCGCGGCGGAAACGTTCTTCCAAAATTGCTAAGACGGGCATCTCACGTGCCGCCCAATCCATCCGGCGGCGTCCGCCTTCTGCCAGATTTAAATCTTTAATGTGGTAATTCTCCATTGCCTCTCCAATAATTTAGTTATTTATCTGATCCAGCAAGCCTTCATCGTTGAAGTGCTTACGGTAAAAAGTGACGAACTCGTCCCAGGTGTACTTGTGGCATTGCGGTCCTGCCTCCTGGATGCAGTATGCCGCGGCTGTGTTGCCAAGTTCAACGCAAATCTTCAGCGGCAGCCCTGCCATGTAGCCTCGCAGAAAGCCACCCCTAAAGGCGTCCCCTACGCCAGTCGGGTCTTTCACCACGATCCCACCAATTGCAGGCACTACGCAGTCCACACCCTCTGCCACGACACGCGCGCCGCGTTCGGCTAATGTTACCACTGTAAACGCCGGTTTTGCCAAAATCTCTTCGGCATTCCAGCCAGTATGCGTCTGCAACAACTCGAACTCGTATTCGTTGATGAACAAGCCATGCGCGTTCTCAACGCCGTCAGACAGGGCTTGATCGTCCAGACTGATGATCTGCTGACCAGGATCAAAGAGCATTCTCAGCCCCAATTCCCCTGCTTCGCGGATATAGCGGCGCATCGTTTTTGGATCGGTAGGAGAGACCATGACGAAATCATCTGCCTCGAATTTCGCTTCGCTTAGCGGCAATTCCGCAGAGTCTGCCATAGCGCCAGTGTAGAATGTCGAGATCTGCGCATTCGAGCGATCGGTCGTGGCAAAAAATGACGCGGTAAATTTATCGGGGATGATCTTCACACCACTGGTATCCACACCCAAATTCTCAAGCCGGTGGGCGTAATCCCCAAAATCCTGCCCGGCGGTTGAGAACAGATAGGCTTTTCCGCCCAGCATCGCCAGCGTGTAAGCGATGTTCGGACCCACGCCTCCCTCTTGCTTGGTCATCTCGTGCACCAGGAACGAAAGTGACACTTTATCCAAGTGCTCCGCAAGCAAGCAATCCAAGAACAATCCGGGAAACCGCATCAAATAATCAAAGGCGATTGAACCAGTTAATATTGCTTTCATTGTTTCCTCTCCCTTAATCTACGGGCTTTACCCGGAGGGTCGTTTAAATGATAGGTCATCTGCCTGCCCAAACTTATCAAGCTGAGCGGATTTCTGGCAGGAATTTACATTGAACAATCTCATTGTAATGGGGATGAGTGGTTGGTGGCAAACGAGTTTTGAGCGGTGTACAAAAAGCCACTCGGGGGCTGTCATTCTGTCCTCACGAAAAGACGCCAGTCGGCGTCTGTCAATGATTTTAGTCTATCATGGCTGGGGGTGAGTGTCAAAAAGGATATTTAAGTAAAAACTCACTGCTAACTCCGCATTCCAGGTCAAGAAATCCTTTAGAATTGTTCTTATAATCTCCTCCAGAAAGGCGAAAGGATGATCAACGGGAATAGAACTGAAACATCAGCGGCGGTGGATCGAATGAAGAAGTACATAGCCGACCAACTGCACGAGCCCATCACCGCCAGCGATGTGGCGAAAGCCGCAGGTTACTCGCAATTTCACGCTGCCAGGATCTTCAAAGCTGAAATTGGCCTGGCACCCTTCCAGTACATCCGGCGGCAAAGGCTCACTGCTTCCGCCCGCGCCCTGCGCTCGGGAAAGCACAAAGTGCTCGATGTTGCGCTGGATTTCGTCTTCGACACGCACGAAGGCTTCACACGCGCCTTCACCAACGGGTTTGGCATCACTCCAAAAAGGTATGCCGCCCGCTCCACACCCGAGGGATGGCTGATCCCAACCAGCTATCTCGACCGATCTACTACCAATCTGGAGGAATGGAACATGAACAGAACATCTGTCATTTTTACTCAAATCGTTGACCGTCCGGCTCGCAAGCTGATCCTGTGGCGCAGCAAAACAGCTGGTGATTACATGGCTTATGCTACCGAGATTGGCTGCGGCGAGCACAACGCTTCAGCGGCCTGGGACGTTTTGACTGAGATCAAAGAAGCGTTATACGAGCCGGTGGGCGTTTGGCTGCCTGAAAACATGCGACCAGCTGGGACGGGAGTCTACGCGCATGGTGTCGAAGTCGCAGAGAACTTCCACGGAGAAATCCCGGAGCACTTTGAGGTGTTGGAGCTGCCCGCCTGCCAGATGATGGTCTTCCAGGGCGAGCCATACGACGATGAAATCTTCGAGGAAGCGGTGGGAATGTGCATGGAACAGATCAAGCACTTCAACCCGGAGGTTTATGGTTACGAGTGGGCACCTGAGCTTGCTCCACGCATGCAACTCGCCCCGGAAGGCTGGCGGGGATATATCGAGATGCTGCCGGTGAGAAGAATATCTTAAAAGTAATGTGCTAAAAATATATGACACGTAGGGTGGGTTGGCGTCACGGTGCCTTGACCTTTCTTGGCATCGATCTAGCCAACCCACTAAAAACAGAGGAATCGATCCCCATATGTTGCGGTGGGTAGGCTATATCACGAGGCACTCCTGCATTTATTTTGTGACGCCAACCCACCCTACCTCCTTCGCCATTGAGAGTGCCGCAAATTAGATAAACACTATATCCACTAAAAGACTTTCTCAAGACAATTTCCAAATATGGCTATAATTCACCCATGCGCAGAAAATCTTCGATAATCCGTTGGGCAGCACTGGGTCTGATCCTCATGGCAGGATTCCTGCTAATCCTGCAGCTCGTTCGCTACGGGCGCATCCGCGCGACCTTCCCCACCGGGTTGACCGTCGCCAATATCCCCATCGGTG
>CAYPBU010000113.1:0-5235 GCA_964409045.1 uncultured Anaerolineaceae bacterium | reverse complement strand
TTCTTTCGGAATTTCTGTTTGATAGTAATGAGCCAAATCTGCGATCGGAATCCCTTTTTGTTCGAGCAAAAAATTCACGTAGGATGAATACACTTCGTACATCAGCGGCACCCTATGTAAGGATATTGTGGGGATAATCGCGGTTTCAGGAGATATTTGTCCTTCTTCACAATAGACAATCCAAGCATATGCTGCGCTGTCTACGTAGACATCATAGTTAAGCTCCCCGTTTTCCTCCTCCAACGATGCAAACTTGGTATAGTACCCAACCGCGTTTTTATAGAAATCAAACGCGCCGGAAAGCCTGAAGTAACTATCGTCAACTACATTGTTTTTCACATCCCTTAATAGATTGTAATAACTTACTTCCTGAAGACCAGCTATCTCGAAGATTTCTGGTCCAAAAATTACTTTATCAGCCAAAAGGCTTGTCAATCCTTCAGTAAGCCACTTCTCGTTCGTCCCTACTCCATGATCTCCGAGTCCGAGCATGGCATGTATCACCTCGTGTTCCAGACCAAGCCGCCACCCATCCTGACCAAATTGAATTTCCATACCCTCAACCATACCGCCCCTGAAGTCATAATCAGTAGAGTTTGTGTAAACGTCGAAACCTGAATCAATTACATCGATTTGATTGTCAAGTGCAGACGCCGAGATTTTTTCCACGGCTCTGTGATAACGGTCGAAAAATGCGTAGATAGTTTTTGGATCTTTGAGCGGCGAAGTTGCCGGGAGATCCATCCGGAAATAAAAGTTTGATTTGCCATCAAAAACTCTGACAAAATATCCAGGGGCGTCAGAATAGGAATAGGTGCCAAATAACAGCTTAGGGTGCAAATCATAATACGCGTTCGTTTCTCCACTCCACGCCTTCAGGGCATCATATACATCCAGGCTGGAGGAATTCTCAATTAGCTCCATCAGAACATCCTCTCCATAATTAGCCAGGATGTATTGCATGAAAGCGCCAGCCAAAGCTTTGGACGCTGCAAGGTCATCGTCTGTTACATACTCAACCTCGTAACTGATGCCCGTGAGAAACAGCTTGTTTGTATCTTGGATCAAACTAAGGTCCACCTCAACCTGATCACCAGATAGGATGCCTGCCAGCCCATACGCCGCCCAGGGTTCACTTTCATAAGCAATTCCCTTGACAATGATTTCCAGCAGCTGCCCATTTTCAATGGCACTATATGGTATCAGTGTGCTCTTGCCGTAAAACTGAGGGTGTTCAAGCGGTTTTCCAGAGCCATCGTTTTCAAGCACTAAGAACTCCGGTTTCTCAGCAGTCTTGATCGGAAAACGGTCAAGCACTTGTTCCACCATATTGAGTATGGTCTCGTGGATCTCATCGATTTTGGACTGGTCTGTTGATTTGCTTACTTCAAAAGTCACCTTTGCCTGGTTGGTTTCAGCGGTAAGTACGTTAAAAATTCTGGGAACAATCGCGTCCCTGTTATGCCTTGATTCTTGCAGCATTGCACTCACATTACCATCAGAGGTCGGAGCAGTTGTTTGTTTGGCTTCCTCGGTGGCGGTGGCGGCAGGACTTGGGCTGGACTGATTGGTTGCTGAATGATTTTCGGGGCTCTTTTGACAAGTCGTAGTGAATAGAATAACTCCGATTACGATTATCAATCTGAGAATTGTTTCTCTTCTACGGGTAGTTTTTGAAATCATTCTTGTTTCCTTTCCCTCGCTGATAAGTAAATTAATGCCTTAGCCAAATATTGAGATTTTCATTCCAATAAAACAGATTATCCTCCCGGGTTTCGTATGGAGTCAACATACAGTTCGTCATCCTATAGATAGTTTAACTCTATCAGGTAACTAAATCGGTCCGGCACAAAGGTTACACTTTCGCGATTAATGACCGAAGCTAATACAATTTCTTTTTGATAAGTTATAGCTTTAGAGATAGACTCCAATGTGTTCTGAAAGAGTGTCTTGTTTACCTCCGTGATCTCTTTTCCTGCCATCTGAAGCTGCAAGTTTTCATCTCCATCCAATGAGGTTTTTATGGATTAATTCCATGGGGAGAGAATCCCATAGCATGTTTAAGGTGGTTCCGTTTGTGTAGAGCGTAAACTCACGGGCATTGATCGTCTTCACTTTGTTGTTAACTACGGGAACTTTTTTTGGTAATAACGGCTCACAATCTGTAATGGTCAATTCATGAACATCATTAGGAATTCTGTAAAATTCAGCTGCTATTAAGACTTTGTTATCATCCATTTCAACTTCATCTCGATTGAATTTCTTTATTCATATTCTACTCGAGTTAAACCGGCTCTTAACTATATGTAGTGTTACAATATCCCCACCTGATCCAACTCCCGCGAGGGAGTAATATTTGAATCATTAAGGAGAGTTAATGACAGAGGCAGATTCCCGAATTCAGAAGCTGAAAAGTATGCAGGAAGCTTCCAAACTTGGCGGCGGGCAGGATCGCATCGACAAGCAACATGCCAAAGGCAGTCTCACCGCCCGCGAGCGGATTAATTTGCTGCTCGACCCCGGAACCTTCCGCGAAATTGGCAGCATGACCACCCAGCTAAACCCACCCGAGGGCGATGATACTCTTGGCGACGGAGTTGTGACCGGGTACGGCAGTGTCGATGGTCGCACCGTTTACGTCTACGCGCAGGATTTTACCGTCCAGGGCGGTTCGCTCGGTGAGATTCACGCGCAGAAAATCTGCCGTGTGATGGACCTTGCTGTAAAAACCGGCTCCCCAATTATCGGCATGATCGATTCCGGCGGCGCCCGCATTCAGGAAGGCGTCAGGAGCCTGGGCGGATACGCGGAGATTTTCAAACGCAATGCAATTTATTCGGGCGTTGTCCCCCAGATCAGCCTGATCATGGGACCCTGCGCTGGCGGTGCCTCGTATTCCCCTGCAGTCACCGACTTGATCATCATGGTCAAGGGCAAATCCTACATGTTCCTCACCGGACCGGCAGTCATCAAAACTGTCACTGGCGAAGAAGTCGATTCAGAAACCCTCGGCGGCGCTAACGTGCACCTGACCACCAGCGGCAACTGCCACATGGTTGGCGCGAGCGACGAGGATGCCATCGCTTTGGCTCGGCAAGCACTTTCCTACCTCCCCTCTAACAACGTGGATATGCCTCCGGTACACCCCAACGATGACGCCCCCACCCGCCGCGCGCAAATGCTTAACGACCTTGTCCCCACGGACCCCACTGTACCCTACAGCATGCGCACCGCAATCGATGCCATCATGGACCAGGGCTCCTTCCTTGAGCTGCAAGCGGGCTACGCTCCCAACGCCATCGTTGGCTTCGCGCGTCTGGCTGGTCGCCCTGTGGGTGTCATCTCGCAAGAACCGATGATGATGGCGGGCGTGATGGACATCAACTCTGCCGATAAAATCGCCCGCACAGTGCGCTTGTGCGATGCCTTCAACCTGCCGATCGTGACCTTCGTCGACTCCCCCGGTTTCCTGCCGGGCGTGTCCCAGGAATACGGCGGCATCATCCGCCATGGTGCCAAAGTGCTCTACGCTTACGCGGAAGCAACATCACCCAAGGTCAGCGTGGTGACACGCAAGGCTTACGGTGGCGCGTACGTCGTGATGAGCAGCAAATATCTTGGCACCGACATCACCTACGCCTGGCCTTCAGCCGAAATCGCGGTCATGGGCGCCGAAGGCGCTGCCAATATTCTTTTTGGCAGGCAGATCAAATCTGCCGAAGACCCCGAAACCGAGCGCACGCGCCTCACCCAGGAATACCAGGAAACCTACCTGAACCCCTACGTCGCCGCCAAAGCTGGCTATATTGATGAGGTCATTGAGCCTGCGGAAACCCGCCAAAAGCTGATCGAAGCGCTTGCGGCGCTGCAGAACAAAGTCGAAACCAATCCGCCGCGCAAACACGGCAACATGCCGGTCTAGGGGGAGAGATGATTGAAACCTTGAAGCAAGGCTTGTTGATTACCGGCATCGGCATGGGCATCGTGTTTGCCATGATCCTGATCCTTTGGGGCATCATGGTTCTGCTGGTCAAACTCACCAACCGACCCGAGAAAGAGGAGGCAGTTGAAGAAGCCGCCCCCCTGCCCGAGCCTGTAGCCTTGCCAGCAACGGGTGATGCCTCAGCGCTTGCTGCCGCCATCGCGGTGGCATACGCGCTGAGCGCCCAGCCGAAAACTGCTTTTGCAGGCGATACCCAATCCATCCAAACAGGCAGCACCTGGCTTGCCGCAGGTCGCGCGCAGCAAATCGCACGACAGACGAACAGAGGACGAAGCGCATGATCATCAAAGTTGAAATTGAAGGAAAAATCTACAACGTCTCCATCAAAGACGTCCACAGCAACCCCGTTCTGGCTGAAGTTGACGGCAAGGTTTACCAGGTATTCCCTGAAGCTCAAGGTCCTGCAGTGATACCCGCGGTGGCGGCTCAACCTGCCCAGGCTTCCGCCCCAGCGCCGGCTGCCCCTGCACCTGCCGCCAGTGGCGGTCTGACTTTGAACGCTCCCCTCCCAGGTGTGATCGTGTCAATCGACGTGCAGGCTGGTCAGACCGTCAAATCAGGGCAGCAGATTTGCACACTGGAAGCCATGAAGATGAAAAACGCCATTCGCTCCGACAGGGATGGTGTCATTGCCCTGGTGAACGTCAACGCCGGTGATTTGGTCAAGCACAATCAGCCTCTGTTCACTTTCCAGGCATAGGAGCAGGCATGGACTTTACCCAGTTGATTACGGACCTAACGAAGGGATTCGACAACTTCACTTTGTTGAATGCCCTCATGATTTTGGTCGCCCTGGTGCTGATCTACCTCGCCATCTGGAAGGAATATGAACCGGTGCTGCTGCTTCCGATCGGCTTCGGCTGTCTGCTCGCGAACCTGGGCATGTCGAACCAGCTCGGCTTCATGAAAGTCATCTACGATGCCGGCATCAAGACAGAACTATTCCCCCTCCTGATCTTCATCGGCGTCGGCGCCATGATCGATTTCAGCCCGTTGCTCAGCCAGCCCAGCCTCGTGCTACTTGGCGCGGCAGGGCAATTTGGTATTTATTTCACGCTCATCCTGGCGATTGTTTTGGGCTTTCCGCTGCATGAAGCTGCCGCGATTGGCTCCATTGGCGCGATCGACGGACCAACTGCGATTTTCGTCGGCGAACGCCTGGCACCCAACATCATTGCCCCGATTGCGGTGGCGGCGTATTCGTACATGAGCCTGATCCCGATCATTCAGCC
>CAYPBU010000112.1:0-5258 GCA_964409045.1 uncultured Anaerolineaceae bacterium | reverse complement strand
GAGCCAGCATCGGTTTGAGAATGTTGCCGGCATCCATGGCGCCTTCGGCTGCGCCCGCGCCGATGACCGTGTGCATTTCGTCAACGAAAAGGATGATCTGCCCTTCAGATTCGGTAACTTCCTTCAACGCGGCTTTGAGGCGTTCCTCGAACTCACCGCGATACTTGGCGCCAGCAACCATGGCTGCCATGTCAAGTTGGACAATACGCTTGTTTTTCAAGCCTTCTGGTACATCGCGGTTGACAATCCGCTGTGCCAGACCTTCAACGATGGCGGTCTTGCCCACGCCAGGCTCGCCAATCAGGGCTGGGTTGTTCTTGGTGCGGCGGCTGAGGATCTCGATTGTGCGGCGGATCTCCTCGTCGCGCCCGATCACCGGGTCCATCTTGCCCTGGCGCGCCATCGCGGTAAGGTCGCGCCCGTACTTTTCGAGCGCCTGGAAGGTATCTTCCGGGTTTTGACTGGTGACAGATTGGCTGCCGCGAATCTCGCGCAGGGCTTTGAGCACGGCATCTTTGGTAATGCCGAAAGCGGAAAGCGTTTTGCTTTCGGGACTGTCGGTCAGACCGAGCAGGATGTGCTCGGTGGAGGTGTATTCGTCGCCCATACCTTTGGCATACCGCTCAGCAGCGTCCAGCACGTCGGCGGACTGGCGGGCAAGCCCCGCTTCGCCAGTGGAACTGCCGTAGACTTTGGGGCGTCCAGCCAGTTCTTTGCGAACTTCTTCTTTTAATACCTCTGCCGAGCCTGCGATCTGCGTGATTACAGCCGGCACGGTGCTTTCGCTTTGGTTGAGCAGCGCCAGCAACAGATGGCCCGGTTCGATGGTTTGGTGGATAAACTCCCGCGCCAACTGCTGGGCGTTGAGTACGGCCTGTTGCGCTTTTTGAGTGAATTTGTTTAGGTCCATATTCTTGTCTTTCCTGTTTTCTTAATGTTGTCTACAGTCTATATAGGAAGTGTAAGTAATCGGTAAGAATTAGGTGTTTTTTTAATCCCTTCACCCTCGCCGATGAGCCCGGTAGGGGCGAAGCATCCAAAAATAACCGTCAATTGTCACTTTTAGCCCATCTTCATAGGATGCTTCGCCCGTACGCCTATGGCTATATCGATGACATGCAGATCGCCGCGGTCTCTGCGCTCCCTCGCGATGACGAACAGACACGTCACTGCGAGGAGCCCGTCAAGGCGACGCGGCAGTCTATGTGTAATGCCGAAAAACAGATGAAAGGTAGATCGCTGCGGTCGCTGCGCTCCCTCGCGATGACGAACTCAAAAAAGCAGTCCCGTCCATCGCCAATTGTTAAATCGAGGTTAAATCGTCTTTGCAGGCAGCGCGACCAGAAATAAGCATCATATAATCAATCGTTTCAAGAAAAGGACCCATTATGATGCAAAATTGGAATATTTACGGAGTTATCGCGGTTGGATTGATAGCGCTCGCCTTGTTGGTGTTGGGTGCAAATTATGCAGTTAAAAAGTTGATTGGGATCGCGAACTACTTCAAGCTATCCAGCACTTTCATGGGGATGACGGTGCTCTCGGTTGCCACCTCGCTGCCGGAGATCACCTCCCACTTCACCGCATCTGTCAACATTCTGCGCGGCAAGCTCGACTTTCAAACCGGTTCCGCCATCGTGTTGGGTGCCAATATTGGCTCGGATGTGGTGCAGCAGACCCTGATCATGGGTATCGTGGTGCTACTCGCCGGCACGCTTTACTTCCGGCGTTACTTCCTTTGGAAAAGTATGATTCCGATGATCGGCACGACTGTCATGTGCCTCATCCTTGGTTGGGACGGAAACTATAGCCGCATTGATGGTGCAATCTTATTCGGAACATTCCTTGCTTATACCTACTATTTATATATAGATGAACGCAAGCATTACAAGGAAGCAGATAACCAAATCAACTCATCGGAATTGGAAGAGGAAGTCCCCGCCAATGGGCGGGAAGTGCTGCGCGATGCCATGATCACATTGGCGTTACTGGTGGTCATCATTGCATGCGCCACCTTCGTGCTTCAGGCAACTGAAATTATCGTTGATCGAACCGGGGTGGGTGGATCTCTGATCGGGGTGATAACGCTGGGGCTGGCTTCGGCATTACCCGAGCTTACCACCGCTTTGGCTGGCATCCGCCACAAAGAAGCTGGCATTTCATTTGGAACGCTGGTGGGCAGCAACATTACCAATCCCCTGCTGGCAATTGGCGGCGGCGCACTGATCTCGACTTATGCTGTTCCAAGACCCCTGCTCACCTGGGATCTCCCCTGGGAGACTCTGACGGGCATTTTATTGTGGGCGATTTTGTGGTTCAACAACGGCAAACTTGGAAAAAAATCTGCCATCTACCTGATGGTCATTTACTTTATCTATATCTTTTTCCGCAGTTTTGTCTTCAACGTTGATTTTTAGAACTTTAGATTAGAGGGCGGAATGCGCCTCACCTGCCTTTGAAGAGCAGTCGAGAGGGTTCGCGCACTCCGCCACAAAATAATTGAATGGTGGAGGTAGTCCGTGAGGAGTGAAAGATCTGGGGAATCCTCAGCCTCTCGAGTAATGTTGCAGGAATCAGACAGATTCAAAACGAGTTTGTAAATTGGTCCAAAAAACCCTTGACTTAATCTTTGGTTTGCCTATAATTGGCTTTTGCGCGTCCGAACAGACGCGTGTACTTTGAAAAAATGAGCTTTCTGAACTTCAGCAGAAATGAGCAAAACTCAAAAATGCTGAAAGTCGCCCTTGACAAAGCAATTTAGATCGTCTATACTAATTGTTCCAAGGTGCTACACAAGGATATTGCGCCTGAGGCGCGATACTTGAAAACAGAAAAGCTTGGGTCTGGATAAGATCGGGGAAGCCATTAGCCGGCAGAAATTGGGGCCGGCGCTTTCGTCTGAAAGAAAGGCTTGACAGCGGAGAAAGTTTCCGTTAGAATCCGGTCTCTTGAAAGTCAGAACCTTAACAACTGAAAAGTGATAGGAAAAATGCAAGACAAATAAGAAATAGGTAAGTAATTACTACAAGCCTCGTTAATGATCTTTTCCGTAAAATGAAAACACCGCAAGGTGATAAATTTTAGCGGAGAGTTTGATCCTGGCTCAGGATGAACGTTGGCGGTGTGCCTAATACATGCAAGTCGAACGAAGTTGATAGCGATATTAGCTTAGTGGCGAACGGGTGAGTAACGCGTTGGTGATCTGCCTTGAAGTGTGGAATAACGTTTCGAAAGGAACGCTAATACCGCATGTGCTCTCGATTTTCAGAAAGTTGAGAGTAAAGGATTTATTCGCTTCAAGAGGAGCCTGCGTCCCATCAGCTGGTTGGTAGGGTAACGGCCTACCAAGGCTATGACGGGTAGGGGACCTGAGAGGGTGGCCCCCCACAATGGAACTGAAACACGGTCCATACACCTACGGGTGGCAGCAGTAGGGAATATTAGAAATGGACGAAAGTCTGATCTAGCAACACCGCGTGTGCGAAGAAGGCCTTCGGGTCGTAAAGCACTTTTTGGAAGGAATAGGAAGGAATGTACTTCCAGAATAAGTCTCGGCTAACTACGTGCCAGCAGCCGCGGTAACACGTAGGAGGCGAACGTTATCCGGATTTACTGGGCGTAAAGCGCGTGTAGGTGGTTCTGTAAGTAGGGCGTGAAAGCTCCTGGCTCAACTGGGAGAGGCCGTTCTAAACTACAGAACTAGAGGATGGTAGAGGGAGGTGGAATTCCAGGTGTAGCGGTGGAATGCGCAGATATCTGGAGGAACACCAGTGGCGAAGGCGGCCTCCTGGACCATTCCTGACACTCAGACGCGAAAGCTAGGGTAGCAAACGGGATTAGAGACCCCGGTAGTCCTAGCCCTAAACGATGTAGACTAGGCGTCGGAAGTTTAATCACTTTCGGTGTCCAAGCTAACGCGATAAGTCTACCGCCTGGGGACTACGGCCGCAAGGTTAAAACTTAAAGGAATTGACGGGTCCCCGCACAAGCAGCGGAGCGTGTGGTTTAATTCGTTGCTACACGAAGAACCTTACCTGGGTTTGACATAGCAGTGGTAGGGAAGCGAAAGCGGACCGACCCTTCGGGGAGCTGTTACAGGTGTTGCATGCCTGTCGTCAGCTCGTGTCGTGAGATGTTCGGTTAAGTCCGCTAACGAGCGCAACCCGCGTTGTGTGTTACAAGTGTCACACAATACCGCCGGTATTAAGTCGGAGGAAGGTGCGGATGACGTCAAGTCAGCATGACCTTTATATCCAGGGCTACACACACGCTACAATGGTCAGCACAATAGGTTGCCAAGTCGTGAGACGGAGCCAATCCTCCAAAGCTGGCCTCAGTTCAGATTGCAGGCTGCAACTCGCCTGCATGAAGTTGGAGTTGCTAGTAACCGCAGGTCAGCTATACTGCGGTGAATACGTTCCCGGGGATTGTACACACCGCCCGTCAAGTCATGGGAGCTGGCAACACCTGAAGCCGGTATCCTAACCCGCAAGGGAGGGAGCTGTCAAAGGTGGGGTCGGTGACTGGGACTAAGTCGTAACAAGGTAGGTGTACCGGAAGGTGCGCCTGGATCACCTCCTTTCTATGGAGATCTGAGCAAAAGCCTGCGGGCTCACGCTCTACTCTATGAAAACAAATATCCATATCCCGCAAGGGAGAATCGCTCTGACACGGTGAAACACAGAGCGTCGTAACGAGATTGACATGTTCTGAATGAGTCGATCAAATTTCCTGTCACTTTTGAGTTGATAAGGCTGACACTCAAGGGCCTTTAGCTCAGTTGGTTAGAGCGCGCCTCTGATAAGGGCGAGGTCTCAGGTCCGAGTCCTGAAAGGCCCACTTTTGTGTGACCTGGGGATGTAGCTTAGTCGGGAGAGCGCCTCCTTTGCAAGGAGGAGGTCAGGGGTTCGAGTCCCCTCATCTCCATTTTATGATGGAGAGGGGAGTTGCCTGAAGACAGAAGGATCGGAAGCAATTTGGATCTTTCTGTCATCTGACAACAGATGAATAGCACATTAATAACTGAATAACATTTGTAGGCCGTATGAATATACGATTTAGCGATGAATTGTGTATCATACGTAAATTAGTAATAAATAACGAATGCTTGAAAAAGCATCGATTTCTCCGCGTCACGTGGAGAAGCTACTAAGAGCTTACGGTGAATGCCTTGGCGTCAAATGCCGATGAAGGACGTGGGACACTGCGATAAGCCTCGGGGAGCTGTGAACAAGCGATATATCCGGGGATGTCCGAAT
>CAYPBU010000111.1:0-5347 GCA_964409045.1 uncultured Anaerolineaceae bacterium | reverse complement strand
GGCTCCAGCTTCTCGTATCTTGGCGCCATCATGGGTTTGCTCACTACTGACTACTTAAACAGTGTCAACATCCTTCCGGATGAAAAAATCGCGATCGTCACTTTCGGTATTGTGATGTCTGGTCTTGTTTCGATTGTGGCTGGTTTAATCGTTAAGAAAGTCGGGCGGGCTGCAATTGAGAAAATTCTTCCCCCAACAATTACTGGACCGATTGCTATGATTATTGGGCTTAGTTTAGCCGGTAATGCAATGGGTGATGCTGCTTTTTGGCCTCGGTTTCCTGAGGTGGCGGAGAATGTTAACAACCTTGCGTGGATAGTCTCGATTACGACTCTAATTGCCACAATACTGTTTTCAGTGTATCTAAAAGGCTTCCTGTCTCAACTTCCATTAATGCTTGGTATGCTTGTCGGTGTTCTCGTAGCAGGCTTGATTATTTTGTTCGGCGGTGAGAACCTCTTTAGGGAAAGCCCGTTAGCGACAACAACCTTGTTTGCCATACCTCACTTTACATTACCTAAAGTCAGTTGGCTGGCTGCATTAGCAATCATGCCTGTAGCTCTTGCCACCATTCCAGAATCCACAGCCCATATTTTCCAGTTGGATGTCTATGTGAATGATCTGGCAAAGAAACTCGGCAGCAAGAAGCAATATGATCTAGCAAATCGCCTTGGAGACAACTTGATCGGTGACGGGCTTGGCGATATGGTAGCAGGTGCGATGGGCGGTCCCGCTGGAACCAACTATGGAGAAAACATCAGCGCCATGGCGATTACCCGCGTGTTCTCAGTCCCCGTGCTGATCGCCGCAGCGATCATCGCCATGATCATCGCTTGTTTCACCCCTCTTGTTAATGCAATTTATGCGATCCCCTTGAGTGTCATCGGTGGTTTGGAAATCTACCTGTTCGGCGCCATCGCTGCCCAGGGTATTGCCATCATGATCGACAAGAAAGTCGACATGTTCAGCGCCAAGAACATCGCTGTCATTGCGACCATTATGGTTATCGGCCTCGGAGGACAGACAGTTTTTGGTGGCATGATCCCATTCTTCGGAATGCAACTGCCCGCCCTGGCAACCGCCGCTATCTTCGGTATCGTGCTGAATGCTCTGCTGAACATTGGAAAACCCAAAGATATATTTGCAGAAAAATAAGTAAGCTGTTTGATTGACCTGCACCTCCAGAGTTGGACCAATCCAGCCGAGGAGGTGCTTTTTTTGTCCAAATTCAAGATTGGACAAGGACACAAACACGGCAGATAGGTAACTAAGCTTCAGCGAAGAGGCTGAAGGTCTTTGTGAAAGTGGTGATCAACAGGAAAGTAAAGGTTTGATCGGAATTCATTTTCGTATTGAAGCATTTAAGATTGGCAGTAAAGCAGCAGGAATTCCTTTAAGAGTTATCGCCTTCTTCGGTCAGGATCATGATCGGGATGAGGCGATCCCCCACGCGCTGGCGGTAGTGCTTCATACCGACGAAGGTCGCTTCGGCCAGTTTCCAGAAACGCTCATACTCCTCACCCTGCACCTCCCGCGCATTGCAGATCCTCTGCCTGCCGTCCAACAAAACGCTTGCCTTAGGGTTCGCCTTGAGGTTGTAATACCAGGACGGCATTCTTTCCTTGCCCCAATTGGCAGTTGCCACCGCGATCACTTCCGGCGTTTGTGGGTCGCGCAGACATAAAACTGGCAGGGTGCGCGCCAAACCGCTGCGAGCGCCAGTGGTGGTGAGCAGGACCATGGGCATACCCGCAAAAATTTCGGTCAGGGAGGTTCTGCCTTTGCTCAGTCGCAAACAAACCCGGTCAAGACGATGCCAAAAAACTGAAAATACTTTCGATACCGGCGGATTGGCGACCAGCTTTTGCATTAATACCTGAAAGCGCGTTACCTGTTTTGTTTTCATTTCTGCTTCCAACTCTTATTGCCTGAAATCCTATAGTTGATTATACAGTTAGTAGTGTCGTCCACTACATTCCTAAAAGGTTTTCCTGTACAAGTTACCTTTAAAAGCTGAAATACCATTTCTCATTAATCCATTCCAATTGCTGAGATCAGTTTCTTTTTGGTTATCAAGAAACTATGTACAATCTCTTGTACAAGATTTAATGCACTGATAAACTACGTCCATAAGTTGTACAAACAATACTACAAACCTACAGGAGAAAAAATGAAACCCTTTACCTTCCTTTCCGTCTTACTTGTGGCGATTATCGCCCTCGCAGCATGTGCTCCCCAAGCCACGCCGATGCCAACCGCCGAACCTACCGTCGAACCTACCGCTATCCCCGAACCTATGTTGTCCGACATTGTCGACACAGCCGTTGCTGACGGCCGCTTCACCACCCTCGCCGCTGCTTTAGGCGCCGCCGACCTGATCGACACGCTCAAAGGCGAAGGACCCTTCACCGTATTTGCACCAACCGATGACGCTTTCGCCAAACTGCCCGAAGGCACAGTCGCAACCTTATTACTCCCTGAGAATCTCGAACAGCTCAAATCCATCCTGCTCTACCATGTTGTTTCCGGTAAAGTTATGGCCGAAGATGTAGTCACCCTGACCAGCGCCGATACCGTCCTGGGCGAGGCTGTCACCATCAAAGTTGAAGATGGCAAGGTCTACCTTAACGATACCGTACAGGTTATTATCACCGATGTCGAAGCCTCCAACGGCGTCATCCATGTCATCGATGCAGTGCTTCTGCCTCCACAGTAACCATTGAAATTGATTGACAAAAAGAGTTGGCAAGGTTTTGCCAACTCTTTTTTATTTAAGCCTTTTGTCGGATGAGCATGCGGGGGACTTAAACAAAACCACCCTGTTCATGGGCGGTTGTGCGTGTTGTAGAGAGGATTATTTTGTGCTCAAGAGTTGTTTCATTTGGTCGAGGGCTTTGACCATCGAATTTCCAAGATAGATACCGGGGATTTTCTTTACCAGCTCGGGGTCGAAATCAAAGGCAAAGCCTGCATAACAGAACTTTGGGGCGGGTGAAATGGTGTTAAGCTTTGCCTGCGCCCGTAACAATTCCATGGCAACCCGGTTCGTGCTGGCTGTGAGCACCACGAGTGCGGGCTTTTCCTGCTGAGAGTAATCCACCAGATCGTCCAGGTGCAAGTTTGCACCCAAAAACTCTACCCTGTAACCCCGGTTCCGCAGTAGAACAGCCATCATCAATGCGCCCATCTCGTGTTCTTCAGACGGAGCTCCGCCAATGAGAATTTTGCGGCCTTTATTGACGATCGGCAACGAAATGTAGAGGTTGTTCAACCTGCTCAGCAGGAAAGCGGTGGCAAAATGCTCCGTGCTGATCATGATATCCCCCTGGAACCAGGCTTCTCCCACGGAGATCAAGGTTGGTGTGATAATTTTTTCGATCAGTGTTTCAAGGTCAAATTTGGAGATCAGCTCCTCAAACAGCCTGGCTGCTTCAACTTCATTATGGTTCTTTAATAATTCATAAAGCTCGTCGGAATAACGCTGCGGTGGCACTGTGCTGACTGTTTTTGCCTGGGCGATGCCATATGAAATAACTTCAGGCCAGTTATCCTGCGCGATCATGTCGCGCAAATTTGCCGAAGCATTGCTGATTGAAACACCGCTGTTCTTCTTGTTGATCAGCCATCTCAAAATGGCCAGATCCTGATCTGAGTAGAGCCGATATTGGTTATCATCACGACCTGGCTTTAGAATGCCATAGCGTCTTTCCCAGGCACGTAAGGTCACAGGGTGAATGCCAGTCAGGTCACTGACTCTTTGTACAGAATATTTAGGTTCATCAGGCAGGTCGTTTATAGCAGTCATAGTCCTCGCATTTGTACAATGCAGATTATACAATATTAAAGGTAATAGGCAAGTAATTGCAGAAGGATAAGCGCTTACTTCAATCGTATATAATCAATATCAGACTTGCCGTACATCAGAGCGGACGGTCAGGAGGAAGTGTGATGAAAATTTCTTTCAAGGCTTTTTTCATGGTTTTTATTACTTTTACTCTGGCCTTATCCGCTTGCGGCGGGTCTCCCACTACCGAAACACAACCGGAGGATCAAGTGAACAATGCTGCTCCAGGACAAATCCCGCCCATTCCCGCTGAGATAAGCGGCGAAGTGGTATACGTTCCATTCCCGGTAAAAATTACCCTGGATGGGGATCTCTCAGATTGGGCGAATCTGCCCGTGTATTTTGTTGACCGGGGTCCCACGCCCTCAGCGGATCCCGCGGAAAACGGATCTTTCACGTTTTCAGTTGCCGCGGATCTGGAGAATCTCTACATCACGATGCAGATGCCGGATAAGACCCTCATCACGGGCAAGCACGGCACGGAGTTTTGGAACGAGGACTCGATGGAGTTTTATGTCAACGCCTCGGGTGATCTGAGCGCCACCTCCTATGATTTGAAGATGATGCAGGTCAATATCAATGCCTCCGACATTGGAAACACCGACCCGAACGCTCTGACCATCACCGGGGTATTCAGCTCAGACGCGAAAGTGAGCGGGTTCGTCTTCAAGACCGACGATGGCTGGGGTTTTGAAGCCGCGCTGTCGCTGAAAGACCTGCTTGAGGTGACCCATGGTAAGGAATTCGGTTTCCAGGCGCAGATTAACGGCGCTTCCAAGCAGGACCGGGACATCAAGCTGATCTGGTCGAAGGCCGATACCTCCGACCTCTCCTGGGAAAACCCGAGCCTTTTCGGACGCGCGCTCTTCTTTGAACTCGGCAGGACGGACATCCCGCAGCCGAGCGCTGCAGCCGCGGCACCAGAATCAACCCCGACCCCGGGTCCGGAAGTGATCCCAGCGCTGGTAAGCGTCAACCAGGTGGGGTATTTCGTGACTGGCGTCAAGATCGCGCTGGTCGCGTCGGATACCGCGGAACCTCTACCCTGGGTGCTGAAAAACGGCGCGGGTGAGGAAGTGCTCAGCGGTCTGACGATCTTTAAGGGAATGGACGCAAACTCCGGGGACAGCCTGCATGAAATCGACTTCTCTGCCCACACCGAGCCCGGCGAAGGCTACACGCTGGAAGCCGCGGAGATGACAAGCGTGCCCTTCAGTATTTCTGATGACATTTACACGCGCCTGAAGCATGACGCGCTGACCTACTTCTACCTCAACCGCACTGGCATTCCCATCGAAGAACTATACGCCGGCAAGGATTTAGCTCGTCCGGCAGGGCATGTGACGGATGCCAATGTGACCTGTTACAAGGGCGAGGATCCGGACGGGAACGATTGGCTGGGCTGCGACTACACGCTGGACGCCTCTGGCGGTTGGTACGACGCCGGCGATTTTGGCAAGTACGTGGTCAACGGCGGCATCACCGTCTGGACTTTGCTGAATC
>CAYPBU010000110.1:0-5366 GCA_964409045.1 uncultured Anaerolineaceae bacterium | reverse complement strand
ATTCATCCACTTGCAGGCAAACCCGCGCCGATCGAATCGCTGACCAACATCCCGCGCTTGATCTCAGCCTATTACACCCAGCATCCTGAACCGGGCAATCCAGCCCAGGCAGTTGCTTTTGGCACCTCGGGGCACCGCGGCAGCTCGCTGAACGGCAGTTTCAACGACGACCACGTGGCTGCCATCAGCCAGGCGATCTATGAATATCGCCGTGGTGAGGGCATCACCGGACCGCTCTTCATGGGGATGGACAGCCATGGTCTTTCGGAGCCAGCGCTCTACACCGCCATCGAGGTCTTCGCTGGCAACAGGATGGAGATCCACATCCACCAGGGACACCAATACACCCCCACGCCCGTTATCTCGCACGCTATCCTGACATGGAATGCCAGCCATCAGGGCGTGCAGGCGGATGGAGTCGTCATTTCCCCTTCGCACAATCCACCTGAAGACGGCGGTTTCAAGTACAACCCACCCAACGGCGGTCCAGCCGACACGGTCACCACCAAGTGGATCCAGAACCGCGCTAACGAGATCATCGCCAACGACATGCTTGATGTGCGCCGGATGCCGCTCAACAAAGCCATGGCCGCCGACACCACCAGGCAAATCGACCTGCTGACCCCCTACATCAAGGACCTGATCAACGTGGTTGACCTGAAAGCGATCGCCGAGTCGGGCATCCACATCGGCGTCGATCCGCTGGGTGGCTCGGGTATTGCCTATTGGGAACCCATGGCGGAGATGTACGGGCTCAACCTTGAGGTGGTCAACAAACGCGTTGACCCGACCTTCTCTTTTATGACACTGGATAGAGACGGCAAAATTCGCATGGATTGCTCCTCCCCCTATGCTATGGCAAGCCTGGTGGCGTTGAAGGATAATTTTGACATTGCTTTTGGAAATGATGTTGACTTTGACCGCCACGGCATCGTCACCCCCAGCGTGGGACTGATGAATCCCAACCACTACCTCAGCGTGGCAATCTGGTACCTCTTCCAGCACCGTCCGGATTGGCCGGAAACTGCCGCGGTTGGGAAGACCCTCGTTTCAAGTTCGGTCATCGACCGGGTTGCAAGGAAGATCGGGCGGAAGCTGTGCGAAGTACCGGTCGGGTTCAAGTGGTTCGTGCCCGGGCTGCTGGATGGCAGCATTGGGTTTGGTGGGGAGGAAAGCGCCGGGGCGTCATTCCTGCGCAAGAATGGCCAGACCTGGACGACGGACAAGGACGGGATCATCATGGACCTCCTGGCAGCAGAGATGCTGGCTGTGACGGGCAAAGATCCGGGTTTGCATTACCAGGCTCTGGAAGCGGAACTGGGCGGGAGTTTCTACGCCCGCCTGGACGCGCCCGCGAACGCCAAGCAAAAGGCGATTTTGGGCGATCTTTCGCCTGAGCTAGTAAAAGCTGAGATGATGGCGGGCGATCCCATTTTGGAGAAACTCACCGCCGCGACCTGCAACCATGCTCCGATTGGCGGTTTGAAAGTCGTCACCAAGGACGGTTGGTTCGCCGCCAGACCTTCGGGAACAGAGGATATTTACAAGATCTACGCCGAGAGCCTCAAGACCGCCGAGCACCTGGCCCAGATCCAGAAGGAAGCCCGCGAGATCGTCGACGCGGCGTTAGGAGAATAAACGATATTTTGAGATGATCACGCAGGGATACCCCTGCGTGATTTTTGTCTTTCGTAGTCCGAGTTCCGCAGTTGAATCCGGCTTTTTTCAACGGGGAATTGCGCATTTTTTGAGAGGACAAATCCCCGTGCGTACCCAGGGAGGTTTGGGAGACCTGGCGGTCAAAGACCTCGCTCGGTCTGGAGACCGGCGAGAACAATTATTTTATAGTTTTTCCGTAGGTCGGACGAAGTACCGGCGAAGCTGTCTAATGAGACCGCCCAATTACCTTTGTTAAATAGACACCTTTCGCGGGCTCACTCCGACGTTTACAATATCGGATTTTGGCCACGTGAAACGCGAGTGTTTCCCCAACATTGATTCCGCATTTCTATTTGGGTCACCATGGGGGGATGACCGCTACAGAGGTTTTTTGTAGGCCGGATTGCGCATTTCAATCCGGCTTTATTCGTAGGTCGGAATGAGACCGCCCTAGACCGTTTGGCCAATGTTCACCTTTCGCGGGCTCACTCCGACGTTTAATCATCTGTGGGGCACATAATCGGCGGAGTGCGCAAAAGAAGCGCATTCCGCCCTACATCTAAAAACGGGAGACGCGGGCGTCTCCCCTATATGTGATTAAAAACCAAAAATGATGAAAAAATAATACCCGACTGCCATCGCCCAGAGCATCGAATCCAGCCGGTCGAGCACACCGCCGTGACCCGGGATCAGGCTGCCGGTGTCCTTCACCGCCAACGAGCGCTTGATCAGGCTCATGAGCGTATCCCCAAAGAACGCCACCGGACCCAATATCAACCCCAAACCTGCTCCGTTCAACATCCCCAACTCCGGCAACGGTTTACGCAGGATCCAGCCGATCAATACCCCCGAAAGCAGCCCCACCAGCGTACCGCCAACCAATCCCTCAAGCGTCTTTTTTGGGCTGAGCCTGGGCAGGATTTTGCGCTTGCCAAAGCGTGTGCCAATGAAATACGCGCCGGCATCTACCAGCCACACCAGCGCGATTGTCACCAGCAGCCACAGGTTGCCATGCGGCTGGGCTTGGTTGAGCGAGATGCCGTAAGACCCCAACACGCCAATGAAGAAAACGCCAAAAACTTGCAACCCGAGGCTGATGAAAGCTTTATCATCCCCATGCTCGTACTGCCAAAGACTGTAAATCCCCAAAATAAACAAAATCAGCGTCCAAGCAAGCGGCTCCACCCAAACAGTGGATGCCATGCGCAGCAAGACCAGCGCCGCAATGGCAGCAATCACCAGTGGATAGGCTACCTTATAGCCAGATTTTTGGAGCATACGGGAATACTCGTAACCCGCAAATCCCAGGATAATTAATAGAAAAATGTCAAAGGGTATTCCGCCAAGCCAAGCCATCCCCAAAAACAGGGGCACGAAAATTAAGGCCGAGAGTGCCCGTTGGCGCAGCATTACTTTTTGCTCAGTCCGCCAAAGCGGCGGTCGCGTTTGGAAAAATCATCAAGAATCTGATTGAGCGTGGCTTCGTCGAAGTCCGGCCACAACACTTCCGGAAAAGCCCATTCGCTGTAGACGCTTTGCCAGGTGAGGAAGTTGCTGGTGCGCAGCTCGCCGGAAGTGCGGATGATCAGGTCCGGGTCCGGAATGCCAGCGGTGAACATGTTGTCGGACAGGGTTTGTTGGGTGATCTCCTCAGCCGGAATGCCCGCCGCGACGATCTTCCTGACGGCGGTCAGGATCTCATCGCGCCCGCCATAGCTGAACGCCAGGATGACATCAATGCGGGTGTTGTTTTTGGTCAACTCGATCGCGTTTTCAATTTTTTGACGTAATTGAGGTTCAAGATGCTCCAGATGACCGATGTGAAGCAGGCGCGCGCCCTCTTTGTGCAGTTCGGGAGTTTCGGTTTCAATGAATTCACCCAAAAGTCCCATCAAACCGCCAACCTCTTCTTCTGGGCGGCTCCAGTTCTCTGTGGAAAAAGCATAAAAGGTCAGGTGCTTGATGCCGGCATTGGCAGCCGCACGGATAACGCGGCGCAGGTTCTTCGTGCCCGCACGGTGCCCTGCCAGCCGGGGCAAGCCGCGCTGTTTTGCCCAGCGACCGTTCCCATCCATGATGATGCCGACATGAGCCGGCACGCGACCACTTGTTTCGGACATTAGAATTCCATGATCTCTTTTTCTTTGCGGTCGCCGATGACGTCCACCTCGGCTACCATTTCGTTGGTCAGGTCCTGCAGGTTCTCTTCACCTTTTTTGAGCTCGTCTTCGGAGATCATTTTCTCCTTTTCAAACTCACGCATGTCTTTCAGGCTGTCGCGACGGATGTTGCGGATGGCAACCCGGCAATCCTCAAGGCGGGAATTCACCATTTTTACCAGGTCGCGCCGTCGTTCTTCTGTGAGGGGCGGCAGGTTTAGCCGGATCACTTTTCCATCGCTGTTTGGGGTAAGCCCCAGATCGGAAGCCTGGATGGCACGCTCGATGGCTTTGAACGATGAGGCGTCAAAGGGTCGGATGAGCAGCTGACGTGATTCGGGCACACTGATGGTGGCAAGCTGAATCAACGAGAGGTTGGAGCCGTAGTACTCAACCTGCAGCCTCTCCACCAGCGCGGGTGATGCCCGCCCAGTTCGGATCGCTATCAGATCATCTTCCAACACGTCCAATGCGCCTTGCATACGCTGTTTGGACTCTCTAATCAGTTCATCAATCATACCTGCCTCCTCCAGTTTTTTTTACGAAGCTTAAGCATAACCCATTTTTTCCAAAGGTGGGAGAACATCAAACCCAAGCAGCATAATCTTAGTAGGGCGAGATTGGAAGCACCAGATACGTTTATCGATTGTGACCATAACGTGCTTCCAATCCGCCAACAAGCCGGTAATGACCTCAGACCATGTTCATCGGCGGATTGAGGGCAAAACGCAACTACCCATCAAAAGGCACCCTGTGCCCTCAACCTCGCCCTACCGAAAAAAGTATTCTCAGAAGTTCGGTGCAATTGCCTTGACAAATCTCTTTTACTTGCCTGCCTGAATAGCTTGTGGTATAACACACGCAATTACATAGCCCTTGCGGCGCTCTTATCCAGAGAGGTGGAGGGACCGGCCCTTTGAAACCTCGGCAACCAACCAAGTGTATGGTGCCAATTCCGGCAGACGATCTGGAAGATGAGAGGCTAAAGCATACCAAGCGGAATGCCCCTCACTTGCAGGGGCATTTTATTTACGTAACCTGAGGAGGTTAAAACAATGACAACAACTTTTATGAAATCACCCAAGTACCTGTTCACTTCTGAATCGGTTACTGAGGGTCATCCCGACAAAATGTGCGACCAGATCAGCGACGCGATCCTGGATGCCATGATCTCGGAAGACAAAGCCAGCCGGGTTGCCTGCGAAACAGCCATCAAGACTGGTTTCGTGCTGACCTACGGCGAAGTGACCACCAAAACCTATGTGGACATCGACGCCCTCGTTCGTGAAGTGGTCAACGATATCGGCTATGACCGCGGCAAGAAGGGTTTTGACGGTTCTACTTGCGGCGTGTTGGTGGCGCTGGCCAATCAAAGCGCGGACATTTCCCGCGGTGTGGACCAGAATGGCGTCAAGGAAGCGGTTGAATACAACGAAGCTTTCATCGAGGCCGGCGGCGCTGGAGACCAGGGCATGATGTTTGGTTTTGCCTGCAACGAAACCGAAACCCTGATGCCGATGCCCATCTATTATGCCCACAAGCTGACCC
>CAYPBU010000109.1:0-5437 GCA_964409045.1 uncultured Anaerolineaceae bacterium | reverse complement strand
AGATGGCCGCTCTTCAAATGGGGCTACAAGCGCTCTGTTGCCATCCTCGAAGACATCGAAGGCAACACCGACTTCAACACCCTGCGAAAGGCTGCTCAGATCCTGGGTTTGACCGTGGTTGGTGGTTTCGTACCAAGCATGATTGGTTTGGCGTTGAAGTACACCTACACCAAGACTCTTGTTGATCCTACGACCAACACTGAAGTGGTCAAAACAGTTGCCCTTCAATCTACACTTGATGGTATTCTGCCGAAACTGCTGCCGATCCTCCTGGTGGGGTTCTGCTACTGGCTGCTCAAGAAGAAGGTCACTCCCGTTCGGGTTATCCTGATCGTTGCGGTGATCGCTTTTGTACTGGGCGCGCTCGGCATTCTGGGCTAATCTTTAGTACAATTGTTGGTGGCGGAGAAATCCCTCTCCGCCACCAAACCTATTAAAGGGATATTCTGGAGAAACAATAATATGATTAAGCATCTTCGCATTGACAATCGTTTGATTCACGGACAAGTCGCCGTTACATGGATGCGCCGCATCAACGCGGATGCCCTCGCCGTGGTAAACGATGACGTCGCCAAAGACCGCATCCAGCAAATGGCGCTGCCCCTTGCCGCCAGGGATGCCAAGGTCCTGGTTCTCTCCCATCAAGCACTGCAAGACTACGTCAAAGAGCACCCTGAAGTGACGCTTTTTGTGATCGCCAAGTTCCCAACGGATGCACTGCGCATCCTTGAGAGTGGGCTTGAAGTTGGTGAAGTCAATGTTGGGAATGCTGCCCCGATCGCAGGGACAAAGTACATTATGGTGGAAAAGAAATCCATTGCAGCCACCAAGGAAGACGCGGAAGTTTACCGCAAGATCGCGGCACTGCGCGGCGGAAAACTGTTGACGCAGACCGTCTCCACCTATGAACCACAGGATTTTCTCGAACTGCTGCGAAAAGCTGGCCTTTAGGCTATCGTGGCAGCATTCGAACGAATGCCCATTTAAATACGAGAATAGTGGTGGTCACTTCGAAAATTCGGGGTGACCACTATTTATAAATGCAACAACTGAACAGGAAAACCAGCCATGCAATTGAAAATCGCAAAAATCATCAACAGCCTGCTCGCCGTTTTGACCGTGATCATCCTGGCGCTCGCGGGCGGATATTTCTTCGTTTACACACGTTACCCCGAATTCAAGACCACTTACCTGATTCTTTTTGCGGTCATTGCAATTGCCTTGATGATCTTTTTCAGGTGGATGGAAGACGGTTGGGATAAACGGGTAATCACCCGGATGGCAAAAGATGGCAAGGTCGCACTGGCAAACATCAAGACTTCAGAACGTGTGATGCGTATGCGCGATAGCGCGTTTACCAATTTCTGGCTTTACGAGTTCAAGGCAGATTTGGTCACCCCTGAGCTTGAAACCCTGAAAGATGTGAAATTCTGGGAAAAGATGAACGCTGAGACGGATAAGATACCTAACGGCTCAGTTTTTGTAACCTATGACCCCGAAAAACCAACCCAAATCTTTGTTGTACCGAATGTGCTCATCAGTCAGCTGCCTGAGCTGATGCCCGCCGTACGTAAGATCGAAGCGAACGCATCCATTCGATATCTGGATACCTATTACAACAAGGGCATGGTCATCAGAAGCATGAAAGACTCGCTGGTAGAGCAACGCCAGGCGGTTGAAGAAATGAAAAAGAAGGAAGGATGAGATGATGAGGATCGGAACGGTAGGCACAGGAGTAATTGTTGACGGCTTTCTTGACGCGGTAAGTCGGGCTGAAAATGCTGAGGTGATTGTCTGCTACTCACGCAACGAAGATACGGCGCAGGCATTCGCGGAAAAACATGCCCTGAAAAGATGGTACACGGATCGGGATGCGTTTCTGCATGACCCCGAAATCGACGTTGTTTATGTTGCATCCCCCAATTCGCTGCATTTCCAATGGTCGCTTGATGCCCTAAAAGCCGGCAAGGGCGTCATCTGCGAAAAGCCTTTTGTTGCCACCCATGCGGAGTGCGAAACTCTGCGCGATCTTGCCAGGGAAAAGGGCTTGTTCCTGGTCGAGGCGGTTACCGTCCCGCATTTGCCCAACTTCAAACTTCTGAGCGAGCATCTGCATAAAATCGGCCCAGTTCGATTAGCGCAGCTCAACTTTTCGCAGTATTCCAGCAAGCATAAAGCGTACCTGGAAGGCAAGAATCCGAATGTATTCAACCCAGCCTTTGCAGGGGGTGCGTTGATGGATATCAACTATTACAACCTGCGTTTCATGCTTGACCTGTTTGGCGAACCGGAAGATATCCACTATTTTGCTAACCTCGCCGCCAACGGCATCGACACCTCTGGTGTGATGATCATGAAGTATCCTGGTTTCTACGCAGAGGCTGTAGGCGCGAAGGACAGCCGCAGCGAGAACCTGGTGCAGATCCAGGGTGAAAAGGGCTACATCAAAGTGCCGAAGGAAAGCAGCCGCTGTATTTCCGTCACAGTGGTCAGCCCCGAAGGCGAAGAAACCTTCAACTTGCAGGCCGAAGAGAACGTGCTTGTGTATGAATTGCGGGACTTCGCTGAAATCTACCGAACACATGACCTCGCCAAAAAGGATGAATTAATGGAAATGACCTGCCGCGCAATGAAGTGGCTTGAGAAAGCGCGCAAAGACGGTGGTGTCTACTTTGAAGGAGAAAAATAATATGTGGATCAGGTCAACCCGGATTTACACTGAAGACGGTCTGTTGGATGGCTGGATGCGTGTTGAAGGGGGAAAGATCGTCCAGTTTGGAAAGGGAGATAAAGAAGGCGCGCTCGATTTTGGCGATTTGCGCATTATTCCAGGCATTTTTGACACCCACATCCACGGCACACAGGGCTATACCCTGTGGGAGGAAGGGGAATCTGGGGATTACGACTTTCAATTGAATGGATTCTTAAAAGGTGTGGCGAGCGAGGGCGTGACCTTGGTCCTCCCCACACTTTTTAGTGCCAGCGGTGATGGCGAAGGCGCATTGGACGTCCTGCGGAAAGCTGCGAATCGTGTTGGCAAGCCGCAAGCTGGCGCGAATGTAGCCGGCGTGCACTTTGAGGGTCCCTATTTGAACAGGGTCGGCGAGAAAGGCATCCGCCCGAAGACCCCAACGATCAACCTGGACTTTGTGCGTCAGGCAATCAAGGCTGGTGGCAGTCATCTGAAGCTGATGGGGCTGGCGCCTGAGCTGCCCCAGGCGAAGGAAATGATCGATCTGCTGACTGAAAACGGCGTGATTGCCGCGTTTACCCACTCCGATTGCAATTCGACCCAGGCTTTTGCCGCTTTTGAGAATGGCATCACCGTGGCGACGCACCTCTGCAACGTCATGACTGGTATTCACCACCGCGACGTAGGTGGGTTGGGGGCAGCCCTTTTGGATGAACGTGTCACCTGTGAACTCATCTGCGATGGCTTGCACGTCTCAAACCCGATGATCGAGATTGTGATGCGTGCCAAACCGCACGATAAAATCATGCTGATCTCCGACTGCACCGGTTATTCCGGCGCGCAAACTGGCACCTATCGCGGATTTCTTGGGCATTCCGGCGAGGTGATCGTGGACGATTTGGGCTTTGTGCGCGAACCTGGCGGGCGATTGCGCGGGAGCAGCAAGCCGGTGCTTTATGGCATCTGGAACCTGGTGGAAAACATTGGGCTTGAGATCGAAGACATCCTGAAAATGGCTGCGCTCGTCCCCGCCCGAAAGTACGGCTTCGGTGATCGAAAGGGCTCCCTCAAGATCGGCAAAGATGCCGATTTTGTGGTGATCAGCGATGACTATTCGGCGCTTGAAACTTATGTTGAGGGGTGCAAGGTCTTTGACCGAGCTACTGAAGGTGATAAGATTTTCAACCAGCGTATGCTGGAAACCTTGATGAGGTGAGTATGATAAAGGTAGCAACTTCCACCAGCTTTGTTACACCGCAGGAGCCCTGTTTCATGGGCGGTTACGGCATGCGCAGGCAAAAATCTGAGGGTGTCCTCGATGAGTTGAAATGTACCGCGGTTTTGCTGGAGATTAATGGGAAACCGATCGTGTTCTGCGATGTGGAAATCCTGATGATCACGAATGAAATTGTCATGGCGGTCAAGGATAGATTGGGCGAGCAGTACGGAGTCTATCCAGAAATGGTGACTATCGCCACCACCCACACCCATGCCGGACCCGAAATCCGCTCTGAGCGGCTGCCCATGTTTGACGAAGAAACAGATGATGGCTTTTGGCGCTCCTACCAGGATTTCTTGAAGGAAAAAATTTACGATACCATCGCTGCTTGCTTTGAAAAAGAGCTTGTGCAGGTGGAAGCTTGGTATCGTACCGTAAAAATTAAAGGGCTGTACGGCAACCGCAACGGGATCGGCAAGCCTGAAGATAAAGACGTCACACTGATCGTCTTCAAGCACGAAAACTCAGTGGAAGCGGCAATCGTCAACATTTCCTGTCACCCGACGGTACTTGGTGCTCAGAACCTGCAAATCAGCAGCGACCTGTTGGGTTACATCAGCCGGGGTGTCAAAGAAAGGTTGGGCGTTTATCCGCTGATGATGCAAGGCGCTTCCGGGGATATGAGCAACCGCAACTACCGCCAGGGTCACGACGCCCAGGAGCTGGCTCGCACGGGCGAGGGCATCCTGGCACAGCTTTTTGCGAGCGATGAACTGGCGCCACTCACCCTGGGTGAGCCTTATGTGGAAGGTTATCACTGGGAGACCAGTTATCCGGTGGATAAAGCCGCCCTCAAGACCTTGCAAGCGCAAATTAGGCAGCAATTGTCAGCAGAAGAGAATTACGACAAGCACAAAATCTTGCTTTCTTCAGACTACGCCATTGATCTCAAGCTGAAAAAAGAGGAGATCAACGCCAAATTCGATGCGGCTGTCATTCGACTGGGAGATATTGAGATCTGCAAACAACCTGGCGAGATGTTTTCGCGTTTTGGGATAAAGATCAAAGCTGCCAGCAAGGCAAAGCTCCCGCTCATTTGGGGATATTGCGACGACTACGGCGGCTATCTTGCCGATGAAGGCGAATATGGCAAAACCTACGAAAGCATTATGTCACCTTTACCCAAAGGCGCAACAGAAGAAATCACGGATGACCTGGCATGGCTGATGGCAGAAGGAATGATGTGAAAATGACATACGCAAACGCATATTGGGATGATATTGACGGAATCCTGGAGAAAATCAGGCAGAACGAAGCGCAATATCGCGAAACTGCTGCGGCGATCCTGGCACGCGTCAAACAGGGAGGGATGATCTTCCCCTTTGGCACCGGGCATGGGCATCTGCTGGCACTCGAGATGTTCTATCGTGCCGGCGGAATGATGGGCGTGAACCCCATCCTGGCCGAGGAGCTCATGCTGCACAAATCCGCCACGGGTTCCTCTGCCTTTGAACGCAGCGAAGGCA
>CAYPBU010000108.1:0-5458 GCA_964409045.1 uncultured Anaerolineaceae bacterium | reverse complement strand
AACGATGTTTTTGGCGGCGCGATCTCCAATAACTACATGGGTCCGATTGAAAAAGGTATCCGCAGTGTCATGAAAGAAGGCGTTGTGGCTGGCTATACAGTCCATAATGTGGGCGTCTCAGTTGTGGATGGTAAAGAACATCCCGTGGACTCCAAGCCAATCGCTTTCGAAATTGCCGGTCGCGAAGCCTTCAAGATCGCCTTCAAAGAAGCCAATCCTGTTCTTTACGAACCGATCATGCGCGTTGCGGTCACCGTACCCGAAGCCAACATGGGCGACATCATGGGCGACCTCAACACCCGTCGCGCCCGCGTGCAGGGCATGGATACCGAACACGGCAAGTCCACCATCAATGCCCACGTGCCGCTTTCGGAAATGATGCGCTACACCACCAACTTGCGCTCTATGACCGGCGGTCGTGGTATCTTCGCCATGGAATTCGACCACTACGAAATGGTCCCCACCCAGATGGCGCGCGAAATCATGGACGCCCGGCAGAAAGAACTGCACGAGAGCGAGTAAACTCCCTCACAAACACCGAGGCTGGCTGAAAAGTCAGCCTCTTTTTTTATCCCGGAACTCGTTCATGAGGTTGTAACTCACACTTTATCTAACATATTCGTACTGGTGATAATCCGCGACAGGTCTGTAGCCGACTTCCTGGTAAATCTTGTTGCTGGTAGGGTTGGAGAGATCGGTAAAAAGGTTGGTAAATTCATACCCACGCGCGAGAAGCTCTTTTGAGGCTTCCGCCACCAAAGCCCTGGCATAACCTTTTCGACGGGAACCTGGAGGCGTATATACTCCGCCGACGCAGATACCCTTGATCTGTGGACGAGTGGCGAGGGCAATGCTGACCACCTCACCCGCATCCACCCATAAGAAAACACATTTCTTTCGGATTGTGTCCAGCTCGGATTCCACCGTTTGCAGCCGATGGGGTCCCACGATGACTTCTTCAATCATCGCGTTGTGCATGTCCGCCGCGAGTTGCGCCTCGTCTGCTTCAGCCAGCCTCATTTTTCCTGAGGGATAGTCGACCGTTATCACCTGCCGCAGTTCATACGCCCGGGTATTCACGATTCTCCGGGCTGACCACGCTGTTTTCTGCTGCCAGATTTCAGCAAAACAGTCGCTTACTTCAGCAACACCATTCACACCAGGCAACTGCCAACCCGCGTCAATCAGAGAGTCAGCAAGCGCCTCAAGAGCAGGTTTGTTGAGCGGCTCGCTTTGCACAATTATCGCATAAGGTGGAGTCATGAGGGCTGAGGCTCCAATCGCTCCCATTTCGTCTCTAACCAGAGCCATTAAAGGCATGTCCTTCCCGTACGCATGCAGGTCAGACTGCAAGCGCAGAGCCAACCCAAGGATCAGGTTGTTGCGTGTTTCAGCACCTTCCCACAGGTGGCGAGCAGCTCCGAAATAGGTTTGAGGATCGTCAAAGAACGTCACGGTGAACATGTCTGCCTCTTATTTATGAAATCTAGGGTTTCCAGCCAAATTCTGCCAGGTCGATGACACCATCCGCATCAAAACGGACACCTTCATCTTCGAGCAAAGCCCTTTGCAGAGCCGCATCCGGTCCGGTGAGGCTGATCCTGCCCTGGCGGTTGATCACACGCTGCCACGGCACTTTTCGGTTGGCTGAGTAACGCAGGGATGCCAGCGCAAAACCGACAAGTTGCCCGCTGCAACCGCCAACCATGCTGCCAATTTGACCATAACTGGCGACCTTTCCTACCGGAATGGCTTCCACCACCTCGAAGATGCGTTCATGCAGCGAATTGTTGCCAGTCGGTTCCAAGATCAACTTCCTTGCAAAAATTCCTTGAGTGAATTCCGCCGTTTTGGATCCCGCAGTTTCCGCAAGGCTGAACTCTCGATCTGCCGGATTCGTTCACGTGTTAGACCGAAGTAGTTGCTGATTTCCTCCAGGGAGTGATAGACGCCATCTTTGATACCAAAACGTAATTCCAGGACTTCCCGTTCACGTTCAGGCAAGCCATCCAAAGATTCCCGTACCGACTCGCGTAAATTATCGCGCATCACTTCTTCCATCGGCTCAATCGCGTCGAGATCCGGAATGTAGTCACCCAGAGTGCTGTTTTCCGCATCCCCCACAGGGCTTTCGAGTGAGACCGGTTCTTCGGCCGATTTCAAGACCGCTTCCACCTTCTGCGTGGCTTCATCCCAACGGTGAAGCAAGCCCGGGTCGGCAAGTTCACGGCTTCCACCAATCTCGAGGATTGTGTTTACGTCCTCTTCCGAAAGGAATTCCGATTTCACTGCCATTTCCGCGAAGGTAGGGTCACGCCCCAAGACCTGCACCAGCTTGTGTTGGATTTTTACCAGCTTGCTGATAGCTTCGACGATGTGTACCGGGATGCGGATCGTGCGCGCGTTTTCATGAATGTAGCGCGTAATCGCCTGGCGGATCCACCAGGTGGCATAGGTACTGAAGCGAAAACCTTTGGCTGGGTCAAACTTTTGGATGCCCCGCAGTAAACCCATATTGCCTTCCTGGATCAAATCCTCCATGGCAATACCCTTGTTGTTGTAGCGCTTCGCGATGCTCACAACCAGGCGCAGGTTATACTCCACCAACTTCTCGCCGGCAAAGTCAGCACCCTCCTCAACCCGTCGAATGCTGGTGTGGATGTCTTCCGAGTTGGCTGTGAGCTTCTCAGGTTCAGCACCAAGCGCCCATTGCAAGCTCACTTTTTCAATCAACCCCTCAGGGAGGATATAAGCGTCCACAAAAAAGCGTAGCAGATCGCGCGCCAGGTCTTCCCAATGTTTATCGTTACCCCATCGGGGGTCATCCAGGTAATTGCGGATGTAAGGGGGATTGGGCATCTCCAACTTTTGCTGCATTTGCATGGCTTCCGCCAACACCTTCGCCACTTCCGGCGCAGGGTGCGATAATCTGGCAGCATCCATCTCCACCTGCGTCCAGGTGGATTTCATATCCGCATGGATTCCTTCGAGGTTTAAACTGGTTTCGCCTACACGATATAGATCGAGCTGTTCTTTCGCCTGGACGATGATCGCCAGGTAAAATTCCTCTTCCGCCAGCAGCAGCTCTTCGCGGCTGATATCCCTGAGGTAGAGTTGAATGGGGTCATCAAGTAACTCACCTCTCTCAGTTTCAGGGGTGGTCTCCGAAGGATCGTCGCTCAGTTCAAACTCATCCGGGTTGTTATCAGACATCTACTCAAGCCTTTCCTCTCGAATTGCTTTTGATAGAAGAAGTTCTTCGCACGCGTGTGCTGCCGCCGGCTTCAGGCGCGAGCAGGGCTTTGTCCAATAGGCGGCGTTTCTGCAACAATTCTATGTAAAGGAATTGGACTTCCTCATCGGTATAAGTCTTTGAATCAACCACGTCCGACTGCAGGAATTTGATCTCTTCCAGCCGGTCTTCCAGGCGGTTCAGACGCATACGCACGACAGCCCGGACCTGGTGTTGGTCACGTTTTTCCTTAGTGGTTTCATACTGAACTTCGACAAAATTGGGGTTTTCTTCAAAATCCAACGCAGGGGTCATGCGAGCTTCGATGTAATCCGCGGAGGTGTATTCCAACTGGCGCACGCTTTCCGTGACTAAGCGGAAACCTGCAAGGGTATCGGCGCTCTGAAAATCGGTCTCCATGATCGGATCAAGCCCGAGATTGCAGAGGGTTTTATCCAGGCGAAACAATCCTTCCGGATCAAGAAAGAGATCATGCAACAGATAGCGTTCGAGTTTCTGGTTTCGTTGGGAGGGCTTGCCTAACGTGCTTGGGGGATTGACTTCCGACTGGTCGCTATCAATCTTTTTCCGGCGAGTATGCGCAAGGTCCGCGCGCGAGGATTTCAGAGAACGCTCATCAACGCGCAGGAATGTCGCCAACTGCTGGCGATAAGCCTCTCGCTCCACTGAATCCGCCACATCGTCAATCAGCGGCATCACCTGGGCAGCAATGTCGCGCTTTACCTTGGCATCCCTTATGTCCTGGTCGGCAGCCAGCGTCTCCATGACGTGCACCACCACCGGTTTCGCCCTGGCGATGATCTGCTTCCAGGCTTCCGGGTCCTCAAGCACAATCTCATCCGGGTCTTTCAATCCTGGCAGCGCCGTCACGCGGATATCAGCGTTCAAGTGTTGCTCATAACGCATGAGCCCGCGTGAATCAAATCGGATCTCAGACTCCTGGTCCATTGCCTTTCGCGCGGTCTCGAGCCCCTTCAGGGTTGCGTTCTGACCAGCCGCGTCAGGATCAAGCGCCAGGATGACATTGCGTGTCAAGCGTTTGATCAGGCGGAATTGGTCTTCCGTCAGGGCGGTTCCCATCGGGGAGACCGCGTTGCTGAAGCCTGCCTGGTGCAGCCCAATCACATCCATATAACCTTCCACGATGACAGCCTGGTTCATCGAGCGGATGCTCTTACGTGCCAGGTCGAGCCCGTAGAGCAGACGACCCTTGTCAAACAAGTCTGTAGCAGGGGAGTTGAGGTACTTGGGTACATCATCGGGGTCCAAGACGCGTCCGCCGAAACCAGCCATCTGACCGTAAGGTCCACGAATCGGGAACATCAGGCGGTTGCGGAAGCGATCATAAATGCTGCCGTCGTCGCGCTCGGTCATCAGTCCTGCGGCTGCCATAATGGCAGGTTGGAAGTTTTTCAGGCGCAAGTGGTCAAGCAAGGCATTCCAGCTTGCAGGCGCGTAGCCCAAACCCCAGACCTTGATGGTTTCGTCGGTCAGACCGCGCTTGTGAAAATAATCAAGTGCCTTGTTGCCTGCAGGGGTCGTCAGCATCTGCTGGCGGAAAAAGCTGGCGGCTTCTTCAAGAACCGCGCTGAGATCCTGCCTAGATTGCTCATCAGCGGCACTCTCAGTAGTATGCTGTACGAGCGTCACGCCTGCGCGCTCTGCAAGCTGGCGCAATGTTTCGCTGAAATCCCAGCCTTCTTTTTTCATCATGTAGCCAAAGAGATCACCGCCCTCGTTACATTGCCCGAAACAGCGCCAGGTTTGGGTCTCAGGGAAAATCACAAAAGCAGGCGTGCGCGAATTGCTGTGGAACGGGCAAAAACCAATGTAGTTCTTACCAGTACGCCGCAATTTGACCGTCTGACCGACTATTTCAACAATGTCCAGGCGATCTTTGATGTCATCTACAACAGTCATCAGTTACCTCAGGTTTTTGGTGCGGTTTTGGTACTCTATAGGGTTGCTAAAACACCCCACCAACTGAATTTTACCTTAGTTGGGCGGGTACAAGCTCAGATCGTTCAATCTGTCATGCATCTCCCCAAGGAATGAAAGCAACGGTTGCTTCACCTCCCCATTTTCCGCTGCCAGAGTACCTAAACAGGCAATTCTATGTGTGGAAAGTAATAAAAACAGCCCCTCCATGGAGAAGGAGCTGTTTTATGAACGAACAAAAAGGTAGGTTAACTAATTTTTCCACCC
>CAYPBU010000107.1:1927-5654 GCA_964409045.1 uncultured Anaerolineaceae bacterium | reverse complement strand
GTGCACACCGACTGCAGAGGCGTTTGCTGAAAGCGCAAGCTCCGAGCCGTCCAGCGATCCGGCTGCGACAAATTGTGTTCCACCTGCTCCCAACGAAGCAGCACTCAAAGCTGATGAGGAACTCAAGAGTGAGGATCACACGGCTTCGAGTGTGAAGTAAACGATCTATTAAGATTGACAAAGCAGGGCTGTGTCACACATAGCCCTGCTTTTTTTAATACTCCCTCATGGTCATTTGTACTTGACTCTGTCACTTTGAGCCACCTGGGTGGGCAGTTTACGTCCTAAATCGTTTGTGATTTGATTGTGTTTTTAGAAAATTGCTTCAACCTGTGAGCTTACATTCTGATAGAATTAATTTAGCACCACCAAAAAACCCACAAAATTGAATAGAAAAGGAGATAAATATCAATGGAAGTATTAAAGCTTATTGGTGTTCTCGTGGTAATTCTCGGGTTTGCCCTCAAACGAGATACCATCGCCACCGTCGTTGTTGCGGGGGTAGTCACTGGACTGGTCGCTGGCATGACCCCGATGGAAATTCTGGAAGTTCTCGGGAATTCCTTCATAACTCAGCGCACAGCAACCTTATTTGTTTTGACTCTGCCCATCATTGGGATTTCTGAGCGATATGGACTCAAGGAAAAAGCGGTTGATTTCATTGGTTCGATCAAGGGCGCAACAAGTGGAAAAGTGTTGTCGATTTATCAATCCATCCGTGCTGCTGCTGCTGCATTCTCTGTTCGACTTGGTGGACATCCGCAGTTCATTCGTCCTTTGGTCAATCCAATGGCGCAGGCTGCTGCAGTAGCCAAATTTGGGGAAGTGGACGATAAGACAGTTGATGTTATAAAAGGTGCTTCTGCTGCGTCTGAAAACTATGGTAACTTCTTTGCCCAAAACGTGTTCATGGGTGCTTCAGGCACACTGTTGATCGCCAGCACAATGGCAGAACAAGGTTACGCCGAGGTCACTGCGCTGAACGTAGCTATGTGGTCAATCCCCATCGCGGTCATCTCCGTGCTCTTAGGCATTGCCAAGAATTTCCTGCTGGATAGAAAACTGGCAGCCAAACTTGACGGCAAAAAGGAGTCATAAATCATGGAAACCAATGTATTGATTGGCGAATTCTTTTACATCATTATTGGGATTATCTTCATTATCTGCGGCATTTATGCCCTGAGCGATAAAGAACTTAAAACCAGGATACCCACTGCAGCTTTTTGGTTTCTGCTTGCCTTTACATTTATTGTGGGACCTCATATTCCACGCTGGATCACCGGTCTTTGTATTCTAATCATCGCTGCTCTGACAGCTTTGAACCAGGTGAGACAACCCGGTAATATCGATGTTCCTACCAAGGAATTCTCGAGGATGAGCGCTGACAAGATCGGCAACAAGATCTTCATTCCTGCTATCTCCCTGGCTGTCATTGCTGTGGCTGTGGCTTATATACTCGTGGAGCTCAAACTCAGCACTAACCATGCTATCGGTATCTCAGCAGCGATTGCCTTAGCAATTGCTTTCATCATCACCAAAGCGCCAGCCAAGTACGCGCATAAGGATGGCTCAAGATTGATGATGAATGTCGGTCCTGTCGGTATACTTCCTCAACTCCTTGCCGCACTGGGCGCGTTGTTCACTGCAGCTGGGGTTGGCACGGTTATCGCCAACGGCGTGGCAAGTATCATCCCGGATGGAAGTCGCTTCCTTGGTGTAGCTATCTATTGTATTGGGATGGCGTTGTTCACTATCATTATGGGCAACGGTTTTGCCGCCTTCTCCGTGATCACGGTTGGCATTGGTATTCCGTTTGTTATCATGCAAGGCGGGAATCCGATCATCGTAGGTGCTTTAGGTCTTACAGCTGGTTACTGCGGCACACTGCTCACGCCCATGGCTGCCAATTTCAACATTATGCCCGCGGCACTCCTGGAAACAAAGGATAAGTATGCGATCATCAAATCGCAGGCTCCCTTTGCCGCAGTCCTACTGGTGATTCATATCTTCCTGATGTACTTCCTTGCCTTCTAAGACTTGGAATCTCAATCGATGGAAAGGGATGGCAACAGATGAAAATTCTAATTACAGCATTTGATCCTTTTGGGGGCGAAAGTATCAACCCTGCCCTGGAGGCTGTGAAGTTAATGCGAGATGAGATTGAAGGCGCAGAGATCGTCAAGCTGGAGATCCCCACCGTCTTTCACAAATCAATCGAAAAAGTGAAGGATGCCATATTGTCAGAAGATCCGGATGTGGTGCTATCCGTGGGTCAGGCTGGAGGTCGCTTCGATGTAACACCGGAGCGGGTGGCAATAAATGTGGATGATGCAAGAATACCGGACAACGAAGGAAATCAGCCGCTCAACAAGGCCATTTTCGAAGACGGCGAGCCAGCATATTTCGCCACGCTCCCGGTCAAAGCAATGGTCGAGGCAATTCAAGCAGAAGGGCTGCCTTCTTCCCTCTCTAACACCGCAGGAACCTTTGTTTGCAACCACATCATGTATGGGGTCTTGTACCATATTTCAAAAATGGGTAAGCAGATCCGCGCTGGATTCATCCATGTACCCTACACACCGGAGCAGGTGGCCAAAAAGCAAATGCCTGCTCCCAGCCTTTCTGCCAGTGATATCTGCCGCGCACTGGAAGCTGCAGTTGGGGCGATTGTGAAATATGAGAAAGATGTCGTAGCGGTAAGCGGAAAAATCAGCTAATAAATTTCTTGTGTTTTTTTGAAAAAGCAGTTTATTCCAAATGGATAAGCTGCTTTTTTTTGTGCCATGAACCTCAAACCAAGTTCCTACCCGGAAAATTCCTGCTTTTCAATGAGTATTCATGAGGGAAATGGCGGGTAAATTTATCGATCACTTATAAACCATGACCTTTGGTTTATATAAGTTAAGCTATGTGAACTTGTATCTAACTAAGGTAAAATTAGATTGGTGGGGTAGTGTAGCAACCCAAGATTTAACCTTAAACCACACCAAAAACCTGGAGTAGCTGATGACTGTTGTAGATGACATCAAAGATCGCCTGGACATTGTCGATATTGTTGGTCAGACGGTCAAATTGCGGCGGACGGGCAAGAACTATATCGGTTTTTGTCCTTTCCACAGCAACACCCGCACGCCCTCATTCGTGGTTTTTCCTGAGACGCAAACCTGGCGCTGCTTTGGACAGTGCAATGAGGGCGGAGATATTTTTGGCTACATGATGAAGCGGGAAGGCTGGGATTTCAACGAAGCCTTGCGGCAGTTAGCCGAGCGTGCCGGCGTCACACTCGTCCAACATACCCCCGAATCCGAAGCTGATGAGCAAACCCGGCAGAACCTGAGCGCTGTACTTGAGGAAGCCGCCGGCTTCTTTCGTCAGCAGATGCTCACCACTCTGGCTGGTAAAAAAGCGCTTGATTACTTTCATAAGCGCGGTCTGACTGACGAGACCATCAAGGTCTGGGGTCTGGGTTACGCGCCAGATAGTTGGACTGCCTTACTCGATCACTTACGGCTGAAAAACTATCAGCCTGCTATCATGGTGGCAGCTGGTTTGATGACCGAGCGGGATGACGGCAGCATCTACGATCGCTTCCGCAACCGCCTGATGTTCCCAATCCGCGGACCGTATGGTCAGTTGGCTGGTTTCGGCGGACGTGTGTTGGATCCTGATGACGTGCCGAAGTATCTCAATTCACCCGCAACTGATGTTTTCGACAAGGGCCGCCTGC
>CAYPBU010000107.1:0-1917 GCA_964409045.1 uncultured Anaerolineaceae bacterium | reverse complement strand
ACCTGGCGCGCAAGAGTATCCGCTCGATGAACCAGGCTGTTATCGTCGAAGGTTATATGGATGTGATTGGGCTGCACCAGGCAGGCTTTGCTAACGCGGTTTCCCCGATGGGCACAGCCCTGACGGAAGACCAATTCCGCCTGATCAAGCGTTTGACGCGCAACGTCGTCCTGGCGCTGGACCCTGACGCGGCTGGCCAGAACGCCACTTTGAAGGGGCTCGAAACAGCGCGAAAGGCGATGGACCAGGAGTCCGAGATCCGGTTTGATTCCCGCGGGCTTATGCGCTTTGAACAGCACTTGAGTGCCGATATCCGGGTGACAGCGCTGCCAGGCTTGAAAGACCCGGATGAAATTGTGCTTGAAGACCCCGAAGCCTGGAAGCAAATCATAGCGAACGCAAAACCGGTTGTGGTACATGTCATGGAAACCCTGGCTGCAGACCAGGACCTGAAGGATGCCAAGGTGAAACGCGACATTGCCGCGCAGGTGATGCCGCTCATTGATGATGTGGCTGATGCAGTGGAGCGGGAAGCTTACCGTCAGCAGCTGGCAACTTTCTTGCGCGTGGATGAGCGATCTTTGAAAAGCACGCGGACTGACATTGCACATACTCGCAGGAAAAAGATTGAAAGCGACCAGGCGGATGTAATTCCTGCAAGCATGTTAAACAAGCCAGCCCAAAAAAACCAGAAACTTGAACGCTATCTGTTGCACGATCTTTTCCTCGACCCTGAAGGATTATTTCGCCTGGATAAGACCCTCTGTAATCTCGGGCTTGATCCGATCATGGAAGCTGATTTTCAGAATGCCGATACCCTCACAGGCTTCCGCCTGATCTCAGACAGCCTGCGCCAGGTGGACTACACACCTGCAGACTACATTGAAGCCCGTATGACCTCCGCCTTGGAATTCGAAGAAAACCCCAACTTTGTGGAGGTCCAATATGCCATCACCAGGGAAAAGCGGGATCAACACCAGATTCGCGCTGTGGTGCGCATGCGCTTGAACCGACTTGAAGACAGGCTGGAGGAAATCAAATTTTTACAGTCCAACGACGTTGAATCCAAGACCTACACAGATGAAGAAGTTCAATTCCTTTACATCGAATTGTTGCAGAAGCGCCGCCTATTGGACAAAGCTTTGCTCGCACCGGAGGCCGGCGGCAGTACACGGGTGCGGAAAACGACCTCCATCAAGAGCAAATCCAGAGACAAGGCCTGAGTAGATGTCAGAAAATGATACGGATGATTTTGATTTGAGCGATGATCCTTCTGAGAGCGTCCAAGAAATTCAGAAAGGCGAAATTCTTGATGATCCGATCCAGCTCTACCTGCGGGACATCAGCCGCGAAGAGTTGCTGTTGGCGGAGGAAGAGTTTTACCTGGCAATTATTGTTCAGTCAAAGGAGCAGTTGAATCTTTACCGGATCGAAGAAGGTGGCTTAAACCTGGAAAAGATTCACGCGGACATGAAATCCACCTGGACTCAGGTGGAGATGGATGCCGCCAGGCTCTCTTATCCGGCGCCGGATGTAACGAGGGTGTTGGCAGAAGCCATGCAATTGCAGCGAACTTTGGAGATGCCCGATCCGCCATATATTCGCACTTACCTGGATGATCCCCGTTGGGGAAGTGATAAGCACTGGGAAGATCTGGCGCGCGATCTGCTGCGCTTCTTTACGGATGCTTATATTCTTCCTGAGAGTCTGATGGATCAATTGAGCCAAAATTGGGCGACCGGCACCGAACCCGTACAGCTGGAAGCCAGCATGGCAGACATTCAAAACAGCATTGAGCGCGTCGAGAATGGCGCTGACATTGCTGGAGAAAAACTGGTGGAGTATAACCTGCGTTTGGTGGTAAGCATCGCGAAGCGCTACAACAACAAGGGCATTGCCATGGAGGATCTGATCCAG
>CAYPBU010000106.1:0-5687 GCA_964409045.1 uncultured Anaerolineaceae bacterium | reverse complement strand
TCAGCGTCTGTTAACAGGAATAAAACCTGCACCCTCAGGTTGCTTAACCTTAACCGCCTAAACTATAATCTGGGATGATTATGACAGAAGATACAACGCAAGTTCCAGTCACACCCGCGCCATCCATACCCGCGAAAAGGGCGCATATCAATAAACAAATTGGCTTTGTGTTTGTTTTTGGCGCTCTTCTGGCGCTGGCAGCGCTGTTTGCAATCGTGTTTGGCTTTGAAGCAAAACACGAAAATGCCATTTTTCCAGGTGTGTCCGTAAACGGCACCGACCTTTCCGGGCTCACGATTGGGCAGGCTGTGGTCAAACTCAACGCGGGCCTTAATTACCCCAAACAGGGACAGATCTTTTTCAGCGATGGAGACTCCCGCTGGGCTTTCAATCCTGCTCAACTGGGTTACACCTTCGAGCCGATTGGCGCCGTTGAAAAGGCTTATCAGGTGGGTCGCGGACAGGGTTTGGTGGCGGACCTGAGCAGTCAGTTCTTCGCCATGCGATCAGGCATAAACATCGACCCCAGTGTGGTCTATGACCAACGCGCCGCGTATGCGTTGTTACAGGAAATCGCGCGGCAGATCGATAAACCAATGATCGAAGCTGCCATCACCCTTGAGGGCACGGAAGTGAAAGTCAGCCAGGGGCAGGTGGGGCGCAAGGTCGACATCCCAGCCACGTTGAAAAACCTGGAACCCTTCTTCCTGACGCAAACCAGCGGCACAATCCCCCTTGTGATTGAAGAATCCACGCCTGTCATCATGGATGTTCAGGCAACTGCCGATCTGGCGCAGAAGATCCTCAGCCAGGACTTCACAATCCAGCCCGCTGATCCAGCTTTTGGCGCTGGACCGTGGGTAATTAAAGCCAAAGACTTGGCGAGCCTGCTTCAGCTTGAACGCAATACGGATGCCGGTGCGGCAGGGTATCAGCTCAGCCTCAACCGCCAATCTCTGCTTAACTATCTTGGCAGCATCGCGCCTTCTTTACTGGTGGAACCAGTGAACGCGCGCATGTTCTTTAATGACGAACGCAAGGAGATTGAGCTGGTCCAGAATGCAATTATCGGCAAAGCTCTTGACCTTGACCAGAGTGTGGACCAGATCATCCAGCAGCTTCAGGCGGGGCAGCACGAAGCCACTCTGATCATGCGGGATGTTGAGCCGGCAGTGAAAGATGATTCAACGGCTGCCAGCCTGGGCATCACCGAACTCATTTTCGAAGGGCACTCTTACTTCTATGGTTCGTCGGCGGATCGCCTGCAAAACATCCGCACAGCGGCAGCCAGCTTTTATGGGGTTATGGTTGCGCCAGGCGAAGTTTTCTCGATGGCAAAGTACTTGACCGACATCAGCCTCGAAAACGGTTATGCTGAAGCCATCATCATTGTTGGCGATCAGTCAGTCCGGGGGGTGGGCGGCGGCGTTTGCCAGGTGAGCACCACGCTCTTCCGGACGGCATTCTTTGCTGGATTCCCAATTGTGGAGCGTTATCCGCACGCTTATCGCGTCGGCTATTACGAGCAGGATGCCAATGGTTGGGTGAACACCAACCTGGCAGGTTTGGATGCCACGGTCTATGTGCCAGTTGTGGATTTCAAATTCCGCAACGACACGCCCTATTGGATCCTGATGGAAACCTACACCACCGATTACTCGCTCACCTGGAAGTTCTATTCCACCAGTGATGGGCGCAGTGTGGATTGGACTACCACGGGCGTCACCAATGTCACCCCTCCTCCTGAACCGATTTATCGCGAAGATCCCACCCTGCCAACTGGCACGATCAAGCAGGTGGACTGGGCGGTTAATGGCGCGAGTGTTTCGGTGCAGCGGACTGTTTATAAAGACGGGGCGGTTTATTTTACCGATTATATTAACACCACTTACGTTCCCTGGCCTGATGGGTATAATTACGGTCCAGGTACGGATATTGGCGACCGCTAAGGTTGTGTGAGCCAAATCTGCCCTATGGTAAAATTTAATCGCCATCGGAAGCATGTTCCGAAGGTAAACGATGGAGGCTGATGTGATCAGTAAAGAGTTGTTTGACAAACTGGCTTGTCCCGTTTGCGTTAAAGAAAATGCCGGAACGCTGGAAATGTTTGGCGATTATTGGCTGGTATGCCAGGATTGTGGCCGAAAATACCCAATCTGGGATGGCATATTAATCATGCGCATCGATGAAGGCGATAAGTGGCGTGCCACCGAGAAGGAAGCCCTTCCAGTGCCACCACCCATGCCAGGATAAGCAAAGCCAAGCCTGATCAAAAATATATGAAAAATACTGAAAAGAAACGATGGGAACTTCCCCGCGGGAAGTCCTTGGTTGCGTTAGTCGTTCTATTGATGCTGGGTTTGGTTGGAGGATATTTCCTCTTCCGCTTCACCAGTGATTTTGTTGCCAAGGCAACGATATTTAATCCTGGCGGTGCGCCCATCCTGGATGAGCCCACTGCTGACCCAAATGTCACGCTTGAACCCGGAATCACTCCAACCCTGACTGCTCCTCCGCTGGATACATTCACCATGCCCGATGCGTGGGACGGTAAAACCCGCGTCAACCTTTTGGTGATGGGTATTGATGCACGCAGTCCGGACGCTTCCAGCCCTCTGACTGATACGATGATCCTCTTCACCCTCGATCCGGTCAACAACACGGCTGGCATGCTCTCCATCCCACGTGACTTGTGGGTCAAAATCCCTGGCTCGGATTACGGCAAGATTAACACTGCCTACAGCATCGGCGAAAGCTTCCAATTGCCTGGCGGTGGTCCGGCACTGGCTGCAAAGACTGTTGAGAATTTGCTTGGCGTACCCATTCACTATTACGCCCAGGTTGATTTTAAGGCTTTTGTCAGCTTTATCGATCAAATTGACGGCGTCAAGATCACTTCGACAGAGCGCGTGCAGCTGAACATTGTTGATACCAAGTTCTCTCAGTGGCTCGAACCAGGCACACACACGCTTCCGGGCGATCTGGCGCTGGCGTACGTGCGCTACCGCGAGCCAACCGGCGGAGATATCTCCCGCTCGCAGCGCCAACAGCAGGTGATCCTCGCCATTCGCGACCGTATCCTGGATTTCAATATGCTGCCCAAACTGATTCAGCGCTCGCCAGAGCTTTATGCCAGCCTTTCGCAGGGTATCCGCACCAATCTCACGCTCGACCAGGTTATTCAACTTGGCATTAAGGTCCTCAATGATATTCCGCGTGATCAAATCGCGCACACTGCTATCGGCTGGCAGGATGTGTCTTCTGGCACTTCCCCTGACGGATTGGCAATCTTACGCCCCATCCCGGACCGCATTCGCGAACTTCGCGACAGCGTCTTTGGCGGAGGCGGGGCGATTGACGTCCAGGACCCTACGACCCTGCTAAACGTGTTGGCAGAGGAAGGCGCGACAGTTTCAATCCTGAACGGCTCGAGCACACAGGGCTTGGCAGAGAAAACGGCGGATTACCTGAAGAGTCAGAGCATCAACGTGGTTGAGCAAGGCAATGCTGCTTATACTACCTACACCACCATCACTTTTTACGGCGCGAAGCCCTATACCTTGCATTACCTGGTTGATTTCCTGGCTGTGACGGAACCTTACCGGGTCACCTACGCCTACGATCCCAACGCCCCGATCCACATCGTGGTGACGCTGGGTGATGACTTTGCGGCAAACAACACCCTTCCATAAAGATTGAAGCAAGCATGTGAGGCTGTCCTTTTCCGGGGCAGCCTTTTTTGTTGTGCGTGTTTTGGTTTTAGTTAGCTTAAGAGAAATTCAAAGACGGGTCACTGTGGCAGAGAATTCAGCAAGCTTTTGGGATAGATATTCCAACTGCTTGGGGCTGGTATATTGGTCGATTGCCAGGGTGAGAATGTTATTGGTCATCTCCACTGCAAGCACATTGCGGTTTAGCCGGGGGTCAGTGACCAGGTCCTCCCAGTGGATGGTAAGCCCAATCCCGTTCTCACCTAGAAAATCATTCAACTGGTCACGCAAACCATCGCCCACGTAGACTGGCAAGCCCAAGGGCATCATGTCTGGTTGCAGAACTGGAAAAATCGGCGTGAGAATGGGAATGCTTGAGATGGATTTCATCAGGTCGGCATAATTTTGGCAGCGAAGCTGTTTAATTGCTGCCCAATCAAGGTGTTCGATCTGTTGGCGCTCGTCCTCATCGCCTAAAACCACGCCATCACGCGCATAGTACCACTCCGCGAGTTCAAAAAGGGTCTCAAGTGTTTCCCGGTCACCGAGGTCAGCAAACAAATAATCTCTCAGCTGGCTGCGATATTGACGGATCAGCGGCAGACGGTAGTTTTCTCTACCTCCGTAGGCTGCCAGGTAAGGCTGGATATCGTGGGTGGTTTTCAGGTAGCCGCCGTCAAAGGGGCAGAGCTTACGCATACTGTTAAATGCGAAATCACCCGTTGTATGAGTCAGAAATCCCGCCTGGGCATTATCTTCGATCACAAATCTTCCAGCCTGACGTAGATCAGCCAGATAATTCAGGGAGGAAGGTCTGGGCGAAAAGCCGAAGTAGTTGATGAAGTAGACTGCCTGGTCGTCCGCGAGGTGGCGTTCAAGGTCATGGATGTCAATCGTGAAACTGGGGGAAATGTTGTAGTAATCGCAGCGCAAGCCGCAGGATTCTAATGTGTCGACAATGGTTGGGCAGAGATATGCCGGCAAAAGCACCCGTTCGATGCCATGGTCGCGCAGGTAATCGCAAACGACCGTCAGGCAAGCCTTGCCGCCATTTAAGAAGGTTGTGCCCTTGGTTGGGAAGTTTGGCTGGTCAGTTTTCCACCGATCATCCAGGTAGAACTCGCCTCCAACAAACATAAAGCTTTCTGCATCCACGCCGGTCACTCACAAGCCTTTATAAGGAAAATTTAGAAAGATTATTATCATACCCGTTCGGGAAGAGAACAAAAAGAGGCTGTCTTTTTGGTCGACAGCCTCTTTTGCTATTGTGTGGCTACTTCTTTGCGATGAGACCCTTGATGAGCCCAACAATCGCGGTTAATGCGCCGCCGCCAACGCCGCCGCCCAGCAGGCTTACCAACATCCCAACGATGTCAGTGCCGCCGGTGGATGCGCCCAAAAGACCTGCCAACTGACCGCCACCAAAGCCGCCGATGAGGCCGACGATGGTGTTGCCGATTGGACCAAGGTCCAGTTTCTTAAGCAGTTTAGCGATAAGGTTACCGCCGGCTGCTCCGCCAACCAATTGCAAAATGAGGGGTAATAAATTGTCCATGATGCTCCTTTGTTTCATTTGAACGAATGATAGATCGCATTATACGCCTATTTACAAATCCTGTATTTTGGTAGTGTTACTATTTGACAACTCGGTTAGGCGTGTTGATTTCGTCAACCAACTCTAAAATTTCCTCGTTGCTGGGAATGTCGCTCATGTTGTGCCCATAGTGGACGAAGCGCGCGATGCCTTCTTTGTCAATCAACACCTGGGCGGGCATGCGGCCCAGCTTGAAGAGGTTCACCTCTTGCCCGTACAGCTTTAAAACGCTGGCTTTTGGGTCGGGCAACCCGATAAAAGGCAGGTCTTCTTTTTGAAAGTAAGCTGCAAACTCCTGGGCGTTTTCGGGGCCCACTACTACGACGGTGACATTACGGGTAACAAATTCTGTGTGGTCTTGACGCAACTGCGCCATATGCCGT
>CAYPBU010000105.1:0-5801 GCA_964409045.1 uncultured Anaerolineaceae bacterium | reverse complement strand
CAAGCGGCGCGAGCAAAGGCAAGACGACCGCTGGTGAGCCGCTGGCAGGCTCGCTGGAACTGCGAGTGGATATGAGCCGCAGCAACCTGATCAGCCTGGGTGTGACCCAATATCGTTGGTCCTACCGCAGGAAGACCGAAGGTGACGGCACCACCGCTGTTGTGGATACCTGGCATACCATGCTGCGCGAGGTCTATCGCCCGTACGAGGTGCAAGTATTCGAACTAAGCCCGGTTCCACATTTCAAAACACAGTACCTGTACGAGAAAATGGGACCGTTCGGCGCGGACAATCTGTTTAAGATCCAACCCCTCGCCCCGACAATCGGCATTTGGTATGACTCGGTCATGAATGAGCACGTTGACCTTGCTTCGGCGTATTTTGACACCGCCGGTTTGAAAGAAACCGATGGCACAACCCCCGCGGTTGGTCAGTATGATATCAAGCTGGAGCTGTTTGACAGCAGCGGCAACCTGGTGCATTGGAACAATCCAGGCGGAAGCGGCTGGAACATTGAGGCGTTTATCACCGACAATCCCGCGCCTTTTGAACCACCAGTGGGCATGACTGAAACACCCGCTCCTGCGGGGAACCTGGTTAAGGACGGGTCTGGCAACACCCTCGGGTTCGTTCTGACCTTGTTCGTGGATAATACTCCCTGTGAAGCCGTGATCGACGATCCTTACGTGCTCGAAAATCCTGGTGCCTTGTCAGGTCCATGTGGATTCCTGTTCTTCAATTCAGCGGCAACATCAAAAGCTCACCTGCGCTTACTCGCCCGACAAGCTTTTGACAATGCCGTCTTCTCGTTCTGGGTGGTAAAAGGCAGCTCTGGTTACATCCCGGACGCCACGCTGGGATGGAACTTCGTTACATCAACCCATGCCTGCCTGCCGGTCCACGATCTGACCCCCGGGGCTTATCCCGTGAACGGATTCAACCGTTCAGCGGACAGCCATTTCAGCAAAGATATAAAAGTCACCGACCTGTTGAACGCCAATGGGTCCACCTGTCCGCAAGCCGCGTTTGCGGCTACCCTGGGAGTTTACTCAACCGCTTACGATGGCTACACCCAGGCTTACTGGCTTAATGCCTGGGCAGTGCCGAAGGCTTTTGCACTGGCTCCCAAGCCATAATCTTCTGGAACGATCAGTGAGAGAAAAAGTTAACCAAAATGAGAGGCTGCTGGACACCAGCAGCCTCTTCCTAAACCTGTAAGAGTCCAATTAAGTCTTAATTCCCGGGCATGGCTACATGGAACAATGGAAGTGTCGTCATTCGCTTTTCCACATCCAATAAACCTTGTCGCTGCACTGCACAAAGCCAAGTTTCTCTTGCAAGCGGATCGAAGCATCGTTATTCGTAAAAACGTGCCCATACGGCAGTTCGCCCATCGCGAGGACTTTGGCGATCAGAGCGCGCTCGAGCCGTTCGCCCCATCCCTGCCGGCGATATTCCGGCAGGATATGCAGCATGCCCATCGCGTGGTCCTCGTGCAAGCCGATGAACGCGAAAAGCTTGCCGTTGTCGCGCAAGCCGAAAATCCGCTCTTCGAAGATGGCTTGTTCGACTTCCTCTGGCTCCAGCCGGTCATAGTGTTCCAGGACAAAACCACAGTCCGCCAACCCGATGGGTTTGAGATCTATATCTGAATTAATGCTTTGGCACGGGTAATAATATTGGTAACATTCCAGGTTCTCATCGAGACCAAATTGGGCGGCAACTGCCTCCACGCTGTGGCTGCCGCAAATCTCAACCAGCTCGGGTCCAGGCAGTTTCTTGACGATTTCAAGCGGGTTTGGGCCTGCCAGCAGCATAAAGTCAGGACGCGATCGATATATTGCGACACCGTGCTCATTCGCGGCAATCAACTCCCCGCCATGCCTCAGGGCATAAATAAGCGGGTAATTGAGGTAGTAATCCCGGTTCAGGAAGTCAAAAGCGTGTTGCATAAACCCTATTTTACAGGAATGTCGCCCCGCGATGTAAAAACACCTGTCTGCTAATCCCGTTCACCTGTCTCCACATAGTGGGTCAACTCGCCAATGCTGAGTTCTTTGATTCCGAGTTTTTCGATCGTTCTTCCCTTGCGCCAGTAATCAGTGCTGTGAAGAATGCAGCCGAGGCTGATGATGCTTTGGATGCAATTGACCGAGACCCCATAACGTTCGCCGAGCGAGGCAATCGGGACCAGGCTCATGGGTATCTCTTCGAAGATGTAGCGGTGGTTAAGCGTCGGAGGTGCCTTGATACCGAAGTATCCAGTTTGGTTATGCATGGCTTCATAGAGATTATCTCCCCGCGCATTGTATGCCAACTCGAGCCATTCGATACCAGTGCGCGCGCGTAGTCCTAACGCTGATGCAACGGTCACTCTTTCGCGGTCGATCACCTCCAAAACCTTGGCCACCGAGGGCGTGACACCGTCCACGTAGAACTCAAAATTGCCATGTGTGGCTTCGATCCAACCTGCATTGAGCATGGCAAGCGCTGGGTGGAAGACCGCCCCCATGTTGTTCAAACCGGTCATCAGGACGTTTCCGCCATTGATGTACTGCGGGAAGGCGGTGTGGATGGCTTCCAGCACCTCTTTGGTGCGGTACGCGGGCAGCGCGGCCAGAGGAACAGATTCCTTGATACGGAAAATCCGCGCGAGGCTGGGACCTTCGGACCTGCTGGCAAAGATGAAAGTCTCTGCTTCTGAGATGATGGGGGTAGTGGCACAACCGTTTTGCCGAAGTGTCTCAGCAAATTCCAAAGCGCCGCCCGTCCGACCAGGATGCAAGATGATGATATGGTCATCACGCAGGTAGGGTGTGGCAGCCATCGCGATATCCCTGTGTGCCGTGGAAGGCGTGACCACCATGATGACCTGAGCCTCAGCTAACAAATCGCCAATATTGTCTGTCACCATTTCCAGTTTTCCATACCCCTCCAAGCCACCGGGATTGATCAGGTCAATGCCTTGCCGTTCCGCGATGACTTCCACGTGTGAAAAGGTGCGGTTATAGAGCAGCACTTTCTTTCCCAGCAATGCCAGGTAGGCTGCCATGGCTTTTCCGCCATTTCCAGCCCCTATAACGCCAAATACATATTCTTTTTTCATCGATACTCCTTAAAAATAGTTTTGCAGTCGGTCCCGCTCGCCAATGATCTCCCCATTTTCGTTGACAGCTTCACACGCGCCGTTCAGTACTCGGGTACGGATTACGCCAGGGGCGAAGGGGTTGTTCTTGAGTTGAGGTGCGTCCAGGATGCCCAGGTTGACAGCTTTTGTCAGGGTGGCCGGGTCTGTGAGGGGATCTCCCACGCTCTTGCCGGCAAGATTCCTTATAGCCTGTAAAGTGATCTCGGTTTGTTCGATCAAGTGCTTCTTGCGTGCCCGGATATTTGGGTCAACGGTCATATCCGGCTGACCTGCCAGGGCATTTTCGATGCTGCGCCGGGCAGCCAGGCTGGCAGCGATGACGTCAGATGCGGTCGCGGCATGGTCGGCTTCGGTATGCCCGACGATGTGGATGATGTGCGGTCGCAGTGCCATCTGAAGATAAATGCTAGTTGCCAGGTGGGCGCGCGCGGCGTTATCTTCCAGGGGATAGCTGAGCAGCCCCGTGCGCGTTTGCCGCCAGACGTGGAAGTTCTCATCTTCCAGGGGGTCGACCATTTCCAGGATCGCGAGCATTTTTGCCAGGTCCATGGCGTCCGAAAGGTTGGGCGGACTGTTGAACATCATCTGGGCGATGTAGTCCTGGACTCCAAAGGCTTTGGCGTTATACGCCGAGAGAAAAGCAGAAGTCACGAAGACCACATCTGATGCGTCGCGCATGCCCCAGTGGTGGGGTTCGTTCAGTTCCACCGGGATGCCGCGCTGCCCGTACCATGCCATCACTTGCTGATGGTCGCGAATCGATTCTTCCAGCGTGAGGGGTCCGCGACCATCCATCAGGTTGAACCAGAAGAGTGGGATGGCGCACCAGGCTATGTTGATGGTTTCAACGTACATCTCCGCCAGGCGGATAAAGTCGTCCGTGCCGGAATAGGTGCGCATGAGGGGGTAGTTACCAGCGCGCGAAGCCTGGTAGAGTTGCCGGTAATCCTCTGCGCTGCGCACTGGCACTCCACCAGCGCCCGTGGTACGCGGGTTTTGCCTTTCGGGGTGGAAGAAGTTCGCCTGGGCGTCCTGGTCGATGCCAAGCGAGATCACATCCAGCGCTTTAGCTTCAGCGATTGCTCGGATGCCCTCAACGCTGGCTTGCATGGTTGGCAAGCCGAAATGGTGGCGCAGCAGCGGGAAGGGCTGCTTCCAGCGAATGCGCTCGATCGTGTTTTGCGGATAACTTGACTCACCAGGCGACTGGAGTTCTTCTCCGCGCAAATAGGCAAGGATTTCTTCGCGGCTTTGATTGCCGTCGAAGATTTGCTCAAAAAAGCCTTTCAGGGCTTCTGCCTTGTGGGCCACAGGCGGAGTGCCGCCAAAAGCAAAGCGCACACCCTGCTCATGCAAGTCAGCAGCAGCTTCAGCAAACTCAGCCAGAAGGCGTTCACCGGTTTCGGGCGTAAGGCGATAAGAGACGCCAACCATATCCGCGTTTTCGCGGACGGCAGCCTCGATCAATGTTTCGATTGGCACAGCTGGACCAAGAAAAACAGTCCTCCAGCCAGCTAATTCCGCTAATCGAAGAAAATTTGTTATCCCTGCGACGTGAACACATTCCCCCAAGGCTCCAGCTACGATGGTTTTCATACTCACTCCTGTTAGTTGTCTGACCGGATGGGTATAGACCCGAGTTCCATGGGTAATCTGCCAAACTGGTGGGCAGATTAAGTATTGATTAAGTTTACCTGAAAAAGATAAGCAGATTCATCACGCGTAGATTGTGTGAGGAAGGAGAATTTTGGGCAACTATTGCTATAATGGCCAGACAGCTCTAGATTTATATTTGACTAGGTATAAAACTATAGTCTAGTTTCTTAAGTATACTAACCTTGATCCACTTACAGATCAGTAAACATTATTTCATTGTACGGTCCATCTTCAAAAGGAAACCTGACATTATAAGGCAAAAACTCAATTTTTCTGGTTGGGCAAATAGGCTGTGCTTTTCGTATCACAAAGCCATTCTTTTCTGCAAGCTTAATTAATTTCGAATGTTTCTTCATATCAAAAAAAGGTCCTAAAATGAGAGACTTTATATCATCCTTTCCGAAGGTCACGAATTCTGATTTATCATCATTGAACAATCGCCATTCCTTTTCATATTCCCAGTACTTTGACTTAACTGATAATGCCTGCATTAGGATTTCTTGCTCATTCTTAATCATTTCTTCTTCGCCTATACTTATTGCAGTCTCGTCGTTATATTCTATTGGTACTACGTCTTTAAGGGTGTTCGATGTAGAAAACTCAAAACATACACCAGAATAGTTGCTTGCGTAGTAAGCCCAAAGAATAGGATTTCGTACTTCCTCCGAGAACGAAATGAAATGATATCGATCTAACAACTCAGTGACTATAGCATGCAACACACCTGCTGTACGAGCATAACCACTTCCAGCAACGTGTGGATAAAAATCTATGCTCAATCCCTCAAAAGGATCGTTTACCTGACTTCGACATGGTGAATACAAACGGAAATTCTTTAATATATCCAATACATATTCGAATTCAGGTTCTGACGATAAAGATTTAAACTTATACAAAACTTTAGGTGCCATGGATTAACCAACGATATTTACCAACCGACCAGGCACCACAATCACCTTGCGGATGGGGCGGCCTTCCAGGGATTGCTGGACGCCGT
>CAYPBU010000104.1:249-5852 GCA_964409045.1 uncultured Anaerolineaceae bacterium | reverse complement strand
TATGCTTTGCGCGTTCCGACCCCAACTGTTTCGATTGTTGATTTTGTTGCCCTGGTTGAAAAACCAACCAACAAGGAAGAGCTCAACGCCGCCTTCACTGAAGCTTCAACGGGCGCGATGAAGGGCATCCTGGGTGTGACCACCGGCGCTTACAATCAGCCGTTGGTTTCCAGCGACTTCAAGGGCGATGATCGCTCATCCATCGTTGACCTCGAAAAGAACATGGTCATGAATGGCAACCTGGTAAAGGTTGTGACCTGGTACGACAACGAATGGGGCTACAGCTGCCGCACCGTTGATCTGGGCAAGATGATTGCAGCAAAACTCTAAACATTAAGGTTTTCTGATCGATTGGATGCGCAGCATTGTTTCAAAAAACAGTGTTGCGCATTTTTCATACAAGGAGAAAAAATGTCTGACAAAAAAATGGTGACCGATCTGGATGTGGCTGGTAAGAAGGTTTTAGTGCGGGTGGACTTCAACGTGCCGATCAAAGAAGGCAAGATCAAAGACGATACCCGCATCACCGCGGCACTGCCGACAATTAATTATTTGCTTGAACATGGAGCCGCAGTCATTTTGATGTCCCACCTGGGGCGCCCTAAGGGGCAGCCCAACCTGGAATATTCGATGAAACCGGTGGCAGATTACCTGGCAAAGCTTGTGTCTGTGCCAGTTAAGTTTGCGGAAGATTGCCGGGGTGAGATCGCCAAAGCCGCTTCCGAAGCCTTGAAACCGGGCGAAATTCTGGTGCTCGAGAATACCCGCTTTTACGCGGAAGAAGAAAAGAATGATCCGCAAATGTCAGCTGACCTGGCATCCCTTGCGGACCTGTACGTCAACGATGCTTTCGGCACTGCCCATCGCGCGCATGCCTCTACGTACGGTGTGGCTACCTTGCTGCCTTCTGCAGCCGGCTTCCTGATGGAAAAAGAAATCAAATACCTGGGCGACGCGATTGCCAACCCTGAGCGCCCGTTTGTGGCTATCTTAGGCGGCGCGAAGATCTCGGATAAGATCGGTGTGATTGAGAACCTGCTCAAGAAAGCCGATAAGATCCTGATTGGTGGCGGCATGGCGAACACCTTCCTGAAAGCGCTCGGTTACGAGCTGGCTGATTCCCTCGTGGAAGCGGAAGTGATCGACACGGCCAAAGCCCTGCTCGAGAAATCTGAAGGTAAACTGGTCTTACCGGTGGACATGGTGCTCGGAGATGCCTTTGACGCTGAAGCGAAGATGGAAACCCTGCCTGTGGGTGATGTGCCCGCTGGTTGGAGAATCCTGGATATTGGACCCAAGACCGTGGAAGCCTTTGGCGTGGAAATTGCCAAGGCAGGCACAATCGTCTGGAACGGACCGATGGGTGTGTTCGAGTTCCCGCGTTTTGCCGCGGGCACATTTGCTGTGGCTCGCCAGGTGGCTGAGAGCTGCGCTGTGAGTATTATTGGCGGTGGCGATTCTGTTTCTGCCATCAATCAATCCGGTTTGAGCGATCAGATCACCCACATCTCAACTGGTGGTGGTGCGTCTTTGGAAATGCTTGAAGGCATCGAATTGCCTGGGCTGGCGATCCTTTCCAATAAGTAAATTTGTTTTTCTAGGAGAGCCGTTTTATTAGACGGCTCTCTTTTATTCAATTCACTTATCGGCCAAAATCATTTTTTGGATTAATGATAGAATCCCAAAGAATATACCGATCAAACGGCTTGATTTTTGGCTGTTAATTAATCGATGGAGAGTAATATGAGAAATTTGAAAAATATGAAATGGCTTATCGTGGGGCTTTTGAGCCTTAGCCTCGTGCTGGCGGCTTGTGCCCCTTCTGTTCCCCCCACCCCCTCAGAAGCGGAGATCGCTCAGCAAGTAGCGGCGACCCAGCAATCCAGGGCGACCCAAAACTCAGTTGAAACCTTGGTTGCCTTGGTCACACAATTGAGCAACCAACCCACTTGGACTCCTCAACCTGCCTGCCCGGTTTGCCCGACGCAGGTGGTGGTAGTCCCTACCGCTCAAACCACTGCCAACCCAACCGGCGCCGCGGCTCAGCCAACCGCTGCAGCCCCGACCGAAGAAGCCGGCACGAAATGCTTCCAGTTTGATTTCTTGGGCGATGCCAACTATCCCCCTGGCTCGATCGTGAAACCGGGAACGGCGTTTGACAAAAGCTGGTCCGTAAAGAATACCGGCACCTGTACCTGGTCCAGGGAATTTGACCTGGTCCTGACGGGCGGCGAAGCCTTTGGCACCAATAAACGGGGTGATATTCCCCGGGATGTGCCACCAGGTGATATCATCACGCTCACAATCTCCGATATGACTGCTCCAATGACTGAAGGCACCTACTATAGCTACTGGATGCTCTCAGCACCAGACGGCGCTCGCATTGGCTACGGACCCGGGCAACAGTGGGGACTGGGCATCCAATTGGTCGTTTCAAATAATTGATTGTTACACAACCGCCCAAAAGGGCGGTTGTTATTTAAGCGGAACTTTTAGCGCATGCTGGGCGTCTATAAACAGAAGTATTTCGGTTATTAAGGAGTCAGAAAATGAAAAGTCAAACCATTAAGAAACCACGTTGGATCTTTCCCGGCTTAACCGTGCTGGCTTTGAGCTTAATCCTGGCAGCATGTATTATGCCGGGTACGCCTGCACCAGCAGGCGACCCTGTTGAACAAGCGATGCAAACCCTGCAAGCCCAGGCTACGCAGGAATACTACCAGACGGTGGTGGCTCAGTTAACGGCAACCGCGCCGGTTGTTGTGAACACCCCCACACCCAACCCCACCAATATCAATCAAATTCCGACTGAACCCGCGCAGAATACCGCAGTGCCAACGGTGGCTGTGACGCAGATCCCTGCCACACCCACCCAGCCCGTGCCTACCGCGATTCCTGCCACCCCAACCGCGATTCCGCCTACAGCGACACCTATCCCGTGTTACCAGGTTAAGTTCGTTGAAGATCTGACTATTCCGGATGGAACCAAAATCGTTGCTGGAAACACCTTTACCAAGACATGGCGCATTCGCAACAGCGGCTCCTGCACCTGGGACACCCGCTTTGATATCGGATTTGTAGATGGCACACAAATGACTTCTGGCAAGGTCTGGGATCTGCCGAAGGATGTGAAGTCTGGTGAGACTGTGGACATTTCGATCGAAATGACTGCCCCCTCAACTGTCGGCTCCTACCAGGGCAACTTCCAGATGATCAACTCCAACGGAGTGCGCTTTGGCACCGGTCCGGATAGCAAAGGTTCCTTCTGGGTGAAGATCCAGGTTATTGACGGCAAAGGCATGGTCTACAACTTTGCAAACAATGCCTGCAATGCGAAATGGTCCACCAGTACAACCAACCCATTGAGCTGCCCGGGCAAAGAGACCGATATCGACAAGGGCTATGTTGTAACCAAAGATAAGCCCAAGCGCGAAGATGGCGGTCAGGAAAACGAAATTGGTTTGGTTACCCGACCTAACGACGCGAACGACGGCTACATACAGGGCATCTATCCAGCTTTCACAGTGAAAGATGGCGATCAATTCCGCGCTACCATCCAGTGCGAGGCGAACAGCCCCAAGTGCAGCCTCAAGTACGAACTTTACTACCGCATTGGCGATGGAAAATTCACAGAGCTGGGTGAGTGGCACGAGATCTATGACCAAAAGTGGAACCCGGTGCAAGTTGACCTGTCTTTCTTGGCTGGTCAGAAGGTTCAGTTCTCACTGGTAGTTTGGAACGAAGGCACTTCGCAGGATAACCGCGGGTTGTGGCTCAATCCTATGATCTTCCGCACCAAGTAAGTACATGCAGTTTTAGTTGATGGCTGACCGGGTTTCCCGGTCAGTCTTTTTTTATGAAGGATCGAGAATTTTAGCGCAGCTTGATGATAAAATAGCTATACAAAATTGTAGAGGATGGTAATAACCAATGAGAAAACCGATGGTTGCTGGCAACTGGAAAATGAACAAGGGTTTGTATGAGACCCGTGATTTGATCCGCGATTTATTCCCTGTCTTGCACGATATGGAGTCAGTGGAGGTGGTGATTTGCCCGCCCTTCGTGGGGTTGGGAGTGGCAAGACGCGAAGTCGACGAATCGACCATCAAGCTTGGCGCACAGAACATGCACTGGGCGGACTCTGGCGCTTTCACCGGAGAAATTTCTCCGCTAATGCTAAAAGAGCTTTGCGAATATGTCATCCTTGGGCACTCAGAACGGCGCGCTATGTTTGGCGAGACGGATGAAACTGTCAACAAGAAAACCTTAGCAGCATTAGCCCACGGGCTGAAGCCAATTGTGTGCGTGGGTGAGACCCTCGAAGAAAACCAGAGCGGCATCACAGCCACAGTAGTGGGTCGACAGGTGCGGGCAGACCTCGCGGGGCTAACCGAGGAGCAGGCTGAGCAAGTGGTGATTGCCTACGAACCCGTTTGGGCGATCGGCACCGGGCTGGCAGCCACCCCCGAAGGCGCGAACGCCGTCCACAAGGACGTCATCCGCCCGATCCTGCGCGAATTGTTTGGCGAGGAAATAGGGGACGGAATGCGCATTCTTTACGGCGGTTCGGTCAATCCCGGCAACGCGGCAGAGCTGTTTGGGCAATCCGATATCGACGGCGGTCTGATCGGCGGAGCCAGCCTGAAAGCTGAGTCCTTCATCGCGCTTGTCAAAGCCGCGATTTAACTTTTATGCAGGGTCTCAAGCCGGGTGAAAGCCCGGCTTTTTTTTATGTAAGATCTGCAATCGCCAATGCCCTTGACCATGCCCTTGATTACTTCTATAATAGGGCGAACGATGTTGAATGAGGAAAGTAGGCTTTAGAGCCCCAACAGGGAGGCGCGGTCGAGACTGAGAGCGGCGCCAGGCAAGCGAAAGTTGAAGTTCCCTCAGGAGTCGCGCGGGTGAAACCACTGTGTAAGTAGTCCGCGCCGGGTGTTCCCGTTACAGAGCAACCTGAGAGGGCTGGATCTGCCAGCCAAGAAGGGTGGTACCACGGCTTTTTATGCCCGTCCCTTTACATGGACGGGCATTTTTTTGTCCGAATGACAAATTGAAGAGGTGAAGAATGTTGGAAATAGAAGAGAAGTTGCAGGCGGAGCTAAAGCGCGGCATCGAAACGCTTCAAGCTGTCAGGAGTGTCGAATCGCTGGAAGCCTGGAAGCAGGAGTTCCTTGGCAAGAGCTCGCTGGTGATGCAAGTCTACGGCTCAATGGGGAGGCTTGCCAAAGAAGAGCGCCCGCTGATCGGAAAAGCCGTGAACCAGGTTAAAGTGGGGTTGGAAGCAGCCCTGGCCGAAAAAGAAGAAAGGGTCAAAGCTGCCAGCCAGCAGGAAGCCTTTACCAAGGAAACCCTGGATGTGACCCTGCCCGGGCGCAAACCGCGCCGTGGGAGGATCCACCCGCTGCATCTGACCCTGCGCCAGATCTACAAGATCTTTGGCGATATGGGCTTCCAGATTTACCGCTCGCCGGAAGTGGAAACCGACGACTACAACTTCACTTACCTCAACATGCCGCCCTACCATCCGGCACGCGATATGTGGGACACCTTCTACACCGATAAAGAAGGCGTGCTCCTGCGCACGCATACCTCGCCAGGTC
>CAYPBU010000104.1:0-239 GCA_964409045.1 uncultured Anaerolineaceae bacterium | reverse complement strand
GGGCAGGTGCACGTGATGCGCGAAAGAGCTCCGGAAAACATCCGCGTAATCCTTCCGGGCACCACCATGCGTTACGAGCAGCTGACAGCCCGCTCTGAGATCGAATTCATCCAGGTGGAACTGCTGGTGGTGGGCAAGGGCATCACCTTCGCCGACATGCGCGGCACGCTCAACGATTTTGCCCGCAGGACCTTCGGCGAGAACGCGCGCACGCGTCTGCGCCCGTCCTTCTTCCCCTT
>CAYPBU010000103.1:0-5907 GCA_964409045.1 uncultured Anaerolineaceae bacterium | reverse complement strand
GCGTTTTGAACGTCGTGGCTGTCAAAGCCCCCGGTTTTGGCGATCGCCGCAAGGCTATGCTGCAGGACATCGCGATCCTGACCGACGCTGCTGTGATCTCTGAGGAGACCGGGCGCAAGCTGGAAAACGCGACCATCGAAGACCTCGGCCGCGCTGAGAAGATCACCATCGACAAAGACAACACCACGATCGTGGGCGGTAAGGGCGACACCAACGCTATTAAGGGTCGCATTGAGCAGATCCGCGTTGAGATCGACAATACCACCAGCGATTACGACCGCGAAAAACTCCAGGAACGTCTGGCGAAACTCTCCGGCGGCGTAGCCATCATCCGTGTTGGCGCCGCGACCGAGACCGAGCTGAAAGAAAAGAAACACCGCGTGGAAGACGCGCTCTCCGCGACCCGCGCTGCTGTTGAAGAAGGTATCGTCCCCGGCGGCGGTGTGGCACTCGTGAACGCAGTGGAGGCCCTCAAGGACCTGAAACTCGAACAGGAAGATGCCCAGATCGGCGTCAATATTGTTCGCAACGCCCTGACCGTGCCGATGAAGAGAATCGTCGAGAATGCCGGCAAGGATGGCTCTGTGGTCGTGGAAAACGTCCGCCAGCGCCAGGCTAACGAGAACAACCGCCACATCGGCTTCAATGTGTTGACCGAAGAGTACGGCGACATGGTCCAGCTCGGCGTGATCGACCCCGCCAAAGTTACCCGCGGCGCGCTCGAGAATGCAGCTTCCATCGCTGCCATGATCCTCACGACTGAGGCTCTGATCACCGATATCCCCGCTCCCGAAGGCGCGGCTCCGGCCATGCCCCAGGGCGGTGGGATGTACTAAACCGACAGGTTAAAAATTAAGAAAAAGGCTGGCCGAAGTTTGACCAGCCTTTTTGATAAAAAAAAAGCGGCTGTCTCAGCCGCTAATTGGTAGATGCGAACAATTCTTTACACGTGTTTTGGAGTGTAATCCAGAGCCTGGATTAGCTCCAGTAACCGATTTCTGAGAGTAGGATAAGAGAGACCGTAGACATCTTCCATGCGATTGAGTTTACCTTCACAGGTGATGAAGGTAAGCAGGAAGTTGCGCTGTTCATCGCTGAGCCTGTGTAGAGGATCCGCTTCGGGCACAAATTCGCCTTCAACCGTAACATCACACTCAGGGCAGTAATAGACCAGCACATTCATAGGACCTTGACAGACTGGGCAACGAATGGGTAGATTAGGCATAGTACCTCCAGTTTTATGTTATAATATTACAACATTTCTAAGAGAATGTCAAGTTTTTTTGGGAATTTCCCAAGTAAGACTTATGTTTATTCTCTTAAGTCAACAAATCCTCGAGAAACATGCGATTCTGTAGTTTTTGAAAAACACTCCCGTAGGTGGGTATAATAAAGTATTGAATACGAAGGAGCCGCTATGCCTACAAAAATTGTTGAATGCATCCCAAATTTTTCAGAAGCCCGTCGCCCGGAAGTGGTTGATACGATCATTGCTGCAGTCGCAAGCGTGGATGGCGTCCGGGTATTGGACAGACACTCGGATGTGGACCATAACCGCACCGTGCTGACCTTTGTCGGCACGCCGGAAGCGGTGGAGGAGGCTGCCTACCTGGGCATTGCCAGAGCTGCAGAGTTGATTGACCTCAACCATCACCAGGGTGAGCACCCACGCATGGGTGCAACCGACGTGGTGCCGTTTGTGCCGATCTCGGGCGTGACCATGCAGGAATGCGTTGAAATGGCGCGCCGCCTGGGCAAGCGCGTGGCAGAAACGCTGGACATTCCGGTTTACTTCTACGAAGATGCTGCCATCCGGCAGGATCGCGTGAACTTGGAAGACATCCGCCACGGCGAATTTGAGGGCATCAAAGAAGCGATTGCCACCGATCCCTATCGGGAACCCGACCTGGGACCCAGGCGGATGGGACCTGCCGGCGCGACCGTGATCGGCGCGCGGCAGCCTTTGATCGCTTACAACATTTTCCTCAACACTCCTGATGTCAGCATCGCCCAGAAGATCGCCCGGCGCGTGCGCAACTCATCCGGCGGTTTCCACTACGTCAAGGGCATGGGCGTTTTGGTGGAGGGGCTGGCGCAGGTTTCGATGAACCTCACCAACTTCCACCGTTCCCCGATGGCGCAAGTGACCGAATTTATCCGGCGTGAAGCCCAGCGCTACGGCGTAGGCATTCACCATTCTGAGATTGTTGGGTTGGTGCCTTCGCAGGCGATGGTCAACGCTGCCCGCTATTACATGCAGATGGATGGTTTCGAGAATGACCAGCTGCTTGAGAACCGGCTGTTTGGGTTTACCGAGGAGGGGGGAGCTGACCTAGCCAGCAAGGTCGATTTCATCGACCAGGTCGCGGAAGGCACGCCAGCTCCAGGCGGCGGATCGGCAGCAGCCCACACCGCGGCGCTTGGCGCTGCCCTGGCGTTGATGGTGGCACGGCTGACAGTGGGCAAGCCCAAGTATGCCAGCGCAGAAGCAGAATGCTGGCAGGTGATCGAAGAGGGCGAGGTGCTGAGAAAGCGCCTGACCGAGGCGATCGAGCACGACGCTGAAGCCTTTGACGGCATTTTGGTGGCGCGCCGTTTGCCAAAGGTTGACGATGCCCAGATTACCGCTCGAAACGAAGCTATTCGCATAGCCAGCTTTTATGCCGCCCAGGTGCCGTTGGAAACTGCGCGTGACTGCGTGAAAGTGCTTAGGATAACCCTGCGCATGGCGGAAATTGGCAACCTAAATTGCATCTCCGATGCCGCCGCAGGCGCGCATCTCGCCAGGGCGGGGTTTGAAGCCGCCCGACTGAACGTGAAGATCAACCTGCAGGGCTACGAGCAGGATGCTGAAGCCCAGGCGTTCGTGGCTGAGGCAGACGCGCTTCGCGTTGAGGTGGAGAGCCTGATGGGGCAGTTGGAAGGTATCCTGAAAGAGCGTGCAAGCTTGTGAGCGAGATACGGATCATCGTCGGCTCGCAAAACCCCGTAAAACTGGAAGCAGTCAGTACGGCGTTCGCCAGCTTTTTCCCTGAGCTCAGCTTTGAGGTGCAGCCGGTAACGGTGCCCTCTGGTGTGAACGCTCAGCCTCTGAGCGATGCTGAAACGCTGCTGGGCGCAACCAACCGCGCTAAAGCCGCACGTGAGCTTGGAGGAGACGCAGACTTCTGGCTCGGCATTGAAGGCGGATTGCACCAATCCCCAGGAGAAGTTAACTCGTATTTATCCTTTAGCTGGGTGGTGGTGTTGGGCAGGCAGCAAACAGGCAGAGGCCGTTCAGCCAGCTATGAGCTGCCCAAGGCGATCTGCGACTTGATCCGACAGGGAATGGAACTTGGAGATGCCGATGACCTCATCTTTGGCGTTTCCGATTCCAAGCGCGACAGCGGAGGCGTGGGTTTGTTGACTGATGGGCGTGTGACCCGCAGCCAGTTCTACGCAGAAGCGGTAAAGTTAGCCCTGATCCCGTTCGTTAATCCCGAACTATTTCCAGCGCAGGAGAACTGAGATGGAAAAAGAATTTTGGTTGCACAAGAAAATCGAAGATATGACCCACGAGGAGTGGGAATCGCTGTGTGATGGCTGTTCCAAGTGCTGCCTGTTTAAGCTGCGTGAGCCTGGCGTTCCTGGCGTGCGCTTTACCAACGTGGTCTGCCGCTACATGGACATGGAAACCTGCTTGTGCAGCGACTATGAGCACCGCCATGAGAACGTGCCTGAGTGTCTGTTGCTAACCCCTGAGCTCGTCTATCATGTCGACTGGCTGCCTAAAACCTGCGCGTACTATCTTGTGTCCGAAGGGAAGGACATCCCCTGGTGGCATCCGCTCAAAACTGGCAACCGGGATTCTACCCGCAAAGCTGGAGGCTCCGTTTATGGCAAGGTTGTCAGCGAATCGGAAGTGGATATGAACGATCTTGAAGATATGGTGGTAAATTGGTTTGAATGAACCTATTTTTAAGCTAAAATAGATAGTGTGAAATTGGAGCATGCTCATGTCTGAAAACGCTCAAACCAATCAAAGAATGCTGCTGGCAATCGTAACAGGACCGGACAGTGACAATGTTGCGAATGCGCTTGAGCAGAGGACCTACGCCTTTGCAAAACTGCCAAGCGTGGGCGGACTTTTACGCGAACGCAATGTTACCTTTCTGATTGGCTGTCCGGAGAATGAAACGGACCACCTGCGCCAATTGTTGGAGGAAGTGGCGGGTCGCAGGATCGGCTATGTTTCACCAGTGCTCGATAATCTGCCGATGGGGTCGCTCATCCCAACCGAAGTACAGATTGGCGGAATAACCATTCTTAACCTGAAGATTGACCACTACGAGGAAATCGGATGAAAAAACTGATTATCGCAATTATCAGAGATGATGACAACGAACGCGTGTCTGCCAGGCTGACAGCCGAAGATTTTCGGGTGACCCAGATTGCATCCACCGGTGGATTTTTGCGCAGTGGACGGAGCACGCTCCTGATTGGCGTTGAAGAAGACCGCGTGCCGCGAGCACTGGAGGTCCTGCGTGAGAATTGCACCATTGCCCGCAACCCGCAGGAAAAGAAGGCGACAGTTTTCGTGCTCAATGTGGACGAGTTTACACAACTCTGATTAAGCAATCAAAATCTCTTACAGGTCCTAACGCGTTGTCTTTTTGTTCAGAGCTGCGCGATCAACAAACAATCTTCACGATTAGCAGGTAGTTTTCAGAAAAGGAAAAATTATGAACTTTACCAAGGCATTTACTTACATTTTTGACGATCAACGTTGGATGGAAAAATTGGTTATTCCTCTTTTGGTTACACTGATTCCCATTATTGGCTGGATGGTGGTTGCCGGCTACCTGCTTCGTGTCACGCGCAACGTGGCAGAACACCAGGCTGAACCCCTGCCAGAGCTCGAATTTGGAGCGGACCTGGGCAGGGGGTTTAAGGTGTTTGTGGCGAACTTGTGCTATGGAATCCCGATCATCATCGTTAGCTCCTTGCTGTTCCTGCCGTTGGCATTAACGCAAAACAGTAGCTCTACGACGGGTGGGACAATCTTCCTGGCGGTTATTGGCGGGCTGGTGATCCTGGCTTACGCGCTCTTACTGGCAGTTTTGATGCCTCCTGTCAATGCCAATCTTGCAGTTAAGGAACGGATTGGGGCAGCCTTTGAATTCAAGGAGATCTTCCGTTTACTCAGGAATAACTTCAAAGCCTGGCTGATTGTGATCGGCGGCACCATCCTTTGCAGTGTGATCATCGCCCCGATTGGCGGAATTGTTTTGGCTATTGGCGCGATTGTTACCGGTTTATACGCTCAGCTGATAATCGCCCACCTAACCGGGCAGGCTTACGCCCATTCGCAGACCCCAGCTGGGGAAGGCGCTCCGCTGTACTAAGTTGACCCAGACAACAAAAACGACCCCTGCGGGGGTCGTTTTTGATTTGGGGAGCTTCAGAGCTGTTGGTTAATGGGTCACTTGCCTTCCTCAAATTCCTCCACCTGGTAGAGCTCCACCCGCAGGAGTTGCCGGCGCCAGAGGTCTGATTGGGTGCCCATTTTTTGGCAGAGGTGGCTCAGGAATTCGGCTGGCTCTGGGAGTTGCTCCCAAACCTGGGGCAAAAACGTTGCCTGGTGCAGTCCGTCCGAGAGAACAACGCCGTCCACGTGCGGGCGAAGCAGTTTGGGCAGCTCAGCCGGGTCGGAATAGGGCAGGGGCTCGGGTTTGGTTAGACGGGAGATCTCGATGTGGATCAGGTCCACTTCGCTTGGGCGCACCCTTGGGAAGCGGTAATCCTGCGTGGCAGCCTGGGCTGCGCGTTGGCGCACGTCTTTGGCAAGCGGTTGATAAGCTTCAAGAGTGCCGATACAGCCGCGCAGTTGCCCGCGCACGGTCAGGGTCACAAAACTCGCGCCAATTT
>CAYPBU010000102.1:0-5988 GCA_964409045.1 uncultured Anaerolineaceae bacterium | reverse complement strand
AACTTATCCTCGCTTACGACGGCACGAATTACAACGGCTTTCAGCGGCAGGCAATCAAAACCAGTGTACAGGCAACCTTCGAGGAAGCCTTGCGCCGGTTGGGTTGGCAGGGCAGGGCAATTATGCCCTCCGGGCGCACCGACAGCGGTGTGCACGCCAGGGGTCTGGTGATCAGTTTCAACCTGGACTGGAATCATCCCGATTACGCCCTGCAAAATGCCCTGAATGCCTTCCTGCCAGCAGATATCGCTGTGCAGAGCGTGCAACAGGTAGCCGCGGATTTTCATCCCCGCTACCACGCTCTCAGCCGCCAGTATCGCTATCAGCTCTACTGGCAATCGGCACGGGATCCCCTGCGGGACAGATATGCCTGGCGGCTTGACCGCAAGCCTGAGATCTCCCTCCTGCAAGAAGCAGCCAACGACCTGCTTGGGGAGCACGATTTCATCGCTTTCGGCAAAGCACTAAAGGAAGATGGCACAACCATCCGGCGGATATTTTCGGCGGATTGGGTGGATGAGGGCGATGGCATGAGCTTCACGATCGTGGGGAATGCCTTCCTTTATCACATGGTGCGGCGCATCGTGTACGTATTGGTCAGGATCGGGCTTGGTGAATTGCCGGTCGAAACCGTGCGGCTTGGGCTCGAAAACCTGAGCACGGGTATCGTCAGCCTGGCACCGGCGCGTGGTCTTACTTTGGAAGCGGTGACCTTTAACGAGGATAATTAAATGGTTGTTTGCCCAGCCTGCAAGGCCGGGTATGTATTTTGAAAACGGAGAAGTAAAAAGTGGAAAAAACATACATTCCTAAAGGAAATGTGGCTGGAGAATGGTATCTGGTGGATGCCTCCGGTCAGACCCTTGGTCGTCTTGCGACCAAAATTGCAGGGCTTTTAATTGGCAAACATCGCCCGGATTACACCCCCGGTGTGGTTCTTGAAGATCATGTGGTAGTGATTAATGCCTCCCAGATCCTCGTCAACGCGACCCGTGCCGAAGAGAAGAAGTATTACCGCCACTCCGGTTATCCCGGCGGGCTTCACGAAGTGGATTACAAGCGCCAGTTGGAAACCCATCCGGATCGCATCGTCCGCTTTGCAGTGCGTGGTATGCTGCCCAAGAACCGTCTGACAGCACGTTATCTTGACAATCTGAAAATTTATGCTGGATCAGAACACCCCCACCAGGGTCAGAATCCCCAGCCTATTTTTGAAAAGTAGTAAAGAGGAATCATGACACAATACATAGAAGCAGTTGGACGACGCAAAGAGAGTACTGCCCGTGTGCGGGTTTTCCCCGGCAGCGGCACTTTCACCGTCAATGACAAACCCCTGGCCGATTACTTCCCGCGGTCTGGTGATGCCCCCGCGATCCTGAACGCAATCGAGACCACTGGTCAAAGCGCTTCTGCCTTTGATGTCACCGTCAAGGTGCAGGGTGGTGGCGTGAGCGGTCAGCGCGACGCAGTCAAACTCGGTTTGGCACGCGCACTTGTCTCAGCAGATGAGAGTGTTCGCCCTGCCTTACGCGCTGAGGGTTTGCTCACGCGTGATGCCCGTGTTAAGGAACGCAAGAAGCCAGGTCTCAAGCGCGCCCGCAAGGCCCCAACCTACACCAAGCGTTAGGTTTGGTTCCCACCTGCCAGCTTGTCTGGTATGTTGGAATCGGGTAATGTTACAATTAAAAGGCTGCCCAGCTTAAATTGGGCAGCCTTTGCATGTTTATAGAGAAAGCTAAACCGATGATTGGACGAGGAATTACCATTGTAGGATTAGGACCCGCGGGGGCAGAATACCTGACTCGTGAAGCTTGGGCTCACCTTGAGCAATGCGATGAAATCTGGCTGCGCACCAAGTACCACCCGGCTGTGGCAGGCTTACCAGAAGGGTTGCTCGTACGCAGCTTTGACGAGGTTTATGATTCCAGCGCAGATATCGGCTCGGTGCTTGAGACGATCATGCAGCAGGTCATGGAGCTGGGAAAGCGCGAGCAAGGCGTAACTTATGGCGTGCCTGGCAGCCCGTTTGTGGCGGAGGAAACGGTCAGTGAGATTATACGGGCGATTGCTGGCAGCGGTTTGCCAATCCGGTTGATTGATGGCGTCAGCTTCATCGAGCCGGTCTGTTTGGCGCTTGGGATCGACCCACATCCGCAGATGGTACTGGCAGACGCGCTGCACCTGGCTCAACTCGAAGTGCCTTCCTTCCCCCCAACCATTCCTGCAATTATCTCCCAATTGGACAGCAGCTTTGAAGCCAGTGAGCTCAAGCTGACATTGATGGCAAACTACCCCTTGGACCATCCCGTTATGCTGGTGCATAACGCCGGCACATCGGATGAGATCGTCGAAAAGTTGGCGCTTTATGAGATCGACCAATCTGTGCATCTTGGAATGCTGACGTGCCTCTACTTGCCGCCTCTAGGTCAGGGCGCATCGTTTGAAGATTTCCAGCAAATCATCGCGCGCTTACGCCGCCATGACGGCTGCCCCTGGGACCGTGAGCAGACCCATCTAAGCTTGCGCCCCTACCTGTTGGAGGAAGCCTATGAGGTCCTGGAAGCCCTGGACCAGGAGGATAGCCAGCACTTGCGCGAGGAATTGGGCGACCTGTTGCTGCAAATCGGTTTGCACGCCCAAATAGCCACCGAGGACGAAGACTTCATCATGAGTGAAGTTTTGCAGGGGATTAATGCCAAGCTGATCCGGCGCCATCCACACGTTTTTTCGGACGTGGATGCAAAATCGGTGGATAACGTGCTCACAAACTGGGAGAAAATCAAGGCTGAAGAACGCAAAACCAATGGCGAGACCCAGAAGGGCATGCTGGATGGCATCCCGCTCAGCCTTCCCGCGCTTTCGCAGGCAGATCAAATCCAGAAAAGGGCGAAGCGGGTGGGCTTTGACTGGCATACGATCGAACCGGTCATTGCCAAGGTGCACGAGGAATTGGGCGAATTGCGCGATGCCCAAACCGACGAAGAGCGGCAGTCTGAAGCCGGGGACGTACTCTTTGCGGTGGTTAACCTGGTGCGGTGGTTGAAAATTGACCCCGAAATTGCCCTGCGCGAAACAAATTTGCGCTTCCGCAAGCGTTTTGCTTTCATTGAGCAGAGCGCCGCGGAGGAGGGCAAAACCGTCGACCAGCTAAGCTTTGAAGAAATGGACCAATTGTGGGAAGCTGCTAAAGTGGCTTTCAAAAAACAAGAAAATGAGGACTCAGGACGTGACTAATCCTGAAGAACTCCAAAAGCGGGTAGACCCAGGCGAGTCCGGGACTGTGCAGGCAGGGCGGCAGATCGCCCGCGCTGCTGGGATCGTGATGATTGCTTATCTGCTCAGCACCCTGGTTGGTGTGTTGCGGGGAGTAGTGGTCTCAAACGCTTTTGGCACCAGCGTTTCGCTTGATTCCTTCAATGCTGCCAACCGGGTGACAGAGCTGCTGTTCAACCTGACTGCTGGAGGGGCTCTGGGCTCGGCATTCATCCCGATGTTCACCGGCTATCTGACCCGCAAAGATCTCAAAGGCGCATGGAGGCTGGCTTCAGGGGTGGTCAACTCGGTTCTGATCGTGCTGATCTTGGTTTCCACCCTGATGTGGATCTTTGCGCCGTTTTTGGTGGAACGCGGATTGTTCGCGCTGGTGCCAGATTCGAGCGCGGTACAGGTGGCAGAGACGGCACACCTGCTGCGCATCATGCTGCCAACGGTAATCATTTTTGGGATCAGTGGGTTGGTGATGGGCATGCTCAACGCGCACCAGGTTTTCCTGTGGCCGGCGCTCGCGCCAGCAGCTTATTCTTTGGGCATCATCCTTGGGGTCTGGCTGCTGCCAGCATCCTGGGGGGTTGACCGCCTGGCGATTGGCACCGTGATAGGTGCAACCGGGCATTTATTGCTGCAATTGCCGGCGCTGTTCCGCCTGCCTGCCCGCAAGTATCAGCTGGCAGCGGGTTTCAGGGATGAACCGGTGCGTAAAGTGCTGCGTTTGATGCTGCCCCGGATCTTTGGAGCGGGCGTTGTGCAGCTAAATTTCGTGGCAAACACCATCATCAGCCTTTCCCTCGGGGCAGGGTCGGCAAGCGCGCTCACCTGGGCATTTACGCTAATGCTCATGCCCCAAGCGGCGATTGCTCAGTCAGCTGGTACTGCCTCACTGCCGACGCTCTCGGCGCAGGTGGAGCTGGGAAAATCAGACGATTTTCGCCAAACACTCTCAAGTATTGTTCGCGTGATGCTTTTGCTGGCGCTGCCTGCGACTATTGGGCTGGTCTTGCTGCGTGTGCCGCTGGTGCGGGTCTTGTACGAACGCGGCAGTTTCGACGCCACTTCCACCCAGATGGTTGCCTGGGCGCTGCTTTGGTACGCGCTTGGGCTTACGGGGCACAGCCTGGTGGAGGTGCTCAGCCGCGCGTTTTATGCCATGCACGACACTAAAACCCCGGTGTTTGTGGGCGTCGCGGCAATGACCGGTAACATTCTGCTTTCATTCGTTTTCTCACGCCTGTTCAGCCAAATTGGCTGGCTGCCAATCGGGGGGCTGGCACTGGCGAACACTACGGCCACCGCAGTGGAAAGCCTGGCTCTGATGATGATCATGCGCCGGCGATTGAACGGTGTGGGCGGCAAGGAAATCCTACGGGCGGGAGGTTCAGCTCTGGCAGCCAGCACCGTGATGGGTTTGGCTTTGTTCGCGTGGATGAGACTTTTCGGGGATTTGAATAAATTCCTGGTTCTAGCTATGGGCTTGGTGTTGGGGGTTTTGGCTTACGGTGTGATGATGTGGCTGTTGAAGGTCCCTGAAGCCGGTGCGATCATGCGGCGCATTAAGAGCAAACTTGCCCAAAAGGGCTGAAAATATTGCAAAATCTGACCAGTTGGTCAGTTCGTAAATCGCATGGCTAATCTTCCATTATCTTTCCTTCGAGAATTGACAAGCCTTGGTTTGGGTGAGGAAGCTCAGGCTTTGGTTGCCGGTTATGCCACGCGGCACTTTAAGCGGATGGCTGAACGTTCTGACTGGGCGTATGAAAACGATACGTTCAACTTCCCAATTTGCAGCTTGCATCCCCTGGGGAGGCTGGCAGTCATCATCTGGATGCTGGCAGAGATTCGGGGGAAGTATGAGGCTCTTGGTGTCTCTCCGGAAATCATCGCGGATACCTTCAGCGATATCACTTTGAGACAGCGTTTGTTTTTCCAAAAGACCGGCAAGGTCGGGCTGAGCAGCGCGGATTGCATTTGGCTGCGGCACCTGGCAAGCGCGCAGATCTTCAAGCTGGGCGTGCTGCAGTACCAGCCGACTAAGATGTTTTACCTCGAAACTCACGAGAATGGCAGTCCGTTTTTTGGGATTAGCGAGGCGCAGAAACTCAGGCTGCCAGCAGGGACACCCGTGCTGAACATGCATATCCAAAGCGGGGCGGACCTGGCACAGGAGTGCGTGGCGGAGTCCATCCAAATGGCAAGACAGTTTTTTGCAAACACATTTCCACAGACACATTTCAGGGCGATGGTGTGTTACTCATGGTTATTGCACTCGGGATTGAAAGACCTGTTGCCATCTGGCAGCCGGATTTTGCAATTCGCTCAGAATTTCGAAGTGGTCAGTGAAACGGGAGATAAGATGCAAGCCGTGGAAAGAATCTTTGGCAGGCACTACCGGCGGAAAGCAGATTTTCCCCAGCAGACAAGCCTGCAGCGGGCGGCATCGCGAGACCCTTCCAAGCTTGGCTATGCCCTTGGGGTGATTTACTTGAATTAGGGTGCGAACTATAAGCCCAGGTAGGGTGGGTTGGCGTCATGAAGCATACATAAAAGCCACTATGTTAAAGCCTACCCACCTTGGTACAGGTAAGCATATTTTGGTGGGTTGGCTTTCTCAATGTCGATAAAGGGTGAGGTCCTGTGACGCCAACCTACCTGGCGACTCAAGTCATTAGTATGATACCCAAGCAAGGGATATAGAATAAAGAGACACGGCAGATC
>CAYPBU010000101.1:0-6124 GCA_964409045.1 uncultured Anaerolineaceae bacterium | reverse complement strand
ACCATCACGCGCAATTTCGCCTGGACACTCTGTTTGTACTGCCAGTCAATCGAAGTGTTTTTGCGTACGCTTTCCGTCAGTTCATGCGCGATTTGTTTCAGGATCTGGTCTCCAAGCAAGCTCTCAGCGTTCGGGTTGTCTGCCAGCGCGTCATAGAAAGCCAGCTCATCCTTGCGTAGGTTTAGCTTTTCTCCACGCTCGTCCGCGGCTCGGATATCTTTTGCCAATTGGATTAACTCTTCCATGACCTTAGCCGAATCAATTAACCCGTTCTGATAGCGCTTGATGGCTTCAGCCAGCATCTCGGAGAATTTTCGCCCCTGCACCATGTTCATCTGTCCACGGATCTTGATCTCGTCATTCAACAAGCGTCTTAGCAATTCCAATGCCAGATTCTTACGCTCCATTCCAGCCAGGTCGGCCAAAAACTCGTCCGAGAGAATTGAAATGTCAGGTCGTTTAATGCCAGCTGCATCAAAAACATCGATAACTTCACTGGACACGATCGCGTCATTGATGATCTGCCGGATAGCGGTTTCGATCTCTTCATTGGTGCGTATTCTTACGCTGTCATCAAACTTGCCAAAGCGGGCTTTGATCGCCTGGAAGAACGCCAAATCGTCTCGGATCTCGATTGCCTTGGGGTGGGGAACTGCCAAACCGAAAGCCTTTTGCAATTTGACGACGTTATCTTTGAAACGTTCTTTTCCGTTGCGAGTGGTTTTCCCTTGCTTGATTTCAGGCAAACCCAACAGGTAGTTGGCAGCATCCAGGATGAAGTTGAGTTTGTATTTCGGTTCCAGGCTGAAGTAGCGCTTGTAATCAAAACGCCCAAACATATTCACCACGATCTCGTAATACTCGAGCATCTTGGCAACAGCCTCTTCCTGGTCAATCGCAATCTGTCCCTTACCCTGGCTGGCTGCGTAGATGAGCAAAGCCTGCTTGAGGTCCTGGGCAATGCCGATGTAGTCGACAATCAAGCCGCCTTCTTTATCTCCATACACACGGTTCACCCGGGCGATTGCTTGCATCAGGGTATGCCCATTCATGGGTTTGTCGATATACATCGTGTGCAGGCAGGGGGCGTCAAAACCGGTCAGGAACATGTCCCGCACAATCAGCAACTTCAAGTCATTATTGGGGTCCTTCAGCCTGTTGCCGATCAGCTTACGTCGTTCTTTATTGCGGATGTGTTCCTGCCAGTCCAGCGGGTCACTTGAAGAACCGGTCATCACGATCTTGATCGCGCCTTTGTCGTCATCCGGGCTGTACCAATCCGGGCGAAGCCTGATGATCTCATCATGCAGCGCCACGCAAATTCGTCGGCTCATGCAGACGATCATGCCCTTGCCTTCCGCGGCAGAGGTGCGCTGTTCGAAGTGGTGGATGATATCCGCTGCAACTTGCTTCAGGCGGTCCTTGCTGCCCACAACGGCTTCTTTTCCAGTCCAGCGGGCAAAGCGTTTTTGCCTGTCGGTCAGTTCTTCATCTTCGGTGATCTCTTCCACGCGTTCATCGAGGGTATTCTGGTCTTCTTCGGAAAGCGCGATTTTTGCAAGCCGGCTTTCATAATAGATCGGCACGGTTGCGCCATCTTCAACCGCCTGCTGGATGTCATACACGTCCACGTAGTTCCCAAAAACCGCCTGGGTGCTTCGATCAGTCAGTTCGATGGGCGTACCGGTGAAGCCAATGAACGAAGCGTTTGGCAGGGCGTCGCGCATGTGGCGGGCAAAGCCATCAATAAAATCATACTGGCTGCGGTGGGCTTCATCCGCGATCACCACCACGTTACGCCGGTCCGTTAACGCGGAGTAGACCCTGCCGTTTTCTTCAGGGAAGAACTTCTGAATAGTAGTGAAGACGATCCCACCCGAAGCAACCGAGAGCAAGCGTCTTAGGCCTTCCCGGCTGTTGGCTTGCACCGGGGTTTGGCGCAGCAACTGCTGGCAGTTGCCGAAGGTTTCAAAAAGCTGCTGGTCCAGGTCGTTGCGGTCCGTCAGTACCACGAAGGTCGGGTTGTTCATCTCTTGCGCCAATACCAGCTTGCCGACATAAAACACCATCGAGAGGCTCTTGCCACTGCCCTGGGTATGCCAGATCACGCCGGCGCGTCGGTCGCCTTTGGGTTGATCTTCGGCGTTGGGCAAGCCATACACCGCGGGGTGCTCTGCCACAAAATGCGAAGTCTGCTCAGCGGAAGCGCGCAAAGTGGAGCGAATGGCTTTGTTGACCGCGAAGTACTGGTGATAGGCGGCGATCTTCTTGAGGGTTCTTTCTTTGGAATTCTCGAAAACGATGAAGTGCCGGATCACATCCAAAAGCGTGCGCTTGTTCAGCAGTCCTCTCACCAAAGGCTCAAGCTCCGCCTCGTGCTTGGAATCCACGACCCGGACGCCATCCACGCTTTTCCATTCCATGAAGCGCGAATAATCACTGGTGAGCGTGCCGGCTTTGGCAAACCAGCCATCGCTGATCACTTCAAAGGCGGCGTATTTGAACAGGGAAGGAATTTGCTGGTGGTAGGTCTGCAGTTGCCGGTAAGCCGCTTGAAGATCGGCTTTTTCATCGGCGGCGTTTTTGAGTTCGATCACCACCAATGGCAGACCGTTAATGAAGATGACGATATCGGGACGTTTGTTGACGTTGTTTTCAACCACCGTTACCTGGTTTACCACCAAAAAGTCGTTATTCTCGGGGTTGTCAAAGTCGATCAGCCAGACCTTATCCGTGCGGCTCTTGCCCTCTCCAATCCCAAATTTCACATCCACCCCCTCGCTTAGGTAGCGGTGGAAGGCCTGGTTATTGTCGATCAGCGTCAGGCTTTCAGTTCGCAGCACTTTCTTGAAGGCTTCCTCTCGGGCAGAGATCGGGATGTCGGGGTTGAGGCGGTCAATGGCGGCCTTCAGACGCCCCTTCAGGATAACCTCGTTGTAAACCCGTTCCGGGGCAAGCCCTTCGAGCAGGTCAGGTCCATATGCCAGGTTGTAGCCGCTCTCGTCGCGCAGCAGTTCGAGTGTGACCTGTTCAATTTCGGATTCGTAAAGGATCATGTTATTCCCCTTGAATTCAATTCATCGTTTTCCCATTGGATTGGGTTGTTTAGAATATAAGCTTGGGCATTATGTAAATCCTGCTCATCACGGATGATGTGCTCCCAGTAATTCCGTTGCCAGACGGGTTTGCCAGGTGTGCAGCAGGCAAGGTTGATGCGCCGGGATACAGCGGATTTGAAGGCGCGAACAATGGTTGGGATCGATCCAACAACCGGTTTTCCAAATTGTTCATGGGTTGGCGTGAAATCGGCGGAGGTTTCCCTTAACCCACCCGTAGGGGCACGGCGCGTCGTAGGGGCACGGCGCGCCGTGCCCCTACCGTCCACAATCCAAATGATGCCGTGAAAATGGTTCGGCATGATCACAAATTCATCCAATTCAATTTCACCCCGGATCAGAGCGGTTTTCTGCCATTCTTCCTGGGCAATTTGCCCAAATTCATTTATTTGCATGACCCCATCCACAATCTCCCCGAAGAGATGCTCCCGTTGGTGCGTGCAAATGGTGATGAAATATGCGCCAGGTTGGGAATAATCGTATTCTTTCAAACGGATGGAACGGCGGTGATGGAGATCGGAGGTTTTATCGTTGAGAGGATTCATGTGTGAATTTTATTCTCCGTAGGGGCGTATGGCCATACGCCCCATTGGTTATTTTCCCTCAATTTCGTTCCAGATATCATCAATACCTTCTGTCCGCCAGGTTTCGGTTTCTTTCTGATAATTTTCGAACGTGTTTCGTATTAAATCCAATTCACCATGTTCAATTAATGGCTTATCCCAAAACATATAGAAGCTTGGAATTTCAATTGCCAAGGCCATATGTTCTTTATCGAACAAAGTTGATGATAGAAAATTGGCGACTTCGAAAATTGCTCGATGGGCTTCCCAAATATGATTTAAGGTAATTGTCGTTTCGTTGTAATTCTGAATAAATCGACTATCGGGTGTTGAAGAATGGGCAACAAATTTATCCACATATGAAGAAATTTCCGTACATACTGATAGACGATCCCGAAGTCTACAAAATACGTTGCTGTCAACTTGATCACTCGGGTTTTTATTGTGTGCAGTCACACCTGCAAGTCTGTCAAATGTACAATGGGCTTCCTCAATTGGATGCCATTGAAGTTCTGGAGGTATAAAAAAGCCTTTTCCTGGAGTTTGACTAAGGCAATACTCTTCTTCTCTCCTTCTAAGCTCTTCATAATCGTATGGCATGCTCTTGAGTTCGAAGAATGTTTTTCGAGTGAGCTCATTTCTGTAAGACTTTATGTCTTTGATTAATGCATGTAAGGAATAAACTCCCTTTATTCCCGATAGAGGAAATGATTCGTCAGTTATTCGTCTGATAATTACACTTTGAGATTGGAAATAATTTCTATCAATAAAGGAGTGCAATGCGTCATTTAATTCTGGAGCTTGTGGGTTCTTTTTGAGTTCTGACTGACGAGCGGCAAGAATAATACGGAAGATCCCTGTATCCCAAATCATAGTAGTTATTTGTTGAAATATTGAGTTTGGATCGTTTCCGTTTAGACAAGCCTCCCAGTTTTTCCAAGCCTGGTCTAGCGGTAGTTCCATTTCCTTTGCCATAGTTGCCTTTTTATAACTCAATTTCTCCGCTCATCAACTTTGGCAACAGATGATCTCTAATCTCAGATAGTAATCCAGATTCATTACTGTTGTTTTCTAATAGTGTGAACAAGCCCCTGCATATCCGATCATACTCAATAAGGATGTTTACATCGGGCTGTGATATTGAGAGACGAAGCAAATCAGTTTTTGTGATTAATGGTTGGGTGCTGCCACGATTCAGATTTTGAAAATCAATAGTTTTCAACCAAAAGAACAAGTAGTGGTAGTAGCACTCTTCTTTTGGAGTGATAACTAGGACGTTATCTGAAATCCATACCTTCTTGTTAATTAACTGTAAAGTCCCAAGCGTACCAACTCGACCTGTTAGTATTACTTCATCATCAAGTAAGTAATGATTGGTGAATCCAATTTGACCATTTGCACCAAGTACAGGATAACCTTCGTCGGTAAATTCGGTGCGCTTTAGTCCCTTTCCTGAGCTCAGTGTAGCAAATCCACCCAAGTTGTCAACACTCCACCCCTTTGGGATTGGACCCAGTTCGCTATCGACCATCTCGCCGGTGGCGCCGGGGTAGTTGAAGTCGACAAACCATTCCTTAAAAATTGCCTGGGCGATGGCTTCGAGGGTGGCGTTGGTCTGGCGGTTGAGCTCAATCTTGTCATCAAGCGCTGAAAGGATTTTTGCAATACTCTTTTGCTTTGGTAAAGATGGTAATTCCCATAATGTTTCAGAAAGATGATTCCAATCAGCACGAGGCATTCGAGTTCCTGAACTGCTACTATTGCATGCATCAATGAAGTTTTGATTTGCCAAAAAGTAGAAAAGAAAACTTTGATCAAATCCTGGTTTTGCCCTAACAACCCAAATATCCGTTGAACAAACTCCATCAAATGATGGTCTTACAACCTTCCGAAAATATGGTCTTAATTTTCCGAATAGGATATCCCCGGCTTTAAACTTATGTTTTTGGCTTATAACATCAGATGAATTTCCAATTCCATTAAGCCTTAAAGTTTGTTGCTCAATGTGTTCGAGGCCAATATAGTTGAGATTTTTGTCAGAACTTGGCTGATAAGTCTGGTTTATAAGCTCAGCGAACTCTTTGAGTTTTAGTAATTCTCTGTTATCAGAACTCATATCCAATCCCCTTCAAATTCTGGCGAATGCGTGGTTGCAGATCTCCACCACTCGTTATTTGGTTTGCTGATTGAGTAATCCATAAGATCGCTATAATGTACATGATTCACCCTTTTCGGGTAGATAACCGGGTTGAGATGGGTACGAAATGCCACTTTTGGTACCATTTCGCTGACGAGCAGCAAATGACTTCATCATGTCAATGATTCTCCCATTTCTTTACATGAGCCACTGGTTATGTAAAGAAAATGCCAATTCTTTACCATTTGAAGACTGATATGTAAACGAAATGCCACTTTTGTTACCATATTGCCGATAACATGTATTAA
>CAYPBU010000100.1:0-6186 GCA_964409045.1 uncultured Anaerolineaceae bacterium | reverse complement strand
GTCCGATGTGCTGCCATTGCACCATGCCCCAACGCAGCCAATATTTTAGCATACATTTCAAAGACTGCAAACAATTGGCTGACTGTCAATTCTAATCGAATTTTGGGGAAAGGTGATCTTCGAAGGTTCACCTGCCTCCAAAAAAAACCGCCCGTTTCCGGGCGGCATTTCATCAGTTTTCTACCTGAAAACAACCTTGGTCAGAAAGAGTATCAGCAAAGTCCAGGTCAAGATAAACACCGATGCAATCAACAACCCAGCTTTGAGAGCACCCCAGGTGTACAATCTCACCTCCCGGTCTGTCATCCCTGAGCCATAAGGCGAGGGCTGGCTGGAGATATGCTCTGGTTTCTTGGCAAAATCATGGCGCCGATCATACCAGGGCATGCCGTCAACATCCATGCTGACGATAGTACGACCGTCGTCGTCATCAAATTGCTTTTTCTGAATTTTCCTCAACTAAGGTTCCTTGCTCATTGTAAAGATGACAAACAACCACATGTCCGGGCTCAATTTCACGAGTTTGAGGGGCATCGGTCTTGCAGATGGGCATCGCAAATCGGCAGCGGGTGTGGAACTTACAGCCTGATGGCGGATTCGCGGGGGAGGGAATGCTGCCCTCAAGAATAATCCGCTTCATCTTGTAGTTCGGGTCCGGCACGGGTACTGCGCTCAACAAAGCCTGGGTATAGGGGTGCAGCGGATTTTCAAATATTAGCTTCTTCTCGCCATATTCCACCAAGTCGCCCAGGTACATGACGCCGACGTAGTCGGAAATGTGTTGGACAACCGAAAGATCATGTGAAATGAACAGGTATGCCATTTCACGTTGGTTCTGTAAATCTTCCAGCAAGTTGATAATTTGAGCCTGGATCGAAACATCCAGCGCCGATACAGGTTCGTCGCAAACCACAAAATCAGGCTTCAATGCCAAAGAGCGTGCCACACAAATACGTTGACGTTGACCGCCAGAGAATTCGTGCGGATAGCGGTCTTTCTGATAAGGCTGTAAGCCGCAAGAACGCATAACATCATCGATATAGTCATCGAATTCTGCTTCCGGAACAATATTATGCTCGCGAACTGCTTCTCCGATGATCTCGCTGACAGGCATACGCGGACTCAAGCTGGAGTAAGGATCCTGGAAGATCATTTGCATCCGGGGTCGCAGAGCGCGCATTTCTTTGCCATCCAACTTCATGATATCCTGACCGTCAAATATCACATGACCGCCGGTCGGTTTTATCAGACGAAGCAAAGTCTTGCCAACGGTGGTCTTACCGCAGCCAGATTCGCCGACCAGACCCATCGTTTTACCGCGTTCGATCTTGAAACTGATATCATCCACGGCTTTCACATACCCCACTACGCGCTGCATCAACCCAGCCTTGATCGGGAAATACTGTTTGAGGTTCTTCACCTCAACAATATTGCGAGCATTGCTAATTGAGTTGTTACTTGTCATATTTTTTTCCATATCAGGCCTTTTCCTCTGCGTCTGCATATAGATAGCATGCTGCCATGTGGGATTTAGTTAGGTAGAATTCGCGGGGATACTCGCCGTCGCAAATTGGCATGCGCTTGGCGCAGCGATCTCTGAAGTAGCAGTAGTCCGGCATATTGATCGGGTTAGGAACATTGCCGGGAATGTTATACAGTCGATCAACATGCTTGTTAATAACCGGCTTGGATGCCATCAGACCAACCGTGTAAGGATGGCTGGGGTGGTTGAAGACTTCGTCCGCCGTGCCCTTCTCGATGATTCTCCCGGCATACATAACCACCACAAAATCTGCCATCTCAGCCACAACACCAAGGTCGTGGGTGATGAGCATGATGCTGGAATTGATCTTGTCCTTTAGCGTACGCAGCAGGTCAAGAATCTGAGCCTGGATGGTAACATCCAGCGCTGTTGTAGGCTCGTCCGCAATAATCAAGCTGGGATTGCAGGCCAGCGCCATAGCAATCATAATGCGTTGGCGCATTCCGCCCGAGAGTTCGTGCGGATACATATTGTAGACACCTTCCTGATTGGCGATGCCGACCATGTCGATCATTTTCAGCGAAAGCGCTTTAATTTCTTCTTTGGTCATTTCAGGGTTGTGTAATTCGATGACTTCATCAATCTGAAAACCGGCTTTGAAGACCGGATTCAGGCTGGTCATCGGTTCCTGGAAAATCATGGAAATCTGAGCTCCACGAATCTTTTCCATCTGATCAGTAGGGGTCTTCACAATGTCATATACCATGGTATCGCCATTGAAGCGAATTTCGCCTTCAACGGTCTGCCCCTGGGGTCGCTGCACGAGCTGCATCAGAGAAAGCGCTGTCACTGACTTGCCACAGCCAGATTCTCCCACAACGCCGACGGTCTTGCCCTTTGGAATATCGAAAGTGACGCCGTCCACCGCTTTTACAGTACCGATATCAGTAAAGAAAAACGTGTGAACATTGTCAAATTCAACCACATTGTTTGGGTCACGCATCACAGCGGTATACTCGCTTGGCGAGACATTTTTGCGATTGCGTTTCTTTTCGATCTCGTTGGTGATCCTGCGGTTCTCACGTGAGATGCGCGCAGACTCACGCGCAGTCAGATGAATGCTCTCAGTGATCTGAATCTCTTCGACCTCAGGAGTCTCAATTTGTACTAATTCTTTTTCTTCAGTCATGGCTGTTCCTATCGTTTCATCTTCGGATCGTAAGCATCGCGCAAGCCGTCACCAACAAAGTTGAAGCCCAACACGGTCAGCAGAATCAGCAAACCTGCTGGTAACCAGATAAACCAGTAGGTGGTCATCACATACGGGTCCGAAGCAATATTGATGATGCTGCCCCAGGATGCCAAGGGGTACTTGATGCCCAATCCCAGGAAGCCGAGGGTCGCCTCAAAGATGATGACACCACCAAGGCTGCCTGTGGCAATCACGATCAGCAATGGCATCACGTTTGGCACCAGATGGCGGAAGATCTTGCGGCTGGTGCGGATGCCGGTGGCTTCCGTTGCGACCATAAAGTCTTGCTCACGCAGCGACAAAATCTGACCGCGAACCAAGCGGGCGATTCCAGTCCAGCCCATCAGACCCAGGATAGCCATCAGGATAAACAGGCGCGCCATAGGCGTCACTTCCAGGGTATCCATAACCGAGCCGAAGATGATGATCATTGGGAAATACGGAATACTGTTAAAAAGGTCGACAAAACGCATTATTGCCGTGTCGACGTTACCGCTGAAATATCCTGATATACCGCCGATAATGACGCCCAAGACTGTCTCGAGAAGGACCACAACAAAACCAACCAACAAAGAAACACGACCACCATACATAAGGCGGGTCATTTGATCCATGCCGTTGTTGTCAGTCCCCACAGGGTGTTGCCCGGTTGGGAATTCGAACATCTTGATCACCGTGCTGGTAGTCTCACGTTTGATGTAGAAATTGGTGTTTACACGAACAACGGTGTATTCAATACCATCGAAATCAAACTTGCTAGTCCGATCGGTAATAGCCTGGCGGACCAAGGTTTTGAATTCAACCGGCAGGAACTCTCTTTGATCCAGTGGATTTACAATAATCGTGGAAACCTCAGCAAAAGTTTTTCCATCAGGCAGTGAGATGGTATTGGATCCTTCGCCATAAGCAATGTTATAAGATTTCCCATTCACCTCAAATTCAGTTTTATTGTCTTTGATGGCGGTGAAACTTGCGAACCGGAACGGATAAGAATCTACAATTGGGGAATCTTCCACGTTATAAGCATCGTAAATTGCGAGCGACGCAAGCGCCACATTCTGTTCGGTTGAGATAAAGGTCTTTCTGCCCTTCGTTGTGATGTGGTAGGTTTCACCATTCATCTCAAACGTAGTCTGTTTGGCTGCTTTGGCAGCAAGATAGGCTTTCTCGAGTCCTTCGGGAAGTACCCCATCTCCTGCAAGGATCAATTGCCCCAATAAATCTTCAGCTACTGGTTTCAGCTGCAAAATTCGGAATGTTCCCTCTGCTTCTTCAGTGTAGGTATAATCCACATTACCTGAAGTGAAGGTTGGCTGCTGCTTACCATATGCCAGCAAAAAATTCGCACGCGCCAGCGCGCCAAAATCCTGATCGTCAGCAACTACATAACGTAATTCTGTGTTGATGATTGCGCCAGCATAATCTTTGGCAATCTCGTTCTTAGTATAGAAGACCTCGGTCTGTGTGTAAGGCGAAAGGATGGGACCCAGGAAGGAAAAAATAAACATGAATACAAGGATTACCAGACCCACAAGCGCCAGCCTGTTGCGTAAGAATCGTTTTGCCACCAACATTCCAGGTGAGAGCACCTTGATACGGCGCTGATCATCCAAAGCGAGTTGGGGTGTACGAACTGGTTGAATTGGTTCTGGTGTCTCTGTTGATTTTTCTAAGTCACTCATAGTCCAAATCTCCTAATTCACTCTGATGCGCGGATCTACAACCGCGTACATAATGTCGGCAACAAGCAGGCTGACCTGGGTAAGGATCAGGATAAAGGTCAGGTAAAACATCGCGAAGGGAATATCACCCCGGATCATCGCCTGGTATGCAATGTAGCCAATACCAGGGATCTGGTACATCGTTTCAGTGATCTGTGAGCCAGTGAACATGCTCGGAAGAATACCGCTCAGTGTAGTTACTAACGGGATCAAGGTGTTGCGGAAGGCATGCTTGTTGATCACGACCTTCTCAGGCAACCCTTTAGCACGCGCGGTTCGAATGTAATCCGAGTTTAGAACTTCCAGCATATTCGTACGGGTATAACGCATCAGGCCGCCCACAGAAAGCATCATCAGCGTCACAATTGGCAAAATCATGTGGTAGCCTTTATCTAGCACTTGCTGTAAAGGCGCCATCGTTGTATAGAATCGGCCGGTAAGCCCGTAAAGTGGGAACCAGCCTAACTTAATTGCAAAAACGTATTTGAGGATTGTGGCAAGAAAGAAAGTGGGCAGAGAGATACCCATTAAAGCAAAGAGTGTGATGGCATAATCCGTCACAGAATACTGTTTTCTTGCTGCCATAATACCCAAAGGAATTGCTATTCCTACCTCTACTAATAACGTAATGGCATTAACTACGAGAGAAATACTGATGACTTCATTGAACTTCTGGGTGACTGGCACGCCATAATGCCAGGACTCGCCAAAATCTCCCCTGATTGCATTACCTGCCCAACCAAAAAAACCAGGAATAATCGGTTCGTTTAATCCATAGACTTCATTAAGCTGATCCAACCATTCTTGGTAGCTTTTGGTGCTCAACGGGTTTGAAGCTCTTTGCCGGGCAATAGTTTCCACATATGAGGTCGGTAAACTCCGAATAACCGTGTAAACGGCTAACGCGCCGAACACGATAATAAATAAACCCAGAAACACTCTCCTTAAAATAAAATTTCGCATGCCTTTTCCTCACTCTACTGCATAGTTTGGCGTCATAATCAGGTGAGTTTACAAAGTGAGCCCACCCAAATCGGTGGGCTCACTTTTACCATTATTGGTCTAAAACCTCGTTACTAGTTCATCTCGACGAGTTCGATATCGTTCAGCCAGCCCCAGAAGGTGGTGATATCGGGGGTCAGGGATTCGATATTGATGCGCTCGGTGCTGAAGATGATGACGTTCTTGCGCTGGTAGGTCGGGATTTCGACAGCCCAGTCAATGATCTTCTCAAGGGCTTCCTTGTAGATAGCCTTGCGGAAGTTCTGATCGTCGCTCTTGCGGGCATCCATAATCAGCTGATCGAGTTCGGGATCCTGAATGTGATAGTGGTTGGACTCAGAAGAGCCTTCCACACCAACAATATTGGTGCTGTAGTAAACCTGGTACATATCGGGGTCGATAGTGGAGCCCCAAGCTGCAGTCCAGAGTTCCTGCTGACCGGAATCGAGTGCGTCCCAGAGGATGTTCGCATCCGCAGGATCGTTGATCTTGAGTTCCATGCCAATGTTGGCAAGGGAGTCGCGGGCACCAGTGATGATGGCAAACGCAGGATGGTCGCCAGTACCGCCACCAGGAACGATCAGTTCGTAGGAGGTCTTGGCGCCTTCGGGTGCAGCAGTCACTTTGCCGCCAGCAACAGTGAAGCCAGCAGCTTCAAGGTATGCTAAGGCAGCTTGTTCGGCAGCAACGTATTTTTCTTCCTGGGTCATTTCAGCGGTGTAGATGGG